>NZ_CP066308.1:2053750-2411875 GCF_016406105.1 Brevibacillus composti
TCAAAGATCTTTTCCTGGGCAAAGGGCTTGTCCACGACTCTTTGCTCGATGTACTGCTGCTCGTTGACGATCAGCGCGCGCGTCAGCCGCACGCTGTCACGCTCCAGGAGAAACGATTTCCAGATCGGCGCCAAAAAAGCCGAGACGCCTAAATGGGAGAGCAGCGGGGTCATATCCTGACCGGTCGTCTTCATCTGTTCATACAGGAGCAATTGGGCATAGGCGTCGTGGAAGATAAGCCAGTTGCATCTCTCGAGAAACCAGAAATAATCCTCAATCTGTTTTGGCTCCATCACGCGGGGAAGCCATTCGCCCTTCAGGTCGGTCATATTCCATCCGCCGTTGCGGGAGACGAGATGGGCCAGGAGTGCCCAGTGAACCTCGGGATGCTTTTGAAAAAAGGCCAGATAGGCACGGGTGCGTGTGAGGTTGTTGCGATTCGCCCGGTTGGTGAGACGGCGAATCTCCGCTACCAGTTCGCGATCTTTGGTGATGATCGGTTTCAACAGTGTCGAGCCTCCCTTATTCTTCGCGGTTTGCCTGACGGCAGGGCAAACTTATTATGTGCCCCGAAAAGGGAGTTCCATGCCCATTCCGGTTGCGGGGGAGGTTGCTGGGGTCTGACACGAAGAAAAGCAGGCCTCTTGTCGACCTGCTTTACCCGATCATTTCCAATACGAGAAGACGGACGAGCAGCTTCTCTTTCGCCTCTTCCCAGGTTTCTCCGTATTTCATGACACGCTCGGACAGATATTCCGTTTCCGCTATATACTTGCCATCCTGTTCGTAAATGTACATATGTGATCGTCCCTTCCGTAAAGCCTTTCAACCATTCTATGCTTACCCTGAAAGGTTGATGCATCCAAATGACGACCGAGACCGAAGAAAGGGGAGAAGAAAAGATGAAAATGACAGCTACCGAGGCGGCACTGATCCGTCTGGAACAAGAAGCAAGCGAGCATGCCCAAGCCCTGCGCATCAATGGCGAACTGGTAGGGGGTTGCGGCATGAATGTGGAATACGGACTGTTCTGGGATGATCCGGCCCCCGGCGATATGATCACGGAACTGGGAGGGATCGTCCTATTGCTGGACGCCGAGACGGCGGGTTATATCGGCAGTGATTCCTTGCTGATCGATTACCGGGATCAGCAGGGATATCGCTTGGTAAGCCCGGAGCAAATCATCGCTTACGGCCTGCGCACCAAAGAGAGATGGGCGTAACTACTTCGGTAGAAACTGAGAAAAGAGAGCCAGCATCCCGGCGGCAATCAAGGGGCCGACGGGCACGCCCCGGAAAAAGGTAACGCCGATAATCGTTCCGAGCAGGATTCCAGTAACCACGAGGGGGTTGGCAGACATAAAGCCAACTCCTTTGCCGCCCAGATAGGCGACGAAAATGCCGATCGCGACCGCGAGCACCGACTGCCATTGGGTGAAGATCGAAATAATCGTCTGCGGCGTAATTTTTCCGCTGGCCAGCGGGGCAAGCACGCCGATGGTCAGGACGATGATCCCGATCTGCAGCCCGTGCTGCTCCAGGTACGGAACCGCTCTATCGAGGTGGAGCAGCCGCAGCAGAAGCAGGATGGCCACAGCTATCGAGACAGCCGTGTTGTTTCCCAGAATTCCCAGTGCAAGCAGGCCTAACAGCATGAGGTTGGTCATATCCATGATATTCTCTACTCACTTTCTGGTTTCGATCCATAATTCCAGCATGCCAACCGGGTAACCGACCGCCTCAGCGGAATCGGGGAACCGTCCCCAGGCAAATACGCCGTTGAAATATTCAATCGTGAAGGGCTGATCGTGTTGGAAGACCCGATAGGTGCCGCCGATGCGGAACTCATCGGTACCCACGTAATACGATTTCGCCATAAAAAATTTCTGCTGATAGATCGCAAGCTGGGAGGAGTCACCCCGGTTTTTTTGTTCTTCGATCAGGATGCGCAAACGCTCCATCTCTTCCTGCAGCTCGGCTAAGGTCATTTGACTGTACAAACGCATGCGGACAACCTCCTTTCCATGCCATTCATTGTAGCAGGTATCCCGGTCATTGACCATGAACGGCAAGAGAGCTGGGCGCAAAAGATAAAAAAAAGGACATTCCACGAGGGAATGCCAAGGTTTGGGGGCAATTGAGAAAAATGTCGAGTAGCTGCCAAAAATTGCTTTGCTCTCACCCAAAGCAATGAATGGCGTCGCCAGTCATTTTCGCAGTAAGCATAACTAGATCTTGTCTTAACCTACTCATGCGTACTGCGACAATATTCCGAGGAATATCCGATACTTTTCTCATTGCGTTGAAAAGTGCTTACGTAATCACTGTAACAAAGAAAAGTTAACAGTAGATAAAATAAAAATAAAGTAATATTAAATTTTTCTTTACAAAAATGATGGACGGCTTAATGGGCAAATACGTGGTTCGCGATGCGAAGCGTCTGCTTCCGCGACCAGATCCAATCGGATGTAGCTGTTTTCGGATTGAAAAAGTACAGTGCTCCCCCTGAAGGATCCTTGCCGTTGATCGCATCCATCACCGCTTTTCGAGCGGTATCATTTGTCCGATGGGACAGTTGACCGTCCTGAACCGGTGAAAACGCATTTCGGGCAAAAATGACGCCCGGTACCGTATTCGGGAATTGTGGAGACTCCACACGATTTAAGACGACAGCGGCGATTGCCACTTGTCCCTCGTAGGGCTCGCCCCGACCTTCCGCGTAAACCAACCGGGATAACAATTCGATATCCCGTTTCGAAATCCTCGCTTTGCCGCTCCGAACGGCGGTGCGCTGTTCATTGCGGCTCACTTGCACAGCCGCTCTGTCCTTATGGATGGTTGATGCTTGGATGGCTGATGTTCGTTCTCGTCCGATCGAAGCTTGCAGTTTTGTCACGTCGGCCGCCTTCTTCGACTCGGATGTCGGGAGAAGGGGCCCCCACAGGATCATCGCCGGAGCGGAAGCCTTGGTAGGGGTGACCAGCAAGCAAAACAAAAGAAACAGCAGGCTGTTAGTAAAGAAGAAAAAGCGCATCTGCGCTTTCCGTGTCAGCACGAACAAATCACTCCTTTTCGCTTTTCCTGTTACGGCGCGGAAGCGAATCGGTCATGTGCCAGTTTACCTGCCAATTGGAAGGGGAGCAATAGGAGATTGGTTCCATTGCACCATTTGCTAGTTTTGCCAAGCCCTGCTTGTGCATGAAAAAGCCGCCGGGGTCTCCGACGGCTCTTTGGCTATTTTACTTTTCCTCAATGGTGATCGATTTGATCGTCACCGGCTCTTCCGGAACGCTGAGTTCATTGATCACCGGGTTTTTCTTCACTTTGACAGAAGAGATCTTTTCGACGACATCCATGCCGCTTACCACTTTCCCAAAAATGGTGTAGTCCGGCGTGTGGTTCAGGCCTTCCACGTCTTTCCCGGATCCGATGAAGAATTGGCTGCCGTTTGTATTCGGGCCGGCGTTTGCCATCGCGACAACTCCAGCCTCGTACTTATGGCCGTTGTTCAATTCATCCTCAAAATTGTAGCCAGGTCCACCGGTTCCATCGCCTTTGGGGTCGCCGGTTTGGATCATGAAGCCTTTGATCACGCGGTGAAAGCTGATATTTTCGTAGAACTTGTCCTTCGCCAGGAAGACGAAGTTGTTGACGGTCTTCGGCGCGTCCTTGGCGAACAGCTCAATTGTAATATCCCCGAGCGTCGTCGAAATCTTCGCCGTGTATTGCTTGTTCGTATCGATCGTCATCGGCGGATACGCGGTGTATTTACCCGGAGGAGCTGGCTGTGCAGGTGTTTTATCCTCTTCCTTTGGTTTCACTTGGTTCGGCTGGTTATTCGTGTTTTCCGGAGACGAAATGTCAGTATTGGCAGAGCTGCAGCCAAAAAGCAGGCCCACGGAAAGCACAATCGTGAAGAGCGCCAGTACGGATTTCTTCATGGTTGGCATCGATCCTTTCTTTCTCGATCTATCGAAATCACATCAAACATTATAATACAACTTTCTATCTCGTCAAAATGCGGAAGAATAATGGAAAAGTTGAGGAATGGCTGGAAACTGAAACGACAACGAAAAATATGGGTAATTTATACTTAAAATTCTTCTCGTTGTAACGATGACATAGAGTGTGGGGGTGATTCCATCTGGCGGACAGTTTTTCCAAGAAACGAATCACTGACCAATAAATGTAGGGAGTGAAGGGACCTGCTGAAACTGCGCTGGGATCATTTTCCAGATGTTTCTCACGACGTGTATGAGACGCATTATCTGGAGGAGAAGGATCACGCCGAATACTGGGAAGTTCACACGGAGGCGGATGAGGAGCACAGTGATGTCTACGACTACATCTCGGATATGTCCGAGAGCGAGTTGAAAGAAGCAGAACATCATCAGGTGCGCTACACCATCCATGTGCTCAACGAAATGCTGGCTTCCTGGTTCTAACCAAATCCTGGAAAATACATCATCTTGGAGAGTGAACAACTTGTCATTCGAGAAAAAATTTACATTGAATGTGGACAGTGCAAAAAAGGTTGTCTCTTGGAGAGTCAGCGATGACTTGTCTGTCGAGGATTCCAAAAAGGCAAAAGACATGATTTTGAACGCCGTTTCCAAGTTTAACAACGGCGAAGTCAACCTGCTGATCGACAACCGCGGCATGATGGTGAATGGGAAGCCCATCGTGTTTAAACCAGAGGTAAACGAGATCTGGGAGCAAACGCAAAAAGAGATTTTTCCCAAGCTGGCCAAATGCGCCGTACTCTGCTGCAGTGTCATTATGAAGATGCAAATGGACCGGATCGCTCGTTCATCCGGCATTTCCGAAGTCCAAAAGAGCTTCTGGAACGACGATCCGCAAGTCATGAAAAAAGAAGCGTATGATTTCCTCGGCATCACTTCGAATGCACTGGTAGATTCCGTTACGGTGTAACTCCAAAGATTCCCCTTTGGGATCCATGCGAAAAGCCGCTGCACAACAGCAGCCTGCATGGATCCCGGAGGGGATTTTTCATGCAATCGGGGACTTGGCGAAATACGGAATGTGCGTGTTATAATGTGAGGAAATGTGACATTGGAGGGATAAGCGTGGCAGATCGCTTTGAAACAAAAACCGTACATCTAGGACATGAACCACTGAGACAGGTCAAAGGAAAAGCAAGGCCAATTTATCAGACATCTGTCTTCGCTTTTTCCAGTTTAGAGGATATCGAACGGTACTATGCGGGGGAAGGGGAGTACCTATATACCCGTAATGGAAATCCCAATCAGCATGAGCTTGCCGATGCCGTAGCCCGTTTGGAGGGGGCGGAGGCAGGAGTGAGTGCCGCATCGGGGATGGGGGCCATTATGGGCGGGCTGCTGTCTGTCCTGGGACCGGGGGATCACGTGCTGGCCTCCCATGAGATCTACGGAGGGACATACAGCCTGTTGTTCAACGAACTGTCCCGACTCGGCATCACCGCTGAGTGCATCGACCTCAGCCGCCTGGATTCCCTGGACAAGCATATTCGCTCCAATACCAAGCTGTTTTTCATGGAAACCATCACGAATCCGCTGCTGACCGTAGCGGACATGCCCTATTGGATTGCCCAGGCGAAGAACTACGGCCTGACCGTGATGATCGACAATACGTTTGCCACCCCGTATCTGGTTCAGCCCGCCCAGTATGGCGCTGACCTGATCGTCCACTCTGCGACGAAGTACATCGGCGGCCACAGCGATGTGACGGCAGGGGTCTTGGTCGGGAAAAACGAGCTGATCGCGCGGGCGCGTGAGGTCGTCACTGGCTATGGCGCCTCTCTCAGTCCTTTTGAAGCGTGGCTGACGGCCAGGGGCTTGAAAACGCTGGCGCTCCGCATGGAAAAACAATGCGACAACGCCAGCCGTATCGCCGAGTTTCTGAAAAATCACCCGGCCGTTCTGAAAACTTACTATCCGGACGCGGCGGATACCTCTTTTTTCACCCGGCCCAAGCAGGGGGCGATGGTCTCCTTTCAACTTGCGGACGAGAGCAAGATTTATGATTTCTACCGGGCGTTCCGGTGGATCAAGCTGGCTCCTTCCTTGGCTGGCGTGGAGACGAGTCTGTCCCATCCGGTGACCACGTCGCACCGGGCCCTGTCGGAGGAGCAGCGGACCACCAGCGGGATTACGATGGGCCTGGTTCGTCTGTCGGTCGGGATCGAAGCCGTCGAGGACATTCAGGAAGAGCTGGAGAGGGCGCTTGGTGTGTAGTTATCATTTTTTACGTTTTTTTACAAAGATTTATCGCCAAAACTGTAACATTTTGCCCATCTGAATCGTAGTACTTTGATGTAGTACAAAAGGGGGAAAGCCTCTGGCTGTCAATTCGGCTTCGCATCTACCTGCTCCGCTCTGCCGAGCCCATGCAGGTATGCAGGATCGCCGGATCTGCCATGCGCAGCAGGTGATGGTACAGTGATGGAAATGGCGATGAAACGCAATGCTGATCCGTCCTCCGAGTCATCGAATTCCTACTTCGAAGCGCGTGACTTCAGCGAGCTCTACGATGAGTATTTTGACCGGGTAAACCGCTATCTCCGGTGCCGGGTTCGCAATTCTTGGGATGCCGATGACTTGACGACGACAGTTTTTTTAAAAGCGCTTGAAAAATTTGAACAATACAGCAGAACCAGTCCCTTTGCGTCCTGGATTTTTCGTATTGCCCACAATACCTATGTGGACTTCATGCGAAAAAACCGGGAATTTCCTGTTGATCAGGAGGTTTTCTTGGGCGGCGAAGCAGACGATACCTGGCAGCCGGAGCTTCAGACGCTGACGAATGAGGAAATCAGCATTTTGCGCGACCGGCTGGAGCTGTTGACGCAGGATCAGCGCGATGTCCTGACCCTGCGCTATTTTGCCGATCTGAAAATCGTACAAGTGGCAGAAGTATTGGGGAAAACCGAGTCCAGCGTAAAAATGATCTCCTATCGCGCTTTGCATCAACTCAAGAAGATGTACGAAAGGGGAGACGTCGAATGAGAGACCAAGAACGCTTCCCCAATGGCGGTCCGGACGATGGTACCATTGCTCAGCTGCTTTCCCATCTGCAACAGATGCGGCGCGCAGTGCCGGTCAATTACATACTGAAGGCAAAACTGAAAAAACAGCTGCTGCAGCGCATGGAGGAGCAGCAGCGGGAGAGACAGAAGCTGCAAAACAGGCAGATCAAGCAAAAGCGCCTTCGCCTCTGGCTGATTTCCGGGGGGAGTGCGCTGCTCCTCGCGCTGGCCATCGGCCTGGGCGTTTGGACGCATGATGAGCCCGCCGTCCAGCAGCATGCCCTCATCGCAGGCGACGAGGGGCTGGAGCAGGCAGTCGACATCAATCCGGACGGCTCGATGATTGTCTATGCGGCGGGCCATACCCAGCTCAAGATCCGGTCACTAAAGGATAGAAAAGCAAATGAGACACTGGTTCTTCCGGCATCGGGCGGCTTGTATACGGCTGTGTCGTGGTCCAATCGCGGAAAGCAGCTGGCCGTGACGGAACAGATAGAGGGCTTCTCCCGGATATGGGTAGTAGAGCTGGCGACCAAGGACAGACCCGTAAGCAAAAGGCTCCTGCGGGAAGAACGCGGGGTCTCCTACGGCGCCCCCAGTTGGTCGCAGAATGACGAAAGCATCGCCTATACCCGCAGGACGAGCGATGGAGCGGAGGAAATCTGGGTGAGCAGCACGGTGGCGATGCAGGACTGGAAGCTGGTCGAAGGGACACAGCCGGAATGGTCGCCGGATGGAAGGCTGCTGGCTTTTGTCAAAAAAGATCATGTGAACGTGCTGGAAGTACGGACGGGCGAGGTCACGGAAGTAGAAGCGGGGAGCTGGCCATCGTGGAGCGGTGTCGAGCAGCTTACCTACGCCGTGGCAGAGGGCGGGATCAAGCAGGTGCAAATCGGGCAGTCCCCGTTTGAAGCCAAACCGGTCCCGATCCGCAGATTGGGCGAGGGCGACATGCTCAGGGCCCACTGGTCCAGCGATCGCCAGCATGTGCTGCTGGCCCAGAAGAAAAAAGGGGAAAAGAGCGTGACTATATCTACGGCTTCTCGATGACGAGCGGAGGAGAGAGAATGAGATGGAAATGGCTGCTTGCCTTGGCGGTCTTATGCGCGGGGGCGATGCCCTCGGCAGCCGCCGCCGAGGGAACGTATGACATACAGATTGATCAGCCGATGGATGGAATCATCAAATACGATTCGTGGATGCGGCTGGATGTAAAAGTGACGAGCCGCGGCCAGCCTTTCTCCGGCTATGTGGAGCTGGGGACCGACAGGAATCAGATGCAGCCGCGGAAAGCCAGTCTCAAACAACCCTTGACCCTGGAGGAAGGAGAGACGAAACAGGTCTCGTTTGAGCTCCCGGTTGAGATGATGATGAATGACTTGCGGCTGCGACTGCTGGAGGGAGAGCGGACCGTCAAAAGCGAAAAAATCCGCTTGTCCTATCCCCGAGACGGTATTCTCGTCGGTGTCTTGCATGAGTCGGACAATGCGTATCACTTTTTGAGCATGAACCAGTCTCATGCGAGATACCGAGCCCCTTATCTGGTTCAGCATGTCAAACAGGAATCCTTGCCGACAGAACCGTGGCTCTATCGCAATCTCAACATGCTGGCGCTGGGCGGGAAAGACGTAACCGCCCTGACAGACGATCAGCTCGCGGCCATCAAGCTCTGGGTCAAAACAGGAGGCATCGTGATCCTTTCCGCCGGGCCCGGCCAGGAGAGCGCGGTCAGCCGCTTCGCCGAGCTCCTGCCGCCCAATCTCAGGCTAGGCGGCCAGGTGCAAGCGGAGAAAGGTTTGCGGCCCTATTTGACAGATAAAATCACGCCGCAATGGAGCATCCCCGTTTACAGCGATCAATTGCCGCTGTTTTTCGCCCAAAAATCGGGCGAGGGGTATTTCTTGTTCGTTAACTATGACGTCACCCAAGAACCGATGGCCTCTTGGCAATACAATGGACAGTTGTGGCAAAGTGTCTTTCAGCGGCACGGCATTCTGGAGAAGGTCAACAACACTATCTACTTCGACCAACTGGGCAGGCCCCTGCTGGAGTTGAGCCGGCAGATACCGGGGGTACAGACGCCCAATCCCTGGGTTATGGCCGGCATCTGGGGAGGATACGTGCTGCTCGTGGCTCCTGCTCTCTATCTGGTTTTGCGCCGCAAAGACAAACGGCCGTGGGCGTGGGGAATGATTCCGGCGGCGGCAGTCCTGCTGGGCACCGGTGTATTCGTTCTCGGCAAGCCGCTGGTCGTCGCGGAAAACGTGAGCTACGCCGTCACCCGGATCCACTTGCTGGACAAAGACACCGCACAAGCGATGACCGCTTCCACCGTTCTCGCCGTGAGCGGAGGAGAGCTCCTGCTGGAGACGAAACCGGGTGCCATCGCGCTGCCGTTGATGGTCGGGCGCAATGATTACGAGCTGGATGGCACGAGGTTGACCGCCAAAGAAGACGACGGGAGCATCCTTGCTTTTCAAGAAGTGCCTTACTTGACGCCTCGCCAGGTGTCTGCTTTTGGTCTGGTGCAACATGCCGGGAAGATGGATGTGGATCTGCATGTCGAGGGTGACCGGATGCGCGGCGTGATTCAAAACAACAGCTCTTATTCTTTTGATCAGACGTATGTGCAGATCGGATTGCAGCGCATCCCCATCGGGAGTCTGCAAAAAGGGGAGAAAAAGAGCGTAGAGGTCAAGCTGGAATCGCTCTATACGCCGCGCCAGCCGTATATAGAGGGGGAAGAGACGCCGGAGCAGAGGCTGATGCGGCTGCAGGATGCCGTCCTTACGTACGGATCGGCCGATACGGTGAGGGTGATCGGGATCAATCGGGACCCGCTCTCCCTGGTGACGGCAAAATTGCCGCACCGGTCCCATTATTACAACGTCATCAGCCAAAATATCGAGCTGAAGCCGGATCGAAGCGGAAAGATTACCTTCCCCTATGGCATGCTGCGCGTCAATATCCTGGAGACAAAAGGAGATCTCGACGTCAATCCGTCGGGTCTGTGGGAAATCTCCAAGGGCAGTGTGACGTTTTCGCTCGAACTGGGGCAAGCGATCAATGTGGCCGAGCGGATCGTCGTGCCGCTTGATCACAGCATGTACCGCCCCTTTGTCAAAGAAGTTTTCCACCAAAAGAGCGGGAAGTGGAAGACGCTGGATCGGGAGAAGCGGCTGGTGCTGGGAGAAGAGCTGCGCGAATACCTGACGCCGGAAGGTGCGATCCAGATCCGCCTGTCCCATCCGGGCGAAGAGCGACTGGCATTTTCCATGCCGTATTTCCAGGTGGAGGGAAAGGAGCGCGGACTCGATGATTGAAACCATCCATCTCAGTAAAAGCTACGGGAAGCTGCATGCCCTGGTCGATCTCCAGCTGCGCATCGAGCAGGGGAAAGTGTTTGGCTTTATCGGCCCCAATGGAGCGGGAAAATCGACCACGATGATGATCCTGGCCACCTTGTTGGAGCCGACTGAGGGAGAAGCCTACGTCAGCGGCTACGACGTGCGCAAGGAGCCGGCCGCTGTGCGTCAGTCGCTGGGCTACATGCCGGACTTTTTCGGTGTTTATGACAATTTGACCGCTGTGGAGTACCTGGATTTTTACGCCGGTGCCTACAAGATTCCGTCGTCCAGGCGCAAGAGCCTGATCGCCGACCTGCTCGAGCTGGTCAATCTGTCCGACAAAGCGGAATCATATGTCGATTCCCTGTCGCGGGGGATGCAGCAGCGTCTCAGTCTCGCCCGCTGCCTGATTCACGACCCGCAGGTCCTGATCCTGGACGAACCGGCATCGGGACTGGATCCGCGGGCACGAATCGAGCTGAGGGAGATTCTGAAGCAGCTACGCGGCATGAAAAAAACGATTTTGATCAGCTCACATATCTTGCCGGAGCTGGCCGAGTTGTGCGACGAGATCGGCATCATCGAAAAAGGCCGGTTGATCGCCTGCGGCGACATCGATGAGGTCAGCGTCCGAGCCAGCGGCGTCACGCTGATGATGGTCAGGACGCTTAGCAATCACCACCGGGCCGCCGTCCTCCTGTCGGAAAATCTGTACGTCGAGGATCTGGAGGAACAGATGGACGGGTTTCGCTTCCGTTTCATCGGGACGGATGAGGAGAAAGCGGCGCTGCTGCGTGATCTGATCGGGGCGGGCGTCGCCGTTTCCTACTTCGGCGAGTCCAGCGAAAATCTGGAAGCCGTCTTCCTTGCCATTACGGAAGGGGTGGCTAAATTGTGAAAAGCTCTTTCACCAATCCCATTATCGTCAAAGAACTGCGGGAGCGCTTCCGGTCGAAAAAGGCATTTTGGACACTGGCCCTGTTCCTCGTAATCATGGGCGGCATCCCGCTCGGCTTTTTAATCGTCAATCCGATCAAGGCGGATCATCTCGGCCAAAGCAAAGATCTGTTCATTATCTCGGCCACGATCCATTACGCGATGATCTGTTTCTTCGCGCCCGCGCTGACCGCCGGTGCGATCAGCGGGGAGCGGGAGCGGCAGACGCTGAACATCCTCTTGACCACACAACTGTCGCCGAGGTCCATCGTCTGGAGCAAGCTGTTTACTTCGCTGGCTTTTACCTCTCTCTTGCTCGTCGCCTCCATGCCACTCTACAGCATGGTGATGCTGTACGGCAGCGTCTCGCCGGGGCAATTGCTCAAGCTGTCGCTGTTTTTCGCGGTCAATATCCTGTTTCTCGGCACGCTGGGCTTATTCTGCTCGACCTGGATCAAACGAACGGCCGTCAGCACCGTCATCGCCTATGGCATCGCCTTTTTCTTCGTCGTGGGAACGGGCCTGATTTTTTATTTCGTGGGAGAGATGCTGGTTCAGTTGAGTCCGGACAAGTCGCTTTCGGCCGAGGTCTGGAGTAAGCCGCACATGCAGTATTTGGCGGGCACCAATCCGATCATTGTCCTGTTTTCGATCCTGGGTGAGGGCGTCTTCGTCCAGATCGGCTTTGACTTTACGCCTTGGCTCTTTTTCTCGTCGGTCTACCTCGTCCTGAGCCTGCTGCTCGTCCTCTGGAGCGCCTATCTGCTGGCGCCGATCAGACGAAAGCGGTGGAGTTGGAAGAAGTGACCCATTCATGTACAATAGAGGGCAGGTAAAAAAAGGGGGAGTTCATCGTGAGTGATCAAGACATTCAAATCATCGACTTTGAAGAAATGCTCCGTTTCGTCGAGCGCCGTCTGGCCGAAGCCGGGAGATACGTCCAGCGTGATGCCATTATTATGATTTTAGAGGCGGAAGAAGCATTTTTGAAGGAAAAGGGTATCATACAAGAAGTAGAGCAATAAGCTGGCCTCACCTCCAGCTTCTTTGCCGGAGGCTGTTTGCTTCCCGAGGAAAAAAACGGTATGATGAGGAAGTAGGCAGTCAATTTAACATAAGGACGTGAACACATTGACCACTGAAGAAAAAGATCTGGAATTGGGCGATATCATCACGCTGGACGATGAGAATGGCGAACCGTTGGGCGATTTTGAGGTCATCGCGATGTTTGACCAAAATGGCAAACAGTATATTGCCCTGACAGAGGCAGTGGAAGACGAGGACGGCGACGAGGACCTCGAAGAGGAAGTCGACATTTTCGTATTTCAGTTAGACGGCGGTGAAATGGTGCCGCTTGAAGAGGACGAGGAAGGTGCCGTATACGCCAAGCTGAACGAGGTCTTGGAAGGCATCGAATTGATCGAAAAGGACTAGTCCCATCCTTCAAAATGTGAAAAACCGCTGCGCGCGATGCCAGCGGTTTTACTTTGTGTGCGCCCGGCATGGGCGGTAGCTATAGGGTGAAAGTCCTGAACGGGGGTTGGCTGTACCAACCGTTAGCTCAAGGCAAGGGTGTCCGCCGTGAGGCGGAATCTGAAGGAAGCCGGCGGCAAAGTCCCGACCTGAGGTACACAAACCCGATTCGAGGCTGCTGTACTCGGGTGAGCCTGCGCAACAAGGTAAAGCCCTATACAGCCAAGGGGTATAGCAGTATATCGGGCAGGTACATGGGATGAAAGTTACCGCTCTTACCCGGGGAGGTCTGCATGGAATGCCTACTGCTGTTGGCAACCGCCTCCGTGAGGAGGCGCTGAACATGCAGAAGTCAGCAGAGGCCATAGTACCCAATCGGGGACACCCGGTGGGGAAGGGCTGAACATCAAGTCAACACATGTTCCCAACTCCTTTCGATACGATGCAGCGAAGCAGAAATCCAGTTTGGAACTTCCTCTGGATAGCAGGGGTGAAGCCCCGAGGGTACAGAGAAGGGCTGAGCATTGTACGGCAAGACTGGTGACATGTGTGCGGAGAGAGGAGTATCGTTATGGATCTGCTGGAGAAGGTTCTGTCACGGGAGAACCTCACGGCTGCCCTCAAACGGGTCGAAGGCAACAAGGGCGCTCCGGGAATCGACGGTGTTACAACCGAACAACTGCGCGACTACCTTCGCGAGCACTGGGCGACCATTCGGTCGCAGATCGAGGCGGGAACTTATAGACCATCTCCTGTCCGCAGGGTCGAAATCCCGAAACCTGACGGAGGAGTGCGGCTACTAGGTATCCCTACTGTGGTGGATCGCCTGATCCAGCAGGCTATCCTGCAAGTATTGACTCCCGTCTTTGACTCGGATTTCTCCAACTCCAGTTTCGGTTTTCGCCCAGGACGTCGTGCCCACGACGCCGTGCGAAAGGCGAAGCAGTTCATTGAGGAAGGATACCGGTACGTGGTCGACATCGACTTGGAGAAGTTCTTTGATCGAGTGAACCACGACATCTTGATGAGTCGTGTAGCACGGAAGGTGAAGGACAAGCGTCTCCTGAAACTGATCCGTGCTTACCTGCAATCCGGGGTGATGGTCAACGGGGTGTGCGTCACAACGGAGGAGGGCACACCGCAAGGTGGCCCTTTAAGTCCGCTCTTGGCCAATATTCTACTGGATGACTTGGATAAGGAGTTGGAAAAGAGGGGGCACCGTTTCTGCCGTTATGCGGACGATTGCAATATCTATGTACGCACGAAACGCGCGGGGCAACGGGTAAAGGAGAGTGTGGAGCGATACCTGACCAGGGTACTTAAACTCAAGGTAAATCAACAGAAAAGTGCGGTGGATCAGCCGTACAAGCGAAAGTTTCTTGGATTTAGTTTTGTTCCAGGAAAAGAGGCGCGAATACGGCTACATCCCAAATCGATTACCCGGTTGAAAGAACGGATTCGTCAACTGACTAACCCTCATTGGAGCATTTCCATGCAGGAGAGAATCCGGAAACTCAACCAATACCTTATGGGATGGATTGGGTATTTTGCGTTGGCCGAGGCGAAAAAGCACCTGTTGCGAATAGAGGAATGGATTCGCCGAAGGCTCCGGCTCTGTCTGTGGACGCAATGGAAACGAGTTCGAACGCGATATCGCGAACTTCGTTCGCTAGGTCTCTCCCATAATAAAGCACTGGAAATTGCAAACACCCGCAAGGGGGCATGGCGGACAACGAAAACTCCGCATATGCACAAAGCCCTTGGCGTCGCCTACTGGCAACAACAAGGGCTGTTGAGTTTGGTACAGCGATATTTCAAACTTCGTCAAGCTTGATGAACCGCCGTATACCGGACGGTACGTACGGTGGTGTGAGAGGACGGGGGTTAGTCACCCCCTCCTACTCGATCTTCGTGCGTATGGCGAAGACGCTTCGATGGGCTGCTAGTCGTTCATCTTGATAATATTGTCCTTCAAATCGCGAACCACGAGGAGGCAGGTGTAGTCTGTTTCCTGCAGCTCGCGGACGAGGGCGGAAGCTTCATCCTTGGTCAGACCGAGCTTTTCCAGGCGTGTGCGCAATTCCTCTCCGCCGTTGTCAAAAAAATGGGCCTTGCTGTCAATATGGCCGACAGCGCTCTCAAAATGGGTGCTGTATTTGTAGTAGTTGTCCCGCTGGTTGGAGTGATTCTTGTCCGGGTTCCATTTGAGCACCCAGATATCGTCCTTGTGATACCCCGAGGAATTCAGGGCTTGTATATCGGAGACCAGCTCCTGGTCATAGCGGTGGAACTTGACGAACGGTTTCGTTGCGCTGATCAAGGAAACTCCCCCTTTTTGCCTTCGTAGTCATTCTGCTTGTAGCTTTCCCTGCCGCAGAGAAGTTCATCATGGATAAATTTTGCGCACCTGCCTCGCTTTTTCTTTGACCTGCCTTCCGCACAAGTGCTAGACTAGAAAGTGGTATTTCCGCAGTGACGAGGAGAGTTTGTGATGCCCAAGTTTAAATTATTTGCAGCGAAAAAAGGCGCAGCGGACCAGAAGAAGAACAATCAGTTTGTCAAATTTGCCAGACAGATTTATGTAGAGGCGAAAAAAGGCGGCCCTGATCCGAACGCCAATTTGAAGCTGAAAGCCATTATTGCCAATGCCCGGGCCATCAGCATGCCCATGGACAATATCGAGCGGGCCATCAAAAAGGCAACCGATGCTGGCAATGCCGACGACTATGATGAGATCCGCTACGAAGGATACGGACCTGGCGGCGTGGCTGTCATCGTCGAATGCTTGACGGACAACCGTAATCGTACCGCTGCCGACGTCCGTGCGATTTTCAACAAACGCGGCGGCAACCTGGGAGAAACGGGATCGGTTAGCTTTATGTTTGACCGCAAAGGTGTGATCACGATTGATCGTGAAGAATTCGATGTCGACGAGGACACGCTCCTGATGCAGGCGCTCGAGGCCGGTGCGGAGGACATGGTGACGCACGAGGACAGCTACGAGATTTTGACCCATCCGCATGAGCTGGATCAGGTCAAGCACGCCTTGGAGGCGGAGGGCTACACCTTTGCCAATGCGTCCCTGCAGTGGCTGCCGCAGAACAGCGTGAAAATCAGCGGCGATGACGCAGCCAAAATGCTGAAAATGATGGAAGCCTTCGAGGAAAATGACGACGTGCAAAACGTCTATGCCAATTATGAGATTGACGATGAAGAAATGGAGCGGCTGCTCCAGTAATACGATGCGGAACCACCAGCCATCTCGCACTTTTCGTGAGATGGCTTTTCCATGAAACCAGGGGGCGTTCACGACTTTTCTGCCCGAAACAGAGGGAAAGATTGAATACAATGGTTTCCATACGGTACAATAGCGATTAAGTGTTCGCTTTTTTCGGTTGCTCGCGCACGCCGGGAAGAGGTGGGTGCGGCGTCTCAGCCGAAAGGGAAAGAAGCAGAGGGGAGAAAGCGATTGAAGGAAACAGATACACTCCGATATACCGAAGACGATATTCAGGTGCTAGAAGGGTTGATCGCTGTACGCAAGCGGCCGGGGATGTACATTGGGTCTACGGGAAGCCGCGGGCTGCACCATCTCCTGTGGGAAATCGTGGACAATGCCAAGGACGAGGCATTGGCCGGATTCAACGATACGATCATCGTCACCTTACATAAAGACGGCAGTGTCAGCGTAGTCGACCACGGCCGGGGAATCCCGACCGGTCTGCATAAAACGGGCAGACCCGTGCCGGAAGTCATTTTCACCACACTGCATGCCGGAGGCAAATTCGGCGGCGGCGGATACAAGAAGAGCGGCGGTTTGCACGGAGTCGGCTCCAGTGTCGTCGTGGCGCTGTCCGAGTGGCTGGAAGTGGAGATTCACCGCGACGGCCAGATTCACCGGCAGCGGTTCGCCTACGTCGTCGATGAGGCAGGCAATGAGCATGTCGGAAAGCCTGTCACGGGGCTGGACGTGGTCGGGAAGACGAAGCGGACCGGGACGACTGTCCGCTTTCTCCCGGACGAAGCCATATTTGGTTCCGCCCGCTTTGATTACGAAACGATTCGCGACAGATTTCGCGAAACGGCGTTTCTCCTGAAAAAACTGCGGATGGTGCTGATTGACGAACGGGGCCCGGAGAAAAAGCAAGAAGAGTTTTACTTCGAAGACGGCCTCAAGTCTTATGTCACCTATCTGAATGAGGGCAAAAATACGCTCCACCCGGTGGTTTACTTTGAAGGGGAGAAAGACAATGTGTACGTCGAGCTCGCCTTTCAATACAACGACGGCTATACCGAAACGCTGGTCTCCTATGTGAACTCCATCCCCACGACGGATGGCGGTACGCATGTCACCGGTTTCCGCAACGGAACCACCCGGGTTTTCAACGAGTTTGCCCGGAAAAAAGGCTATCTGAAGGAGAAAGACGCCAATCTGACGGGCAATGATCTGCGCGAGGGGTTCCTCGGGGTGCTCTCCCTGCAAATGGCAGACGTCCAGTTTGAATCGCAGACGAAGGACAAGCTGGGCAATGAGGAAGCGCGGACGATTGTCGAGCAGATCGTCTCGGAAAAGCTGGGCTTTTTCCTCGAAGAGAATCCGGAGACCGGAAAGCTGCTGGTTGACAAGGCCATCCGCTCCGCCGAGATCCGGGAAGAGCTGCGCAAACAGAAGGAAGCCCTGCGCGGCGACAAGAAAAGCAAAAACGCCAAGAAGCGCAAGTCCATCTCGGAGAAGTTCACGCCGCCCCAATACAAGGACCCCCGCCGCAACGAACTGTTCCTGGTGGAAGGGGATTCCGCCGGCGGTTCCGCCAAACAAGCGCGCAACTCCGAGTTTCAGGCGATCTTTGGCCTCCGCGGGAAGCCGCTGAATACAGAAAAAGCAAAGCTCTCCGATGTCCTGTCCAACGAAGAGTTCCGCACCATTCTGGAAGTGCTGGAGACGGACATCGGCGAGGATTTTTCCATCGACAACTGCGCTTTTGACAAGATCATCATCATGTCGGACGCGGATGTGGACGGATCGCATATCCAGACGCTGCTGCTCACCTTTTTCTTCCGGTACATGCAGCCGCTGATCGCCTCCGGCCGCCTCTACATCGCCCAGCCGCCGCTGTATCAGGTGAAAAAAGAGAGCCGCGGCAAACAGTCTGAGAGCATCTATTGCTGGAATGACTATGAGCTGGAGCAGGCGCTGAAGAAGATCGGACGCGGCGCAGAGGTGCAGCGCTACAAGGGATTGGGCGAGATGAATCCCGATCAGCTCTGGGAGACGACGATGAATCCGGAGACCCGCAAGCTGATCAAAGTCGAACTGCAAGACCTTGCCCACTGCGAAAAACTGGTGACCGTCCTGATGGGAGACAAGGTTCCACCCCGCCGAGAGTGGATCGAGAGTCACGTCACCTTTGAAGTGGGGGAGGATGAGTAAGCATGCTGTCCAATCAAATTATTGAACAAAGCTTTGCGGAAATCATGGGCAAGCGATTCGGCGACTATGCCAATCTGGTCATCCTGTCCCGGGCGATCCCCGATGCGCGCGACGGCTTAAAGCCTGTGCAGCGGCGCATTTTGTACGCCATGTACCAGGAAGGCAATACCCATGACAAGCCGTACCGGAAATCGGCAAAAACCGTGGGGTACGTGATGGGGACCTACCATCCGCACGGGGATAGCGCCATCTACGAAACGATGGTTCGCATGGCCCAATGGTGGAAAATGCGCCAGACCTTGATCCAAGGGCACGGCAACTTCGGGAGTCTCGATGCAGATCCGCCGGCGGCCATGCGCTATACGGAATCCCGCTTGTCCGCGCTGGCCAATGAAATGCTGCGCGACATCGAAAAGGACACGGTTACCTTTATCCCCAACTACGATAACTCGGCCGAGCAGCCGGCTGTCCTGCCTTCCCGTTTTCCCAACCTCCTGGTAAACGGGGCCTCCGGGATTGCCGTCGGATTTGCGACAGATATTCCCACACACAACCTGGGGGAGGTCATCGACGCGACCGTCGCCATGATGAAAAAGCCGGAAATCAGCCTGGACGAGCTGATGAATTATGTCCAGGGGCCGGACTTTCCCACCGGCGGCATCGTCCAAGGGTTATCGGGGATCCGCAAGGCCTTCGAGACGGGCCGCGGCCAATTTATCATCCGCGGGAGAACGCATATCGAAGAGCCCAAGGGCGCCAAGGTAAAGAAAATCGTCATCTCCGAAATTCCGTACGATGTGGTCAAATCCAAGCTGGTGGCGCAGATCGACGAGCTGGTGATGGAGCGGAAAATCGAAGGAGCCCTGGCCGTCCGAGACGAAACCGGGCGCAAAGAAGCGGAGCAGAAGAAGGTACGCATCGTCGTCGACATCAAAAAGGATGCCGATGAGACGGCCATTCTCAATTACCTGTACAAAAACACCGATTTGCAAATTTACTACAATTACAACATGAACGTGATCCACGAGGGCACCATCCGCCAAATGGGGCTGAAGCAGCTGCTCGCGGCCTACATCGATCACCAGAAGGACGTCGTGACGAGGCGCTCCCAGTACGATCTGGACCGCAAACAAAAGCGCGAGCATGTGGTAGAAGGGCTGATTCGGGCGAAATCCATCCTGCGTCAGGTCGTCGAGACGATCATGGACTCGGAGGATCGGGCCGATGCCAAGAAGAACATCATGGAAAAATACGGGTTCACCGACCCGCAGGCCGATGCGATTCTGAGCATTCAGCTCGCGTCTCTGACCCGCCTCGACATCGTCAAGCTGGAAAAAGAGCTGGAGGCGCTGGCCAAGGAGATTGCGGAGCTGAGCGCGATTCTCGCGAGTGAGAAGAAGCTGATCCAGGTGATTACCGCCGAGCTCAGCGAGATCAAGAAAAAGTATGCCGAGCCCCGCCTGACGGAAATCCAAGGGGAGATCGAGGAAATCAAGGTCGACATCGCCATGCAGATCAATGCGGAAGACTGCATCGTCACCTTGACCAATGAGGGCTATATCAAGCGCACCAGCCCGCGCTCGTTCAAATCGATGGGCGGCACGATCGAGACCTGCGGGGTAAAAGAGGGAGACCGGGTACGCTACTTTATCGAAACCAACACGTCGCATACGGCCCTCTTTTTTACCCAGGACGGCAAGTATTTTGCGACACTCGTCCACGCCATCCCGGATGACAAGTGGAAAGACATCGGTTCGGCTCTCGTCAATGTCATCCCGCTGGAAAAACACCAGCGGATCGTAGGCTTTGCGATTGTGGAGAATTTCCAGCAGCCTCTGACAATCGTCCACATGAGCCGCATGGGCCTGGTGAAAAAGACCGTGCTCAGCGAATACGAGACCAACCGCTCCGGCGCTCTGGTGGCGGCCAAGCTCAAGTCGGAAGAGGATGAGTACGTCGCAGCATTTGCGACCGACGAAGCAGGCGCGTTTCTCGTCGTCACGCAGGACGGGATGGGCATCCGCTTCCTGAAGAGCGAAGTGAGCCCGACCGGCAGAGCCTCCAGCGGGGTGAAGGCGATCTCGCTTTCGGCGGGCGATGCGGTGGTCGGCGTGAAGCCTGTGGAGGAAGAAGACACCCGGGCATTCAGCATTTTGACGGCAGAAGGCGTGCTCAAGCGGACCCACATCGCGGACATACCCCTGCAAGGCAGAGCAGGCAAGGGCGTACAGCTGATCCGCAAGCGGAAGACACATCCGCATCAGCTGGTCGCGCTGGCCATCGAAGAGACGCTCTATGTCTACACGGGGAAACAGGAGTGGGTGCAGCTACAGACCGAACAGATCGGCATCACGGACCAGGGCGGCATCGGCAGAACAGCGGTAGAAGGGGAAGTGCGCAGCGTCGCGTACGAGACCGTGTTGCCGGGCGAGGAAGAAGGTCAGACTGCCGAGCCCAAAGGACAGGCGGACCCGTCGGCCGCTCCGGCAGACGAACTGGTGCAGCCGAGTTTGTTTGAAGATTCATCAGAGGAAGAGGATTGATCGCGATGGGAGTCACGTTTGAATCGTTTGCGTCAGAGTTGACGGGTCTGCAGGTATCTCTATTGGCGGATACCGTCCAGTATTTTGCCGATAGCCCCAAGCTCCTGTCCATCCCGGATGAACAGGGTCAGCGCGTGGCCGTTCCGATTTTGCCGGAGACGGTGAACCGAATGCTGGCAGCGTATCCGGAAGGGGCCGAAGGAGAGACGCGGACTTTTGGCTTCCGTTGGGAGGCGGGGGAGAGCGACGGGGAAGGCACGCTCGTCATCCGCTTTCCAGACGGCAGCGAGCTGCGGCAATCGACGGTGCTTTCCCGGTTCTCTCCGGTGTAGCAAAACCGGGCAGGCCGCTCCGATAAGATCGATCACTCTATCACGGAGCCGGTGCCCAGCTGATATTTGGCAGTTTCGATCTATCGAAATCGAGTTTGACAACCATCCCTCCGGTGTTTGATGCCGGAGGGATTTTCTGTTTCTCCAGCAACAAAAGTTTATGAAATATAAATAATTTTTAGAAAATAAATTACTGCGGGATGCTGCTGAACGGGGAAAGAATGGGTTCATTTGGGAGAAGGCGCATTCCCAAGGCTTGTGAACGTCTTTCTCATCGCAACCATATGTTATTACAGAAAATTACCGGCTTTTAATTGATCCCTAATATTTTAATCTATAAATAATAGTGTTACACTATATAGGGTTATTATTATAACGGAAAAGGTGTGTAGCGAAATCGCACCCTGACTTAATTGTGAAGCCAATGGGAGCGTCTGCACCTTTTCTTTAAATAGCGAGGTAGGACGGTAAAAATGAGCATCAGACAATCCAAAACAGACGTTATCTTAATTGGTGCAGGAATTATGAGTGCGACTTTGGGAACGCTGCTGAAAGAATTAGTACCGGACTGGAACATTACAGTTTTTGAGAAGCTCGCAAACGCAGGAGAGGAAAGTTCGAACGAATGGAATAATGCCGGTACGGGGCATGCAGCATTGTGCGAGCTTAACTACACCGTCGAAAAACCGGACGGCTCCGTAGATATTAGCAAAGCGCTGAAAATTAATGAGGAGTATCAGGTCTCCAAGCAATTTTGGTCGTACCTGGTCAACAGCAATCTGATCCGCAATCCCGAAGACTTTATCAGACCATTGCCTCATTTGAGTTTTGTGCAAGGAGAGCAAAATGTTTCGTTCTTGAAAAAACGGTTTGAAGCGCTGTCCGCCAACCCTCTGTTTCAAGGGATGGAATTCTCCGATGATCCGAAAAAATTGATGGAATGGATTCCGCTTATTATGAAGGACCGTATCGTGAACGAACCGATTGCGGCAACAAAAATCGATTCGGGTACGGATGTCAACTTTGGCGCGTTGACACGCATGTTGTTTGACCACCTGCAGCGTAAAGGCGTCGATATCCACTACAAACATCAAGTGGATGATCTGAAACGGACGAGCGACGGCGTGTGGGAGTTGAAAGTGCGGAACGTAGACAGCGGTGCCGTCGAACGCCATTCGGCAAAATTCGTCTTTATCGGCGGCGGTGGAGGAAGCCTGCTGTTGCTCCAAAAATCCGGCATTCCGGAAGGGAAGCATATTGGCGGTTTCCCGGTAAGCGGCCTCTTTATGGTGTGCAACAATCCGGATGTCATTGAGCAGCATCATGCAAAAGTATACGGAAAAGCCAAGGTTGGCGCTCCGCCGATGTCTGTCCCGCATCTGGACACCCGTTTTATCGACAATAAAAAAATGCTGCTCTTTGGACCGTTTGCCGGTTTCTCGCCCAAGTTTTTAAAAACCGGATCCATGTTCGATTTGTTATGCTCCGTCAAACCCGATAATGTGACCACGATGCTGGCGGCAGGCGCCAAAAACGTTCCTTTGACGAAGTACCTGATCCAGCAAGTGATGCTGTCGAAAGACCAACGCATGGAAGAATTGCGCGAGTTTATCCCCAACGCCAAAAGCGAGGATTGGGATATCGTGGTAGCGGGCCAACGCGTGCAGGTAATCAAAGATACTCCTGCCGGGAAAGGGACGCTTCAGTTTGGTACGGAAGTCATCAGTGCCGCGGACGGCTCGATCGCCGCGCTGCTCGGCGCTTCGCCGGGTGCGTCTACAGCCGTTTCCGTCATGCTTGACGTGATCAGCAGATGCTTCCCTGAACATTTGCAAGCGTGGGAACCGAAAATCAAAGAAATGATCCCTTCCTATGGCTTGTCACTTTTGAATCATCCGGAACTTCTGGACGATATTCAAACTTCCACGGCCCGGACGCTTGGTCTGAGCAGTGAACTGGTCCTCGTCTAGAACACCGCACAAAAGAAAAAAAGCGGCCTTTTCGATCCTGATCTAACCAGGGGTCCGAAGGCCGCTTTGCTGTGTCTTCCATTTTCTTGAGGGATCAATCTCTACATAAGAATGGGCATCGGACGGCATCTTGACAATGTTTCTCTGTATGCGATATATTTCTGACAACTTAGAAAGGTGGTTCTATCAGATGCCCATCCCAAAGAATTTTCAGTCGCCGGTTCGCATGTCGGCCAAAGAAAAGGCATTCCAACAGATCCAGCGGTGGATTATCGATGGCACACTGGAGCCCGGCGAAAAACTGTACGATGCCGAGCTCTCGGATGCGCTCGGCATCAGTCGCACACCGGTCAGAGAAGCGCTGCAGCTGCTTCAGTCGCAAGGCTTCGTCGAGATGTATCCTGGCCGCCAGACCATCGTGACGACGCTGACCAAAGAAGATGTGCCAAAAATCTATCCGCCGCTTGCCTCCCTGCAGGCGCTGGCAGCGGAGGAAGCTACGCCTAATGTCACAGCCGCGCATATCCGGAAACTGCGCGAACTCAATGAGAGCTACCGTGCGGCCATCGCCGATGCACAGCTGTTTGCCGCGATGGAAAAAGATGAGCAGTTTCACGACGTTATTCTGGAAATCGCAGACAATCCCTACATCACGCAGTTTTCCTCCTTGCTTCAGCTGCATGTCATGCGCATGAAATACCTCTTCTTTCAGCAGCCGATCCGGATCAAAGCCGAGTCCGTCCAGGAGCATGAGCGATTGATTCAGGCGATGGAGAGAGGCGAGGCGCAGGAAGCGGCCGCGATCATGAAAGAAAATTGGCTCCGCCCCATGCGGGAGGTTTACCAGATCCTGGTGCAAAGCGATAGAAAGACGTTTGCCGATACGAAGCCGAAGACAGAAGGAGATCCTGCGTGATGACGGATAGGCGTATGAATAAGGGCTATGGCATGTATGTCTGGATGTTCGCGGTACCCCTCTTTTGGGGCGGAGCGTTTGGCGCTGCCCAGCATGTGATTTCCGAGATTCCTCCCATTACCGCCGCCGCGCTTCGGTTTGGCGCGGCCAGCCTGCTGCTCATTTTCATCACGCAGCTGAGGGGCGAATGGCAGCTGGCAGAGCTGCGGAAGCGCTGGCGCGGCCTCATCCTGATGGCCGTGACCGGCATCTTTGCGTACAACGCCTTTTTCTTTTACGGACTGTCCTATACCTCGGCGATCAACGGGTCGCTGATTATGGCCAATTCCCCTGTATTTATCACGCTGGGAGCCGTCTTGTTCCTAAAGGAAGCCTGGAACCGAAAGCTGGGCCTCGGCTTGCTGCTCTCCCTGTCGGGCGTGGTTCTCGTCATCATCAACGGTTCATGGGAGACGCTGGCTTCGTTTACGCTGAATGCCGGTGATCTGTTGTTTCTGGCCGCTCTCTTCTGCTGGGTGCTCTATGGATTGCTGGGGAAAGTCGTCATGAAAGGCGTCTCTCCGCTGCTTACGACCACGGTCACGACGGCAATCGGCTCATTTTTTCTGATTTTCTGGTCGCTGTTTGAAGATGGTTGGCGGCAGGTTCCCCATTTGTCGGCCCAAGCCTGGGCAGAGATGGCCTACATGACGCTGTTTGCGACGGTGCTGGCTTTCTTTCTCTGGAATCAGGGCGTCCATCATCTCGGTGCCAGCAAGGCCAGCATCTATATGAATCTGGTGCCGATCAATGCCTGCTGGATCGCTGTGCTGTTGTACGGCGCGCAGATGACCTGGATCCAGGGAGTCGGCATCTGCATGGTTATCGCAGGGGTCTGCACGGTTACTCTCAGCCCAGGGAGCCGGCCGCGTCCGTCAGTCTCCGGCCCAAGCATCGGGCCGAGCCGCGAAACAGGCGCGTGACGGCTTGGGCGATACATGGCAGCAAGCAAAAAGTGACACACTATAGCGGGAGGTGTGTCGAGGATGGAACAATACATGGAAGTAAACGGGAGAGAGTATCAGTTCGCCACAACCTATGACGGCGACGCTCAATACAATGTGCAGGTGCGCAGCGGCGACAAGCTGATCACCATGTTCAAAATTGCGGCTGAGACGGAAGAAGAGGTATTCCCAGCTGCAAAAGCCCATTTTCAGGCAGACGTGGAAATGGGGAATATCCAGCTGTAACAGGCGGAACGAACAGGGCAGCCGCTCTACTCAAGAGGGCTGTCCTTCTCTATTGTCATCATCTGTACCAATGAATGGTGCGAATAAAATCAAAGGATGAAACTTTGGCAGCAAACCTGTCTTTTCTTCCACTCCGAAATATGATAAAACAGGATGGAATGCTGGAAGAACGGATAGGAGAGGGACCTTGCATGCAGCAACAAACACATGGAACGGATAGATGGACAATCATTCGAGCATGGAGAGAGCAGCCTCCTGTGATCGCGGAAGTAAGCGAAGGGGAGCTGTTTGCCCTGCTTCAATCGATTGAGGACGGACGCAAAACAGAAAATCCGAATGCGATGGATGAGGCGGAGGCGCTCATTCTGACCCTGCTTGCCGCCAAAAGAATGGAAAAGCCGGGCGGGCATACGCTAGCCGAGGAGTGGCTAAACCGGGCGATCACGCTGGATCCGGCCTTGGCACTGGCGCGGGGATGGCTGCTGCGCTTGTATGAAAAACGGCTGAAAGAGCATCGGTTCAGCCAAGATTACCCACTCATCCGCGAAACGGACAATGCTGTGAGCCGCCGGAAAAATTTGGAGCTGCTGCAGCTGGCAGGCGAGCAGGAAGAGCGGGGACTTGCCCAGTGGCAAAGACTGGCGGCTGCCGCAAAAGAGGCGGCGGAATCGGCCGGCGCATCGGCCCAAGCGGAGAAAATGGCGGCGCTGGAGGAATTGTATCGAAACAGAGCCATCCTGATCCGGGAGCTGCTGGATCGGGCTCGCGAATATGCCGAGTCTCTGCACGGGATGTTTTACTCGGTAGAATCTCTGGCGTCTCTCCAGGATGCAATCCGCACATTGCAAGTCCAGCAAGAGCAAATAGAGCAGCTTTTTGCGGATGAGTACGAGAGAGGCGAGGAGGGAGAAAAGCCGGCAGGTTCCCTCTCGGCTCTGGATGAACTGGAGTCGCTGATCGGGTTGGAGGAGATCAAGGAGCGCGTCCGTTCTCTCGCCAAATTCCTCCGCTATCGCCAATTGCGAGAGGAAAAAGGCTGGCAGATGCGCGACCAGCTGCCGCTGCACCTGGTGCTGATGGGGAACCCCGGCACAGGAAAAACGACGCTGGCACGGCTGATCGCGCGGCTCTATCACGAGCTGGGCTTTCTGGAGCGGGGCGAAGTAGTGGAAGTGGACCGCTCCCATCTGGTCGGAGCCTACGTCGGACAAACCGAGCAGAAAGTAATGGAGGCTGTTCGGCGCGCCGAGGGAGGCGTCCTGTTCATCGACGAGGCCTATAGCTTGAAGCGGGCAGACAGCTCTGGAGCGGATTACGGCCAAGCGGCCATCGATACGTTGGTGGCGGCGATGACGGGCGGGGAGTATGCGGGCCGGTTTGTGGTTATGCTGGCGGGCTATCCCGAGGAGATGAGACAGTTTTTGTACGCCAATCCCGGACTTCGCAGCCGTTTTCCGGAAACTGGACATTTTCTGCTGCCGGACTACCAGGCAGATGAGCTGCTGCAGATCGCGGAGCAGGTAGCCGCACGCAATGATTTCGCCTTGACGCCGCAAGCCCGCTATGCCTTGCGAGCGAGAATTGAACAGGCACAGGTGGATCACACCTTTGGCAATGCCCGCACCGTGCAAAATATCGTGTTGGATGCCATCTTTGCCAAGGGCAGAGAGCTGGACGACCAGACTGAACTTCACTGGCATGACTTCACCCTCCTGTCTCCCGAGGATGTCCTGCCGAGACAAAAGGCGGAGGAGTCTCGAAGTGCAAAGCAGCAGCTAGCCGAGATGATCGGGCTGGAAGAGGTAAAGACCGAGCTGGAAAAAATCGCGGCGTTTGTCTCCGTGCAGCGGAGGCGAAACGAGCTGGGCCTGCCCGCTGTTCCGATTGAGCTGCATGCCGTCTTCACGGGAAATCCGGGTACCGGCAAAACCACGGTGGCCGGCTTGTACGCTGCCTTGTTAAAAGAGATCGGCTATCTCAAAAGGGGACATCTGGTGTCGGTGGGACGGGCAGATCTGGTGGCTGGATATGTCGGGCAGACGGCCGCGCTCACCCGGCGCAAAATACAAGAAGCCTTGGGCGGCGTCCTGTTCATCGATGAAGCGTACGCGCTCGCCGAAGGAGGCGAGCGGGATTTCGGCCAAGAGGCGATCCATACGCTCGTGGAAGAGATGACCAGGCATGGAGAAAATCTGGTCGTCGTCCTCGCGGGTTACCCGGCGGAAATGAGCAGATTTATGGCAAGCAATCCGGGACTTTCTTCCCGTTTTAAAAAGTATATTTATTTTCCTGACTACACGGCCGATGAATTGCTGCTGATGCTCATCCACGCGCTCCAAAAGCATGGGTATATCTTGGGCGGACAGGCAGAAGCACAGCTCCGCCTCTCTCTGCGCAAGGCCGCCATCCGGCACCTCTTACATGGAAATGGACGCCTCGTCCAGAATCTGCTGCAGGAGGCGATGCAAAACCAGGCTATCCGCTTGACGTCCCAGCCTCCTTCCGCTTGGAGCCGGGAGCAGCTCAGCAGCCTGGAGTGGGAGGACTTTGCACCGCTGTTCGCAGACTTGTCCGCCGATGAGCAGCCCGAAAAGCGTCATACGGCAAACGAGGAGAATGCGTGACTTCGGCGTGACTTCGGCTTGACTGAGTCGAAATGACTGCCTCCGCTGTTCAATATTAGACCAAACGTCCCGCTGATTGATTCAGTGGGATGTTTTCTTTTTATCCATAAATCTTTATCAAAAAAAGATTTTCTTTATAAATGACAATATACAAGCCCAGCCGAACCAGACCGAGCAAAATACAACTCCAGAGGAACAAAACGAGATGCCCGAGCTCGGTTATATAAAGGCGACAGATCCATCCAAAGTGCCGGAAGCGGCAAAGACCCGGACCGACACGATGGTACTTGGGATTACAGACCCGCAAGGCATATTCAACTACTGGTTCTATAACAGTGCCTATGACCGTTATGTCATAGAATCCATGATCGAACGCCTCGTGTCCGTAGACAAGGATGCCTCTCTTATTCCCGGTCTGGCGGAGAAGTGGGAGATTTCCAATGATGGCCTGACCTACACCTTCCACATCGACAAGCGGGCAACGTTCTCGGATGGAAAGCCTGTAACGGCAGAGGACGTTGCTTTTGCCTACCATGTGCTGCTGGATCCGACCTATGACGGCCGCTCCAATCTCTCGCTGGCCAAAATCAAGGGCGGAGAAGCATACAAAAAAGGGGACGCCACCAGCATCGAAGGGGTAAAGGTGATCGATCAGCACACCCTGCAGGTAGAGGTCGAAGAGGCCAATGCCACCACGCTGATTGAAATTGGCGCCAATATCTTTGTCCTGCCGAAGCATATTTACGGCAAGGATTTTGCCAAAGGGAAACTGGACTACATCAAGAGCCTGCATCAAAAGCCGGTAGGCAGCGGCCCTTACATCCTGAAAGAATACATTCCCGGACAGGAAGTGCGCCTCGTCGCCAATGAGAACTACTGGAAAGGGGCCCCCAAGGTTAAAAACCTGATTTTCAAAACCACGACGCAAGAAACGCAGATTCAGAGCTTGAAGACGGGCGTCACCGACTTCGACTCGAGCATCTCCGTCAACGCGGACAACGTGGAAGCGTTAAAAGAGCTCGGCTTCGTCGATCTCGACATGCTGCTCAACAACGGGTACGGCTACATCGCCGTTAATCACAAAAATCCGAAATTTCAGGATAAACGGGTCAGACAGGCGCTGATGTACGGTCTGAACCGGGAAGAAGTGGTCTACGCCTATTCGCAAGGCTACGCCAATGTGATCGACGTGCCGCAGTCCAAGCTCTCCTGGAGCTATCCGGATGAATCGAAGATTACCAAATACGAATACAACCTGGAAAAAGCAAAGCAGCTGCTCGATGAAGCCGGTTGGAAACTGGAGAGCGACGGCTATCGCTACAAGGATGGGAAAAAATTCACCATTCAATTCTCCGCCTCTACGCCAAACGAGGTGAACGATGCCTTGATTCCGATTGCGGTGGAGAACTACAAAGAATTGGGCATCGAGTTTATTCCGGAGCAGCTGGAGTTTAACGCTGTCGTAGAAAAGCGCAACAAAGGCGAGCACGAGATGGCGTTTCTCGCGGTCGGCCTGAGTGTGGACCCCGATCCGTACAGCCTGTTCCACACCAATGGCGGATCCAACAAGGACGGGTACTCCAATCCCAAGGTGGACGAATTGATCATGGAGGGCCTGAAAGAGTTTGACCAATCCAAACGAAAGGCAATTTACCAGGAAGTCTATCAAATCCTGAACGACGATGTGCCGGTTATCTTCATGTACCAGCGCTACAATCTGAATACCATCAGCGCCAGACTTTCCGGTTTCGTGATTTCTCCGTATAAATACTTCTCTGAAACGCTTCATGGCGTACAAATTAACTAACGATTTTGCATAACGCATCGATCGGCAATATGCTCGGCGACAGGCTGAGCATATTGCTTGTATAAAAGGGGAGGAAAACATGAAGCAGCTGCTTATCCGGAGACTCTTGCAAAGCATCCCGACCCTCATCGGTGCATCGATTCTCGTTTTTCTCGTCTTTACCCTGGCTCCCGGCGATTTTGTCACTTCCATGTCAGGAGCCGATCCCAATATGACGCAGGAGAGGATCGATGAGATCAGGGCTTTGCACGGACTGGACCAACCGCTCTACAAGCAGTATCTGACCTGGATGGGCAATCTGGTGACAGGCAATTTTGGCGAATCGGTGCTTCATCGGCAGCCGGTGACGAGCGTCATCGAGACGTTTATGTGGAACTCGTTTTTGATCGCCATCATCGTGCTGATTATCCAGTGGACGATCGCTTCCGTGGTCGGCATTTTCGCCGCGCTGAAACAGTATTCGCTGTTCGATTCGGGGGTGACGCTCCTGGTCTTTATCGCCATGTCGTTCCCGTCCTTCTTTCTCGGCTTGCTGATGCTCAAATTTCTCGCGGTCGACTATCAGATCTTTCCTCTCGGGGGGATGCGCAGTACGGGGAGCACGCTGTCCGGTTGGGCAGACCTCTGGGATGTAGCCAAGCATCTCGCGCTTCCGGTGATTGTCCTGACCATGCTGAATATCGGCTCGGTAACCCGCTATGTCCGCACCAATATGCTGGAAGTGATCAGACAGGACTATGTGAGGACGGCGCGCGCCAAGGGGTTAAAGGAGCGGGTTGTGATTTTCAAGCATGCCCTCCGCAACGCTCTGCTGCCGCTGATTACCCTGTTTGCGCTGGAGATTCCCGGACTGTTTTCCGGCGCCATTATCACGGAGAAGATATTCAACTGGCCGGGGATTGGCCGCGTGGTGCTGGACGGCATTTTTCTGCGTGATTACCCGCTGCTCATGGGCTTTACGATGCTGCTGGTCGTGCTGACGATCGTCGCCAATATCGTGGCGGATCTGCTCTACGGGGTAGCCGACCCGCGCGTGCGGAATCGATAGGGGGGATACAATGTGAGCCAGAATCTCGCAGATATTCAAATACCTGTTCAGAAAACAAAAGTCGTTTCTGACTCCCCTTGGAGAAGTGCGTTTCGCCGTTTGTTCCGGAACAAAATGGCCGTGACAGGCTTCATCGTCCTGGCGTTGATGTTCTTGTTCTCATTCGTCGGTCCTTTCTTTTCCCCGCATGCCGATGCCAAAATTTCCGTCCGCAATGCGAACCAGCCCCCCAGTGCCGAGCATTGGCTGGGGACAGACAAACTGGGACGGGATGTTCTGCTCAGGACGATGGAAGCGGGCAGAGTGTCTCTTCTCGTGGGGCTCGTCGCCGCCTCGATCATCGTCATCATCGGCGGCACGCTGGGGTCCGTCGCAGGCTACTACGGAGGCTTCGTCGATGCGCTCATCATGCGCTTTGCCGATATCCTCTACGCGATCCCCACTTTGCCTATTTTGGTGGCGATCGGGGCGATTCTGTCTGATTTGAAGTTCCCGCCGGACAAGCGGATCTATCTCGTGATGTTTATCGTCGGGATGATCGCCTGGATGAGTCTTTCCCGTCTGGTACGCAGTCAGGTGCTCAGTCTCAAAGAGCGGGAGTTCATGCTGGCGAATGAAGTCCTCGGCTTGCGCGACAGACGGAAAATATTCAGACATTTGCTGCCCAATACCGTCCCGATCATCATCGTGGCGGCGACGCTGGGTGTGGCCAACGCCATCCTGCTCGAATCCACCCTGAGCTTTCTGGGGCTGGGCGTAGTGCCGCCAACACCGTCGTGGGGACAGATGATCTCGGCCGCCAACAATATGATTGATTTCCAGAACAGACCCTGGCTGTGGCTTCCCCCCGGGATATGTATTCTGCTGACGGTCGTTTCCATCAACTTTATCGGGGATGGCTTGCGCGACGCTCTCGATCCCAAACAGAAAAGATAGGAGAAGCTGGATATGGCAGAGACACTCGTAGATTTTCGCAATTTGCGCACCTATTTTTATACAGAGGCTGGCGTGGTCCAGGCTGTCAATGACGTCAGTTTTTCGATCCGCTCCGGCGAAACCGTCTGCATCGTCGGCGAATCGGGCTGCGGCAAAAGCATCACGGCCCTGTCGATGATGCGCTTGATCGCTTCGCCTCCGGGTAAGATCGAAAGCGGCGAAATCTGGTTTGAGGGACGCGATCTGCTGAAGCTGAGGGAGTCGGAGATGCGGATGATCCGCGGCAATGAGATCGCGATGATTTTCCAGGAGCCGATGACTTCGCTGAACCCCGTCTTGACGGTGGGGGACCAGATCATGGAACCATTGATGGAACATAAATTTCTCTCCAAACAGGAAGCGAGGAAAAAGGCAATCCAGTTGATTGAGCAAGTGGGAATTTCCCGTGCCAGCGACATTATCGACAGCTACCCTCATGAATTGAGCGGGGGGATGAGGCAGCGGATCATGATTGCCATTTCGCTTTGCTGCGACCCGAAACTGCTGATTGCCGACGAGCCGACCACTGCGCTCGACGTGACGATTCAGGCGCAGATACTCGATCTCTTGCGGACCTTGAAAAGGGAGCGAAACATGTCGCTGATGCTGATCACGCACGATTTGGGAGTCGTTGCGGAGATGGCGGATTACGTGATCGTGATGTATGCGGGGAGAGTCATCGAGCAAGGTCCCGTGGTCGAAATCTTCAAAAATCCGCGCCATCCGTATACCAAGGGATTGCTGCTCGCCAAACCGATCATCGGTCAACGCAAGGAGCGCTTGTTTACGATACCCGGCCAGGTTCCCAATCCGATCGGACTCGGTGAGAATTGCCACTACAGCGAACGCTGCGAGCACCGGATGGACATCTGCACGGTCAAGCAGCCGCGGCTCATGGCGGACGGCGCAGACAGGAAAGTGGCATGCTGGCTGTACGAAGGCGAGGGAGCGAGATGAGTGACGTCATCCTGGAAGTGAAAGACCTGAAAAAGTATTTTCCGATCCGCACCGGTGTATTGAAGAGAACGATCGGTCATGTGAAGGCTGTGGACCAGATCAGCTTTACCATCATTCGCGGAGAGACGCTGGGGCTGGTCGGCGAATCGGGCTGCGGCAAGAGCACGGTTGGACGGACGATCATTCGGCTGTACGACAAGACCGACGGCACCGTCCTGTACAAAGGGCAGGATATTCATCAGCTCGGCAAAAAGGAATTGCGCAGCCTGCGGCCGAAGATGCAGCTCGTTTTTCAGGATCCGTTCAGTTCGCTGAATCCGCGGGTGAAGGTGGGCGAATCGATCGGCGAAGCGGTCGTCGACCACGGGCTCTGCTCGCCCAAAGAGATTCGCGAGCGCGTGATGGAGGTGCTCCGCATCTGCGGACTGGCTCCCTACCACTACGACCGGTATCCGCACGAGTTTTCCGGAGGGCAGCGGCAACGCATCGGAATTGCCCGCGCCCTGATCCTGCAGCCGGATTTTATCGTGCTGGATGAACCCGTCTCCGCGCTGGATGTCTCGATCCAGGCCCAGATCATCAATCTCTTGTCCGACTTGCAGCAAGAGTCCAATCTGACCTACCTGTTCATCTCCCACGACCTGAGCGTCGTGGAACATATATGCACGTCCGTGGCCGTCATGTACCTCGGCTCGATCGTAGAAATGGCCTCGCGGGAAGAGCTTTTTCAAAACCCGCTGCACCCTTACACAAAAGCTCTCTTGTCCGCTGTGCCGATCCCGGATCCGACGGCAGTCCGGGAGCGCATCCTGCTGAAGGGCGACATTCCCAGCCCGGCAAACCCGCCCAGCGGATGCAAATTTCATACCCGTTGCCCGATGGCTGCGGAAATCTGCGGTCAACAGGTGCCCGAATACCGCGATGCGGGGAATAACCACTTTGTGGCTTGTCATCTGGTCTGAACGAATGCATGACACGATTGGTGCCATGATCTCAATGAACCCTCGATTCCAAAAAGGAAAATCTTTCAAAAAACTTCACCAATATCTAACAATCCACTGCTATAATGAACATGGTTATTCCACACAGAAACGAGGGGGATTTTTCATTGAGAAAGAAGTGGATTGCCGCTCTGTCTGCGACGATCATGCTGTCCCTGGCAGCTGGTCAATATCAGGCGGGGGCCAAGCATTACGGAGAGAGAAAAGGCGACCTGGAAATCGAAGCCAGCGAAGAGCTGTCGCTGAAAGCCCAAGCGAAGCGGTCGGGCCAGACGAGCCTCTACGTCATTCGCTTCGAGGGTCCGATCCAACAGGAATGGAAGGATGAAGTCGAATCCTTCGGGATCAAACTGGGCGATTATTTGCCTGATTATTCATTTGTGGCAAAATTGCCGGACCGGGGCGATCTGAGGAAGGTAAAGCGTCTGGACTTTGTGAAGGACATCGTCCCTTTCTACCCGGTGTCCAAGGTAGCGCCACAGCTTCGCAAGTCACTCGGCACCAACAGAGAGGTCGAGGTAGCTGTTGTCGGTTTTGACAAACGGGTAGACATGCGCCGGACCGTCAGTCGAATCGCCAAGGACGAGCTGAGCGGCGATGTGGAACCGCTGAAAATAGCAAAACATATTTCGGTCGCCAGGATCAGCGGACAAGGGCTGGAAGAAGTGATCCAGTCCGAGGACGTGATCGCCGTGCTGCCGGTGAGCAAAAGGAAGCTGCATAATGACCGGGCAGCGGATATCATAAAGGCGGACGAACTGGAGCGGACCGGTTACACCGGGCGGGGACAAATCATCGGCATCGCCGACAGCGGACTGGACAGAGGGGACGCGGAGGACATCCATCCCGATTTGGCCGGCCAGGTCCTGAGCCTGTATGCGATCGGCCGCAAAGGCGACGCCAGCGATCTCGATGGCCACGGGACGCATGTAACGGCGTCGGCGCTCGGTACCGGCAAGGCATCGCGCGGTCGCTACCAAGGAACCGCACCCGAAGCCAAGCTGGTATTCCACTCCATGATGAACGAAGAGGGGGAGCTGGTAGGCGACCCGCGGGAGATTATGAGCCAAGCCTATGAGGACGGAGCCCGGATCCATTCCAATTCCTGGGGGGCGGACGATTTTGGCGATTACGGGCTGGATTCCTATCTATTCGATCAGTTCCTGTGGGAACACAAGGACATGACAGCGCTGGTTGCCGCTGGAAATGCGGGCTACGAAGGGTACGAAACGATCGGCAGCCCGGCGACAGCCAAAAATGTGATTGCGGTGGGCGCTACCGAGAATGATCGCCCCCGCATAGGCGGCGAGGAAGCGGACGATCCTGATGCAGTCGCTGATTTCAGCAGCAGGGGTCCGACGATTGACGGACGCTTGAAGCCCGATCTCGTGGCGCCGGGCAGCTATATCCTGTCAGCGCGTTCCTTGGTGCCCGACGAGGACGCCTATCTTCAGGTGCTGGACGATGAGTACGCGTACAACAGCGGGACAAGCATGGCGACGCCGCTGCTCGCCGGCGGCGTGGCGCAGATCCGGCAATTTCTCCGGGAAGATCTGGACTACGACGATCCCAGCGCGGCATTGATCAAAGCGATGCTGATCAGCGGCGCAGACGACCTGGACGAGGACATGCGCATGCAGGGCTTTGGACGGGCCAATCTGCGCGCTGCCATCGAGACCGATTTTGTCGATGAAAAAGAAGGACTCCTGACCGGCGAGGGAGCGACCTATACGGTGGAGGTAAAGGACCGCTCCAAGCCGCTTGCCATTACGCTGGCCTGGACCGATCATCCGCCTTCGCTCGCTGCGAATCGCGCGCTGGTAAACGACCTGAATCTGACGGTCACCGCACCGGACGGGCAGACGTACAACGGCAACGACTTTTTCCGCTACCCGTACGACGATGAGGTAGACAATCTGAACAATGTCGAGCAGGTATGGATTCCAGAACCGGACTGGGGCACCTATACGGTCAGGGTAAAGGCTCATAACATTCCGCACGGGCCGCAGCCGTACGCCATCGCTACATCGGGAAAGATCACCCGGGAAGCGCAAGGGTCGCACGTGTTGAAAGGCAGTCTGGAGACGGACAGGAGCGTCAATCGATCCGACTGGCACACCATCGAGGCCAAGAGCGAGGGAAGACTGCGGGTAAATACGACCTGGAGGGGCGGCGCGACCCTCAGTCTGACGCTCTACGACGACAGCGGGATGCCGATTGCGGTCGTCTCCAAATTGAAAAAGGGCAAAACGATCGCGCTGCCCTTGCCAGATGCGGGGACTTACCAGATCAAGATTCAACTGGACAAAGGGTATGATACGACCTATCGCATGGAAGTCAATTACCCGGACGAATAGGTACGGCCAAACAAGAAGGCGCCATCCATCTTCTAACGAGATGGTTGCGCCTTTTTTTCATGCAATCCGTTTGCCAGGCCGCTGCCCGTGATGCCGTGCTTCCACTCGTAAGCGCGCAAGGCGATTTCCAGGCAGAGCCGCTTATCTGGCTGAGACAATTCCACGCCCAGGCATTCCTCTATTTTTTCCAGACGGTGGTAGAGGGTTTGCCGGTGGATAAACAGCTTGTCCGCAGTATCCTGCTTGGAGAGGTGATTGTCCAGATAGACCCGCAGCGTTTTGACCAGCTGCGTGTTGTTTTCCGCATCATAGCGGAGGAGCGGACCGAGATAATCATGGATGAAATGGGTGAGAACCGGCTCCTGCGGGACGTGGAACAGCAGACGAAAGAGGCCCAGCTCCGAGAAGTACGGGCTGTCGGTGTCACGCTGAAAGATGAGCGCCTGCTCAGATTCGGCCAGATGCTTCCCGGCATCCGACAGTTGTTCCCCAGGTCTGCTGACGCCAAAGAATACCTCCGTTTCGGGGCCCATGGCCTGTCGGCATACCCGCTTCATCTCCGACATCGCTTTGTCCAGATTTTTTCGGATATCGCTCGGGTGGGTCGGACTGATCAAGAGCAGATAAAAACGGTTCCCGAGACAACGGATAAAGGGGCGGAATCCCAGCCTGGTCAAAAGGGAGCGGAATACCCCCGTCAATTCATGCGGCGGCAGGGGAGAAGAGGCGTCCTCCATGCCCCGATGCAGGGAGAGGATCATGGAATGGTACGTCGGCGTCTTTCCTTTTCCGGTCAATCCGAGTAGCGAGCGGATCTGCTCTTCGGGGAGCGTCCGGTTTGCGATCAAATCGTCAAAGAGCCGATTTTCTGCGGCGAGCATCTGTTCTTCGGCAAACATCTTGCGCATCAGGATTTGGGCCATGGCGCTGACGGTGTAGTCGAGGGTCAGCAGCAGGTATTCATCGGGGTCCCGGTCGAACAGGATCAGTCCGACGTAGGCGAGCAGATGACCCATGCCTGTGATCGGATGGTAGACCAGCTTCTTTTTGTCTGAGAGGGCGATGACGCCGCTTTGCACATCCATCTCACCCGCCTGCGGCAGCACGGAGCGGATGAGGCTGGACATCTCGCTTTGCACCGCCTGCGGCAAGAGCGGCACATAGAGCGGGTGGCCGTCTAGCGGAAAGAAGAACACTTGTGTGTGCACGTTTGATTGAAAATGCTGCAGGAGCTTGGGTATCCCCTGTGCCTGCAGACTGAGCTGCTGCAGGCTGCGGGAGTAGCTCTCCAGGTTGCGCAGCGCCTGCATCTGGCGATTGATCAAGAGCTCGTGCAAATCCTGGGTGATATTCACAAATCGAACGGGCTTGGTAAAGACGATGAGAGGAAAGTCGTGATGATTTGCCAGCTCCAGCATATCTTCTGGTACAGAGGGGATATAATCGCCCAGCTCGATACATAGTCCGACGGCTTTTCGCGATATCAGCTCGGAGAGGTAGGCCAGCCGTTTTTCCTTTGCCTCGCCAAATCCCAGACCGGTGGACAGAATCAGCTCTTCGCCGTTCAAGTACTGGACGGTATGGGCGGCTTCCAGCACATGCACCCAGCGGACGGCACGGGATAATCCGCGGCTGCCCGCTACCACCACCGCGTGCTGAAACAGCGGCCGCTTCACGACATCTGCCACGGTCAAGCGCCATTCTTTGTTCATTTACGCCCTCCTTATAGACAGTATGTAACATGAATACTAGCGAACTCCTGTCAGTTTGTCTAGTGAAGAGGGATGGAATGTTCAGATAAGATGGAATTATCAATCAAGGTTCGCAAAGGAGCTGAAGGTGTTATGAGCATGACAACTGTTGGTCCCACACTGAAAAACTACATCGCTGGCGAGTGGGTCGAATCCGCCTCCGACCGCTATGAGGACATCCCCAATCCGGCCACTGGCGACCTGCTGTCCCGCGTGCCGCTCTCGACGAAAGAAGACGTGGACAAGGCTGTTCAGGCGGCCAAGGCTGCTTTTCCCGCATGGAGCAAGACGCCCGCCGTGGATCGCGCCCGGATCATGTTCCGCTTCCAACACTTGCTTTGGCAGCATCAAGATGAACTGGCGCAAATGATCACCTTGGAGAACGGAAAAAATCTGGCCGAGGCTCACGCAGAGCTGCTGCGCGCTGTCGAGATGGTCGAATTCGCGGCAGGAATGCCAACCCTGTTGATGGGCGAGACCTTGCCGAACATCGCGCAAAACATCGACTGTCAAGTCATCCGCTTCCCGCTCGGTGTGGTCGGCGGCATCACCCCGTTCAACTTCCCGCTGATGGTGCCGATGTGGATGTACCCGATCGCGATTACGGCAGGGAATACCTTTGTCCTCAAGCCTTCGGAGCGCACCCCGCTCTCTTCGATCCGCATCGCCGAGCTGCTGAAGGAAGCAGGGCTGCCGGACGGCGTGTTCAATGTGGTTAACGGCGCCCATGACGTGGTCAATGGACTGCTGGAGCATCCGGATGTGAAAGCCATTTCCTTCGTCGGTTCCCAGCCGGTCGCGGAGTACGTCTACAAGACGGCAGCAGCGCATGGCAAGCGGGTACAAGCGCTGGCTGGCGCGAAAAACCATCATCTCGTCATGCCGGACACCAACCTGCAGCGCGCTGCCAAAACCATCGTCAGCTCCGCATTTGGCTGTGCCGGCGAGCGGTGCATGGCCGCCAGCGCGGTCGTAGCGGTCGAGGAGATCGCCGACGAGCTGATCCAGCATCTGATCGCCGAGTCCAACGCACTGAAGATGGGCAATGGGCTGGAAGAAGGAGTCGATCTGGGTCCAGTGATCCGTCCATCCCATCTGGAAAAAGTGCACGGCTTCATCGAGCAGGGGCTTGCTGCCGGCGCCGAGCTGGTCCGCGACGGGCGGGAAGATGCCAAAGCGCAGCCGGATGGCTATTTCCTCGGGCCGACGATCTTCGATAAAGCAGATGCGGAAATGGTCATCGTCCGCGATGAAATTTTTGCCCCTGTGCTCAGCGTGATGCGCGTCAAGAATTTTGAAGAGGGACTGGAGACGATCAGCAAATCCCGCTTCGGAAACGGCGCCACGATCTATACGGAAAACGGCAAATGGGGCCGGGAGTTCGTGCAGCGGGTGGAAGCAGGCATGGTCGGCGTCAACGTAGGCGTACCGGCACCGATGGGCTTCTTCGCCTTCACGGGCTGGAAGAATTCCTTCTACGGCGATCTGCACGCCAACGGCAAGGACGGCGTGGACTTCTTCACCAAGAAAAAGACGATCACTTCCCGTTGGTTCGACGACGGCGACACCAGTATCGGTTCTCAAAAAGTATTCGTGAAATAGCGAAAGGGAGGAACGAAGATGAGCCAAGATCAACAAATCCGCACCGTTGACAAAGAAGCTCTGCTGGAAAAAGACCGCGCCCATATGTGGCATCACATGTCGCCCTTCAACCCCAACCCCATGATCGTGACGGAAGCAAGCGGCTCCTGGGTGACGGATATCGATGGGAATAAATACCTGGACGGGATGTCCGGCCTCTGGTGCGTGAACATCGGCTACGGTCGTCAGGAGCTGGCGGACGCCGCTTACGAGCAGCTGAAGGAAATGGCCTACTTCCCGCTGACGCAAAGCCATGTGCCGGCCATCAAGCTGTCGGAAAAAGTCAGCGAGTGGCTGGGGGACGAGTACCGCGTCTTTTTCTCCAACAGCGGCTCGGAGGCAAATGAAGTCGCTTTCAAGATCGCACGCCAATACCACCATCAGAACGGGGAGCCGGGACGCTATAAATTTATCTCCCGCCACCGCGCGTATCATGGAAATACCATGGGGGCATTGGCCGCCACTGGCCAGTCCATCCGCAAGCAGAAATACGAGCCGCTCGCGCCGGGCTTCCTCCATGTCTCGCCGCCGTATTGTTACCGCTGTCCGTTCGGCAAAACCTACGGCAACTGCAATCTCGAGTGCGCCCAGGTCTATGATGAAGTGATCAACTGGGAAGGCGCAGGCAGCGTCGCTGCGGTGATCATGGAGCCGACGATTACCGGAGGCGGCGTCATCGTCCCGCCGCCGGAGTATATGCCGAAAGTGCGGGAGATCTGCGACAAATACGGTGTGCTGTTGATCGTCGATGAGGTCATCTGCGGCTTTGGCCGCTCCGGTCAAAAATTCGGCCACCAGAATTTTGGCGTCAAACCGGACATCGTGACGATGGCCAAAGGCATTACCAGTGCGTATCTGCCGCTCTCCGCCACAGCGGTGCGGGCAGAGATCGCCGATAAATTCAACGAGCAAGGCGTCAATCTGCACTTCCGCCATGTCAATACATTCGGCGGAAATCCGGCAGCCTGTGCGCTCGCACTGAAAAACCTCGAGCTGATGGAAGAGGAGCAGATGATCGAGCGGGCGGGCAGGCTGGGCGAGGAGCTGCGCGAAAAGCTCGCGTTCCTGGAAGAGCATCCGAATGTCGGCGATATCCGCAGCTTCGGATTCCTGATGGGAATCGAGATGGTAGAGAATCGGGACACCAAGGAGCCGGCCGCCCCTGACAAACTGGCCAAGATCATCGGTGCCTGCAAGAAGCGCGGTCTGATCATCGGCCGCAATGGAGACACGGTACCCGGGTTCAACAACGTGCTGACGCTTTCTCCGCCGTTCTCGACCACCAGCGAGGATATCAACTTCATCGCCCAGGTGCTGCGGGAAGCATTTGACGAGCTGAACCAGTAAGAGTCTCGCCCGATCATCAAAAAAACCCTACCCTTTGGTCCGTCCAGCTTTTAGCTGGCGCCAGGGGCAGGGTTTTTACTTGTCCGGAAAGGGATTGACGCCGCTGGTTGAACATGGTAACGTAAGGCTCAATGAAAGTATAGTAAATTAGTAGGAATTGTTGCTTTTCCAACAAGCGAGGAGAGAGAAACCATGCAAACCAAACGTACCATCGTTCATCTGACCGCTTCCGCAGCCCTGCTGTCTGCTCTGGCCCTGTCCACAGGCGCACATGTGCATGCAGCCGCAACCGCCCCGTATCTGGCCGCTGTACCGGCACAGTCCGCTTCTGCCCAAGAGACGGCGGCATACCTGCAGCAGCAGTTCGGTATCAAGCTCTCGGGCACCATCACAAAACCGCAGTTTGAAAAAGGACTCCTGAAGGTGCGCGCTTCATCCGCAATCCTGTCTTCGGAGGAGGGAGAGGCCGCCTTTTTCCAGGGAGCGGACAAAAGCGGAAGCCTTCAGGTCTGGGAGGCCGTCAGTGCAGCAGTAAAAGCGGCTGAGCTGAAGGAGCTCGCCTACACCTACACGGATGAACAGATCGCGGCCGCTTGGAAAACTGCAGGCTGGAGCTATACGCCGGAAGGGTCCATCGCAAAAGAAGCCGCCCAGGAGATTGCCGCCGCGCTAGATACCGGTTTCCTGACCGTACCCCATGCGGGCGGATATAAACTGGATGCCGCCCTCACCGCGGAGCTCGGCTACCAGCTCCTCGGCAAAGTGGCTGAATTCCTGGGTGAGCAGCAACATTTCCTTGGATACATCAGCGAGCCTGACATTTACGGCAAGCTGGTGCAGGCCTGGAACGAATCTGTGCTGATCAAGTCCGAGGAGCTCCAAAAGACCGTTGATGAGGCGCTGAAACAAAATTTGATCACCGGTTACAATCTGAAGGACACGCAGTATGATCCGCATTTTGATCCGGCCCGCACGATTACCTACGGTCACAGCGACATCATCCATGCCGTCCAGCTGATCGGGCTGCTCAAGCGTGAGGGCATCGAGGCCAAAGTCCAGCTGGAGCCGAAAACTTCCGCCTTCGTCTACCTCAAGGAGTGGGGCGAGCCGGTTGAGACCGACAACTACCAGGTCGCTTCGATTGAAAACGGAAATCATATCGCCTACGCGAAAGAATACGACCTCAGCCTAGAATTCGCGTCAGTCAAAGAAAAGGAGCAATTCCAGCCGCTGGTGCTCAAGTACGCCAAGAAGAACGAGGAAAACGCGGCAGGCCTCTTGAAATCCTCCTGGTGGCAGCCGCTCTATTACTCGCTGACCGAGCTGGAGGACTACCCGGTGATTACCAATCACGTTTTGAAAAACGGCAGATACCTGGCCCAGTCCTTTACCTTGAACGAGGAATCGGCAAAGGTCATCGCGGGATTGAAAAAAGTAAATCCGGCGATCACGGTAGAGAGCTATCAATTCTGGGTCGACCAGCCGTTCCACAATTATTTGAAAGGCGATTACAAGTAACAGGTCACTCTTGCCCTTCCTCTTTGCGGGACTCTCGCTCGTCCCGCTCCGCCTGATAAGCGCGGAGGCCGCGAATGAACATCTCGAGGATCACTTCGTGCTGGGTCTTGCTGGACACTTTCATCCGAATTTGCTCCAGCTCCGCTACCAGTTCCGAGTCGAGATGCAGATTGATCGTCTTGCCCTTGCTTCGGGGATGGATCTCGTAATGGCTGCCGTTTTTTTTCAGTACGCCATCGACAATCGCCCCTTTTCCCAGGGCTTTACGCTGTGGGAGATACAAGCAAGGCGCTTCCAGCACAATATGGGTCAGCTCCTCACTAAAGCGAATGCTGAGGGGCTGCCCCTTTTTTTTATGGAAATCGCGGATTTGCCGGGAATAGTCCTGGTTTTCGATTGTATTTGGCAAGCGAATGGAAACCGTCTCCATAACTCCTCCTTACGACGGGTCCGCCATGGCGGTTGCCTCCGTATTACTGGCGCTCAGTAAGGCGTTCTCCGCGATCTCCTCGATCACTTCGCCGCTTGCTTCCAATTGCGCTTGATAGACGAACAGCTGGTCGATGGAATCGGCCTCTCTCGCGTTCACTGCGGTGATGACCGCCCATTTCACATCCTCGCCGACCTTTAGCAGTACCCGATCCAGCACGTCGTAGCGGGGGTGGAGCCATCCTTTTTGATAGAGAAACCGAAACACGTCGGCTCGCGGGTAGAGATGGCGCTTCTTCCCCTGTTTTCCGGCGAGCAAGGGAAAGGCCTCCCTTTCCTCGACAACCTGGCCGAGATGTCCTTCGTCCGCCCAGCGTTTGATCGAGGCCATGCTGCCGGTGCGGCCGCAGCGGGTGGCGAGCAACTCCAGAATTTCACGGGAAGAAATGTATGTTTGCCTGAGGCGCTGCTGGGCTTCGAACGATTCCCATTCCTGCTCCAGTGCCCCTAGCCTATCGGTCAACTCTTCGATCTGCTGCCGAAGTCTGGCAATCAGCTGCGGATAGTTCTTCATGCCATTCTCCCTTTCTTCTGTCGCTTCTGTTACCAGCGTATTCGCAGCTGAAATCATTCATGACCGGGAAGTGTTTTTCATTCCGCCAGACGGCTACCTAAAAAATGAGATGAAAGAATCATAAAAGGCTGGTTCCCTACATTGATTAATAGCAAGGAAGCGATTATAGAACGCCCGAGGAGGTAGTTGCGAAAATGAGCGTTCACCGCGAACAGACCCAGACCTCTGCTTCGTTGGAAGCCAACTTTGCAGAAGTGGTTCCCGCCTTGAAGCCGAAAGAGGCCATCGACGAAGCGAACCGATGCCTTTTCTGTTACGACGCCCCCTGTATCAAGGCTTGCCCCACCTCGATCGACATCCCGTCCTTTATCAAAAAAATCGCCACCGGCAATCTTCTCGGCTCGGCCAGAACGATCATGGAAGCCAATCCGGTCGGGGCCAGCTGCGCCAGAGTCTGTCCGACAGAAGAGCTGTGCGAGGGGGCCTGCGTGCTCAACCATGCGTCCAAGCCGATCATGATCGGCCTTTTGCAGCGGCACGCGACCGATTGGGCCATCAAAAACCGGCAGGTACTCTTTCAGCCGGGGGAAAAGAACGGGAAGCGCGTCGCCATCGTCGGCGGCGGTCCGGCGGGGCTTTCCGCAGCCAGGGAATTGGCCCGGCTCGGCTATGCGGTCACTGTTTTTGAAGCCAGGGAAAAGGCAGGAGGATTAAACACGTATGGCATCGTCTCTTTCCGGCTGCCCCAGGAAATCTCCCTGTGGGAAGTACAGCAGGTGGAGAAGCTCGGCGTCGGGATCCGAACCAATACCAAGGTCGGGATCGATGTGCAGCCGCAGGAGCTGTTGGAGCAGTATGACTCCGTCCTCCTCGCGGTTGGGATGGGGGAAGTGCCGCGGCTGAATATCGAGGGAGAGGAGCTGGACGGCGTCCTCGATGCCATCTCGCTGGTAGAGGAGACGAAAACCAGACCGCTGCCTGACAGAATGTTCGGAAAAAAGGTCCTGGTCATCGGTGCGGGCAATACCGCGATCGACGCTGCCACCAGCTCCAAGCGGCTGGGAGCCGGGCAGGTGCAGATTCTCTACCGGCGCACCGAAAAAGAGATGACCTGTTACCAGTTTGAGTATGAATTCGCCAAGCAGGACGGGGTTGAATTCCGCTGGCTGGTCGCACCGACGCGGATCATCGGGGAAAACGGCAAGGTGACCGGATTGGAGCTGATGCGCATGGAGCTGGGCGAGCCGGACGCCAAGGGCAGGAGAAAGCCGGTCCCGGTACCGGACAGCCAGTTCACAGTGGAGACGGACTTTGTCGTCAAAGCCATCGGACAGACCCGGCATGTACCGCTGATCGAAGCCTTTGGCCTGCAACACCATAACGGCATCGTCGCCGTTGAATCAGGCACGTACCGCACCTCTGATCCTCGCGTCTACGCGGCCGGGGATGTGATCTTCGGCGGCGGCGGAACCGATGCCATGGTCGTGGATGCAGCCAATCACGGTGTGCGGGCGGCCCAGGCCATACACGCGGCGTTGAGCGAGCAGAGACAGACCGTCTGAGGGACGGCTGTCCACTAGAGGATTTTGCCAGGTAGAAGGAGGCGTAGGGAAATGGCAGATTTACGCATCAATTTGGCCGGTATCGAGTCGCCGAATCCATTTTGGCTCGCTTCGGCACCGCCCACCAACTCCGGTTATCAGGTGCAGCGGGCTTTTGAAGCGGGCTGGGGCGGGGCCGTATGGAAGACCTTGGGGGAGCCGATCATCAATGTGACCTCCCGCTTTGCCGCTCTCCATTACGGCGGGCAGCGGGTGATGGGCTTCAACAATATTGAGCTGATTACGGACCGGCCGCTTGAAGAGAATTTGCGAGAGATGGAAGAGACCAAGCGGCTCTACCCCAAGCACACCTTGATCGCCTCGCTCATGGTAGAGCACAAGCGGGAGGCTTGGCATGAGATCGTCAAGCAGGTAGAGGCGGTCGGCGTCGATGGGCTGGAGCTGAACTTCGGCTGTCCGCACGGCATGGCGGAACGGGGGATGGGCTCGGCAGTCGGACAGCATCCCGATCTGATCCGGCAGCAGGTCGAGTGGGTCAAAGAAGTGGCCGAGACGCCCGTCATCGTCAAACTGACGCCGAACATCACAGACATCCGCTATACGGCACGGGCTGCCTCGGAGGGAGGCGCGGACGCGATCAGCATGATCAACACGATCAACAGCCTGATGGGGGTGGATCTGGATTCCTGGCTGCCCATTCCGCATGTCGATGGAAAAGGAGCCCACGGGGGCTACTGCGGTCCTGCAGTCAAACCGATCGCACTCAACATGGTGGCCGAGTGCGCCCGCGATCCCCATGTCGGCATCCCGATCTCGGGTATCGGCGGCATCTCCACCTGGCAGGATGCGGTAGAATTCCTGCTCATGGGTGCCAGCGGCGTACAGGTATGTACAGCGGCGATGCATCACGGCTTCCGCATCGTCGAAGACATGATCGACGGTCTGAACAACTATCTCGATCAGCGCGGCATCGCTTCGGTGATGGACATCGTGGGCAAAGCCGTCCACACCTATTCGGACTGGGGCAACCTGAATCTGAACTACAAGATCGTCGCACGCATCCACGAAGAGACCTGCATCAACTGCAACAAGTGCCATATCGCCTGTGAGGATACGTCTCATCAATGCATCGACATCGTCAGGGATGAGCGCACCGGCAAGGAAAAGCTGGTCGTCCGGGAAGAGGATTGCGTCGGCTGCAATCTCTGCTCCATCGTCTGCCCGGTCGAGGGAACGATTGAGATGGTGGAGATTCCCACGGGAGAGCCGCCGCTTACCTGGAACCAGCGTCAGGCAGCGCTGGCGGCGGGCAAAAGCTGCGGGATCGAGAGCGAGTCATAAGTTTTAGCCGGATGGAGCCTCTTTCAGCAGGCAACAGGCAATATGCCCCTATGGGGCCGGGAAAATAAGGAGGGGTAGCGATGAAAAAATGGATTCGCGGCGGTACGGTGGTGACGGCAGCCGATACCTATCAAGCGGATGTGTTAATTGAAGGAGAGCGAGTGAGCGCGATCGGCCATCATTTGCCCGTCGAGGATGCGGAAGTGATCGACGCCAGCGGATGCTATGTCCTGCCGGGAGGGATCGATCCGCATACGCATCTCGACATGCCGTTTGGCGGTACGGTAACGGCCGATGATTTCTTCACCGGAACCAGGGCGGCGGCATTTGGCGGAACGACCAGCATCGTTGATTTTTGCCTGACGAAAAAGGGGGAGACGCTCCGCTCCGCGATCGCCACCTGGCATGAAAAGGCCCGCGGCAAAGCAGTCATCGACTACGGCTTTCACCTGATGATCGCGGAAGCCAATGACCAGGTGCTGGAAGAGCTGGAGAGCGTCATCGCTTCCGAGGGGGTCACATCGCTGAAGGTATTCATGGCCTACAAAAACGTCTTCCAAGCCGATGACGAGACATTGTTCAAGACGCTGGTCCGGGCCAAAGAGCTGGGGGCATTGGTCCAGGTGCATGCGGAGAATGGCGACGTACTCGACTACTTGACCAAAAAGGCCTTGGCCGAGGGGAATACCGCTCCGATCTACCACGCCTACACCAGACCGGCGGAAGCGGAGGGCGAAGCGACGGGCAGAGCGATCGCGCTCACGGCGCTGGCCGACTCCCAGCTCTACGTCGTTCACGTCTCTTGCGCGTCGGCGGTCCAGCGCATCGCGGAGGCGCGCGAAAAGGGCTGGAATGTGTACGGCGAGACGTGCCCGCAATACCTGGCGCTGGACATCAGCGTCATGGACCAGCCTGACTTCGAAGGAGCCAAGTACGTCTGGTCGCCGCCGCTGCGCGAGAAATGGAATCAGGAGGTTCTCTGGAGCGCCTTGAAAAACGGCATTTTGCAAACGGTCGGCTCCGATCATTGTCCGTTTAATTTCTCGGGGCAAAAGGAACTGGGCCGGGACGATTTCACCAAGATCCCGAACGGCGGACCCCTCATCGAAGACCGGATGGCGATCCTCTACTCCGACGGCGTGCGAGAGGGCAGGATCAGTTTGAACCAATTTGTCGACGTCTGCTCGACAAAGGCGGCGAAGCTGTTTGGGATGTTTCCGTGCAAAGGAACGATCGCCGTAGGTTCCGATGCCGACATCGTGATCTTTGATCCGCAGGTAAAGCGGACGATTTCGGCAAAGACCCATCATATGAACGTCGATTACAATCCCTTCGAGGGGAAAGAGGTATACGGCGAAGTGGTGTCTGTCCTGTCCAGGGGTTCGTTTGTCGTGCGCGACAAGCAATTCGTCGGCCAGGCAGGCAGCGGCCAGTTCATCAAACGGTCGACATTTGCCCAGCCGTAAATGTGGCAGGCAGCGGCTCGCAACAGATGCAAGAAGGAGGGGGCGGCGATGGGAAACAAGGTGACCATCGGCCTGATTCAGGCAAAAAATGAGGTGCACGGTGATGAACCCGTACACGTGCACAAAGAAAAAGCGATCGAAAAGCATGTGAGCATGATGCGGGAGGCTGCGGCCAAAGGAGCGCAAATCATCTGCCTGCAGGAAATCTTTTACGGCCCGTATTTCTGTGCAGAACAGAGCACCAAATGGTATGAAGCGGCTGAAGAAATACCGGATGGGCCGACCGTCAGGCAGTTTCAGGAACTGGCAAAAGAGCTCGGAACCGTGCTGATCCTGCCGATCTACGAGCGTGTGGGCATCGGGACTTATTACAATACGGCGGCGGTGATCGACGCGGACGGCAGCTACCTGGGCAAGTACAGAAAACAGCATATTCCCCATGTGGGCGTAGGAGAAAAGGGCTGCGGCTTCTGGGAAAAATATTATTTTAAACCGGGCAATCTGGGTTATCCCGTCTTTGAGACCGCTTTTGCCAAAATCGGCGTCTACATCTGCTATGACCGTCATTTTCCGGAGGGAGCGAGGCTGCTCGGCCTGAACGGCGCAGAGATTATCTTCAATCCGTCGGCTACTGTAGCGGGACTCTCCGAGTACCTCTGGAAGCTGGAGCAGCCTGCCCACGCGGTAGCCAACGGGTACTACGTGGCCGCGATCAACAGGGTGGGCGTGGAGGAGCCATGGGCGATGGGGGAATTCTACGGCCAGTCCTATCTGGTTGATCCGCGCGGTCAGTTTGTCGCCATCGGCAGCAGAGATCGGGACGAAGTGATCATCGGGGAGATGGACCGAAATCTCATCCACCAGGTGCGGGATACGTGGCAATTCTACCGGGACCGCAGACCGGAGACCTACGAGGATATGGTGAAGCTGTTGCCCTGATCGGGCCGAAATGGGTTGGAAAGACAAGAGGTTCGCCCAGAAGCAGGGAGGCGTGAGAAATTACGCCCCCTTTTTTTCCTTTTGAGGTTTACAGTTGGCAGGAAACGGGAAGTAGGAGGGTAAGAGATGAAGCAAATCGTCTATCGGGGAGTCGAATATCAGGAAGCCGTCCGCGTGGTCAAATCGCAGCGGTACGAGAGGCATGAGCGCAGGCAATTCGTTAATGGCGCCATTGCCAAGGCCGTATTCGGAACCGGTGTCTATCTCGTCAGCAGCAAGAAAATCGCGGCGCAATATGCGATCTGCCATGCCGAGACGACCTGGGACCAGGCTGCGATTCTCGCGCAGGAGCTGGATACGGACAAACTTTTTTGCCTGCACGAGGGCTACGGTGAAAATCAGCTGCGCACCGACGCTTTGCGCGAGCTCTATACGGAGCAGGAATTGATCCAAAAGGCAGAGGGGCTGTCTCACCGCGAATGGCTGGATTGGACAGGAGAAGCGATTCGTCGCTACCTGCTGGCCAAGGGGTATGAAGGAATCAGCTACCGGATTTCCGATGAGCTGACCTATTACATTTGCTATAGGCCTGAGCGGCAAATCGCAAATATTTCACTCTATTCTGTATTCGATTTGGGAGTTTCGTCGTAAAACTATCGACTTGTCCATCTCCCTTTGGTAGAATTAGACATTATTCGACTAATTTCATCAAATATAAAAAGATTTTGGTAATAAGGAGATGGAGATGTGACATGAAAAAACTATTTAGCAAGTTCAAGCCACGAAAAAAGCAGGACGCTCCGCGCAGTCAGAAGCTGAAGAAGCTCGGAAACATGAGACTCAATGTGCTCCGCAATCTAAAAACCAGAACGAAATTGATCAGTCTGGTTGTATTGATGGGCGTATTTATGGCAGCTGTTGGCGCGACCGGGTTGTTCAACCTGATGAAGGCGGAAAGCCGCATGACGACCATGTACGAGGATCAGCTCCTGCCGGTCAAATGGATCAATGAGCTCCGCACCGAAACCAGGCAGATCGAAGGTCTCATCTATAAAATGATGCTCGAATCCAGCCCGTCCAAGCTGCGCGACTACAAGCAGCAGTATGGCGATCTGGTTACCCGTTCGGACGAGTTGTTGGCACAGCTCGAGGCGACTGGGAACAGCGATAAGGAAAAAGAAATCCTGGAAACCCTTCGCATGCTTTTGGACAAATACCGCAGCGATCAGAATGTGGTCATCAAGCTGATCGACGAGGGGAATGCGGATGAAGCATTTGCCTTTTTCCGCGCGACAGAATCGACGCTGAACGGAATTAACCAGGAATTAAAAGGGTGGGCCAGTTTCAAAGAGACCTATGCGGAAGAGATGAACAATACGAATACGCAAGAGGCGAAGACCGTTGAAATGTTGATGGCCGTCATCGCCATCATGGCCATCGTCCTCTCACTGGGCCTCGGCTTTACGATTGCGCGCCTGATTGCCAATCCTCTCCGCGAGGTCGCTTCTCGACTGGAGGAGCTCGCATCGGGCAACCTGAATGTAGAGCCGATCGACGACCTCGGTCGAGACGAAGCAGGCGTCCTGGCGGCGGCCTTCAATCGCCTGGCGGCAGAGCTGAGACAGCTGATCGAACAGGTAAAGATCGCCAGCGAACAGGTGGCTTCTTCTTCCCAGCAACTCCATGCCAGTGCGGAAATGACCGCGCAATCCGCGCAGCAAGCGGCGGAAGCGATCGAAGAGATCGCTTCTGGCACCGAAGTGCAAAGTCAGCGCACAGCTGAAGGGGTACGCGTCATGGAAGAAATGGCGCTGGCCGTACAGCGTATCGCGGAGACTTCCGGCACCGTATCGGAATTTTCCGGACAAGCTGCCAAGGAAGCAGAGCAGGGCAATGAGCGCGTTCAGTCCGCTGTTCAGCAGATGAGCGCGATCAATGAAGCCGTAAGCCGCGCTTCTGCGCTGGTGCAATCACTGGGTGTGCGATCGGATGCCATCGGCGAGATCGTGCAGGTGATCACCGGGATTGCTTCGCAAACCAATCTGCTCGCGTTGAACGCCGCGATCGAAGCGGCACGGGCCGGAGAACAGGGACGCGGATTTGCCGTAGTTGCCGATGAAGTGCGCAAGCTGGCGGAACAATCCGAGCAGTCGGCACGCGAGATCGAGCGCCTGATCCAAGACATCCAGAAGGAAACAGCGCAAGTCGTCAGCGCGATTGACCAAGGAACACAGGAAGCCGAGGCAGGAAGCGTCATCGTACGGGAAGCAGGGGAGGCGTTCCAGCGCATCGTGGTTTCTTCCCATACGATTGCGGGACAAGTACAGGAAGTATCCGCAGCCACGGAAGAAATGTCGGCAAGCATCCAGCAGATCGTCTCTTCGATGGATGAGATGAAGCGCTTGTCCGAAGAAGCTGCGGATCATACCCAGGGTGTGGCGGCCAACTCGGAGGAGCAGCTGGCGGCGATGCAGGAAATTGCCTACTCCAGCGAAAATTTGAGCAAGCTGTCGCATGAGCTGCAAGAGTCGATCAGCCGTTTTAACATCTAATGGCGGCGAAGAACCAATCGAACAAAGCCATGCCGTATGAATGATGTCATGCCGAACACATAGGAAAAAGAGAGGCTCTTTCGAGGGCCTCTCTTTTTATGGGGCTGTGCAAACGATTCGATGGCAACCCCCTCAGGATGCGCGGGACTCCGCTTGGTGCGCGGTGATCTCCTCATACTCTTTTTCGCTGATCAGGCTGCTGTTGTTTTTCATGAACAGCGTGTACAGGGCAAGCGAGATCAACAATCCGATGGTCCATGCGTTATCCCAGATGAAACCGAGTCCGGGGATCAGCTTGCTGATAAATGGGACGGCAATCCCGATGGCCATGGCCCACACTGCACTCCAGTTGAATCCGCCCGTGTACGAATAGATGCCGTTTGTCCGGTACAGCTCCGTCAGGTGAATCCGCCGCTTGCGCACCAGCCAGTAATCGGCGATGGCAATGCCGTCAATCGGGCCGAGGAGGGCGGCATACGTTCCCAGCCACAGAAAGATGTAGTTGCCAAAATTGTCGAGAATGTACCAGGGCTGCATCGCAAGCGCTGCCACTCCGGTGATGATCGCGCCGGCCCCAAAGGTCATCTTGCGCGGCGCCAGATTCTCGATGGCCCGGGCAGGTGCGACGACATTGGCGGCGACGTTCGTGGTCAGCGTGGCGAGGATAATGCCGATAGTGCCCAGGAAGATGGCAAAAGGAGAAAATTTGGCCAGGACGGCGGCAGGATCCCAGATCGCTTCTCCGTAGATGACGACCGTAGCGGATGCGACGGCCACACCGATGAACGAGAAGCCTCCCATGGTCGTCGGCAGGGCGGTCGACTGTCCGACGATTTGCGCTTTTTGACTTTTCGCGTAGCGGCAGAAGTCGGGAATATTCAGCGCCATGGTCGCCCAGAAGGCAATGGCTCCGGTGAGGGAGGGGAAGAAGACAATGAGGAATTCACCGACGGTATTGAATTTGGAAGGGGCAGACAGCATCGGTCCCCATCCGCCAGCAGTGGTGAGCGCCCAGACCAGCAGTGCGAGGGACATGATGATCAGGATAGGAGCGGCCCAGAACTCCATTTTCTTGATGGCCTCTGGTCCTCTGTAGGCAATCCATACGTTGAGCGCCCAGAATCCGAAAAAGGCGATCCAGGTATGCCCGGCTACATTTTCCCATCCGCTCATCGACATAAGCAGCGTGTCAATGGCAGTGCCGCCGAACCAGCAGTTGATCCCAAACCAGCCGGCTCCTACCAATCCGCGAGCGACGGCAGGGATGTGGGCCCCTCTGGAGCCGAACCAGAGGCGGGCATAGACGGGGTACGGGATGCCAAACTTGGTGCCTGCGTGGGAATTGAGGAGGATCGGAATAAGGACAATACAGTTCCCCAGGATAATGGTCAATATGGCCTGCCACCAATTCATCCCCAGGGCGATCAATCCGGCGGCGAGCGAGTACGCAGGCAAGCAGATGGACATGCCGATCCAAAGACTGGCAAAGTTGTAAGAGGTCCAGTTATGCTCTTCCATCGTCGTGGGCCGAAGTCCCTCGTTGAAGAGCGGACTGTCCTTGATCAGATGTTCACCTTCTTTCGTCAATGTGACGATCCCGCCCGCATCTACTTGCGTCTTCATGGGTATATCCCTCCTTTGTGGGAAGATGAGTGCCCGAATCAGGCAGGGACTCGGACACAGGATGCTACATTATATTGGGCGGGCCAACCGCTGATTACAGAATTTTCGCATAATGACAAGAAAAAGCGCCCGGCAAACGCCAGGCACTGTTTCGTTTGATCAAAGCGATTTATTTCGGAAAATACTCTTTCCAGCGGCGATCCACCAGTTCCGCAATTTCCGGAAGGACTTCTACTTCGTCCGGATAAAACGGCTTCATGCGGGCGTCCACGACCAGTGGCCCCTCGTAGCGGATCTTGTTGCGGACAATCGTCGATTTGGCGTACAGGTCATGGGCCGGGTCAAATCTCGTAAACACGGTCCATAAGAACGCAGCCTGGTCTTGGGCGATCGAGGCGTCATCGACAATGCAAATCATCGGCCATTCGCGGCAATTCTCATACAGGTAGGGAAGAATTTCTTCACCAAACTCCGGACGGTCTTCATAGGAAGGACCCGAGATGACCAGGCAGCCGGCCGAGAACGGCTGAATGTTGGAAATGCTCGGAATGCCTTCGCCCTTGTACTCTCGCGGCAGCTCGCGGACGGGGTCGCCGATCCCCAGCATGATCCCTTTGGAACCGTGGTTCAACTTGCGCCCGGTGTAATCCAGCGTATCGCCCGAGGTATCGTTGACGATCAACAGGTCGCGCTCCGGCTGGAAGCGGGCCAGTACGATTTCGAGGAAATCCCGGAAGTTGGCGAGATCGCAATCCACGTCGGTCACCATCAGGAACTTTGTCAGCGTCAGCTGACCTTCGCCCATGATGCGAAACGCGTTGGCCATCGCTTCTTTATAATAGCGCTCCCGGACGATGGCACCGGCCAGGGCGTGGACACCGGTTTCACAATAGGCCCAGATCGCCTTGACGCCCGGCATCACGACAGGGAAGAGCGGAGAGAGCAGCCGCTGCAGGTATTCGCCGATGTAGTAGTCCTCCTGACGCGGTTTTCCTACGATGGTCGCGGGATAAATCGCGTCTTTGCGGTGAAACATCTGTTTGACGTTGAACACCGGAAAATCGTGGGTCAGCGAATAGTAGCCAAAGTGATCGCCAAACGGGCCTTCCGGTCTGCGAATATGAGGCGGAACCTCTCCCGTGAAGACAAATTCGGCATCGGCGACAATGCGGTGCGGATGGTTTGGCACTTCGGCCATTTTTAATTTCTCACCCATCACCAGCGAAGCGAATACGAGCTCGGGCACCATTTCCGGCAGGGGAGAGATCGCCGCCAAGATGAGCGCAGGCGGACCGCCGATGGTCAAAGTGACCGGAAGCGAGCGATTTTGCCGCTCCGCTTCGTGATAATGGAAGCCCCCTCCTTTGTGAATCTGCCAGTGCATGCCTGTCGTATTTTTGTCATATATCTGAATCCGGTACATGCCCAAATTATGCTGTTTGGTATCCGGATGCTCGGTGTAGACCAGCGGCAGCGTGACGAACGGACCTCCGTCCAGATGCCAGGTAGTCAGGGCGGGAAGCGCTGTCATGTCTACGTCTGTCGTCGAGATCTGGGTGACCGGCGCTTGACTGGGCGAGACGGTTTTCGTCCCTGTCTTCATGACCTCCAGCAAAGGCCCGCGCAAATCCCACAGGCCGGAGAGAGAGGGCGGCATCAGCTTGTCCATTCCATGTACCAGTTCGCGCACGACGTTTTCCGGTTTGGGGCCAAAAGCCATGTCTACCCGCTCGGCGGTGCCAAACAGATTGGTCACGACAGGAAAAGACTTTCCTTTCACATTGGTAAAGAGCAAGGCGGGCCCTTCCTCCTGGATGACCCTGCGATGTATTTCAGCCAATTCCAAATAGGGATCGACCGCTGCATCAATTTCAACCAACTGTCCGTGACGGCGCAGTTGTTCCAAGAACGAACGCAGGTTTGCGTGCATGTATCTTACCTCCACATCCCCATAATTCCTCTTCTACTGTACACGAGATACCCGGTCGAATCTACTTTTTTCCCCGATCTCCTGTGACGAAATCTTTTCATTGCGAAAAAAAGTCACTTGACAGCAGGGAGGCAGGAAACTATTCTTGGAAAAATTCACGAGAACTGTTCTGTTCCATATAAAAAGCAGAACAGCAAAGGAGCGAGTATAATGCTGACGATCAAACCGGTAGTGCTGGAAGGAAAAGGCGTGCGACTGGAGCCGCTTGCCGAGCATCACGGCGAGGGATTGTGGGAGGCTGGGAGGTACGAGGAGATTTGGACGTACATGTCTATGGCAATGCGGCAGCCAGACGACGCGCGCCAGTTTGTGGACGCTGCCTTGAAGGCGCAAGGCGAAGGCAGAGAGCTGCCTTTTGCCATTATCGATAAAATGACAGGGGCTGTGGTGGGAAGCACACGATTTATGAATATTGCCAAAGCGGACCGCGGATTGGAGATCGGCTTTACTTGGCTGACGCCGTCCGTCTGGAAGACGAAAGTCAATACGGAGTGCAAGTGGCTTCTCCTGCGCCACTGTTTCGAAGAGCTGGGATGCATCCGGGTCCAGCTCAAGACCGATGCGCGCAACCTCAATTCTCAGCGGGCGATCAAGAGAATCGGGGGCGTCTACGAGGGCTTGCATCGCAATCATATGATCGTGCGCGACGGCTATATCCGCGATACCGTCTTTTTCAGCATCCTGGACAGAGAATGGCCAAAGGTGCAGGAGAAGCTGCAATTGTTGCTGTTTGGTGAATAAGGAGGGATAGGGATTGTGGACAAGCGGCGGCGATGTATACAATGGGCATGTCAGCCTGTCGACGTGAATGCGTGGCAGCATGACGCCTGAATGATACAGAGAGATGAGGGCTGCTTCGATGGTACAGCGCATTAGCTGCCCGGCCGGTATTGTCCTGCTCGCGGGAGATTTGGCCGCTTTTATACTGTTTACTTATTATGGAAAAATTGCGCATGGATTGCCCACGCATTGGGCTGGTATTTTGGAGACGATGGCTCCATTTCTGCTGGGATGGATCTCGGCTGGCCTCCTGCTGCAACCGTATCGCAGGGAGACGCTGGAGAGGGCGGCGAGGCAGCTGGGCAATGTTCTCGTGATGTGGACACTGGCCGCGCCGATCGGCATCCTAATTCGCTACCTGTGGCAGGGACAGCCCCCCACCTGGCTGTTTATCGCCGTCGCGTATTTTGTCATGCTCGCCTTTTTGCTCGCGTGGCGCATTCCATTTGCCGCTGCGTACGCCTGGCGCAGGAGGCGGTAAAATCGCTGCGGCAGCTCCCTTTTGTCTGCTGATAAATCTGCCTGATACGGGGGACGATACCTGTTGACGACAGCAAAAGGGAGGTGGGCCTGTGGGGAAGAACAACAACAGCAAGGACCTTGGCAAACATCGCGGAAAAACATTGGACGAGAACGATAAAAACACCAATCTCCGCCAATCCAATCACAACGACCGCAACAAACAGGAATAGGTGGCCTAAGAAGCGAGCCGTCACGCTGGAGCGGCTCGTTTTTCTTTTTCGTACCGAGCCGCATCCCGTTACAGGCTGGATGCGAGAATATGCTATAATATCCCCAGTTTGCGGAAAGCAGATAGGAAGCAGGACAGTGGAGGGGAACTAACGTGTCAGAACCATTGCAGGATGTTGAGCCGATCACTATGTCATCGCAGGCTTTTCTGATTCTGTGCAGAATGCTGGACGGCTGCTATGACGAACTGCGCGGACAGGAGCATACAGGTGAACTGGTCGAATCCATCGCCGATATATTGCTGGCTGGGGTACAAAAGCTGGAGGAGCAGGAAAAAAAGCCGAAAACGATTACCTTTCCGCTCACCTTGCCGCAGGCTTATTTCCTGCGCAGGCTGGTGTCCGAGCTCTTGCTCAGGATGCCGGAAGAGCAGCAGGGCAAAACAGCAGAATGGCTGCGGGAATGCCTGACAGCCCTGTCGGGAGGCGGTCAGGAGCATGGACAACCGCTATCCTGAACTGCATCTGGTCACCAGCGGGAGACAAGAGCGGGATTCGCTGCTGCGAATCGCCGAGGCCGCTTACGCCGGGGGAATCACGTACTTACATATACGGGAAAAGCAGCGGACGGCCCGTGAAATCATGGAGTGGGCCGTCGCGCTGGCCGAAATCATGCCGCGGGATCGCATCTTTATCAACGATCGCGTGGACGTGGCCGCCGCCACATCATGCGGCGGCGCTCACCTCGCCTATCACAGCATACCCGCAGCCGCCGCGCGAACCGTGCTGAAGCCCGGACAGAAGATCGGCTGCTCCGTTCATTCCATGGCGGAAGCGCAGGCGGCGCTGTCCCAAAAAGTGGACTACCTGTTTTACGGACATATCTTCGCAAGCGGCTCAAAGCCAGGGGTGGCGCCGCGAGGAACGGAAGAGTTGAGCGAGATCACCTGTTCGCTGGATATACCCGTGATCGGGATCGGCGGTATCAAACCGGACAATGTCGGTCGAGTGCTCGCGGCCGGTTGTGCCGGTGTAGCAGTCTTGTCCGGAATAACCGAGGCTCCGGACAGCAAGCGGGCTGCGCAGGCTTATCGGGAGGCGCTGGACCGTTGGAGGGAGGAAAACACATGAAAAACAATGTGAGAGATATTAAGCGGCTGCGTGAAAAGCTGGGGGTCTATTTCGTCGTCGGCACCCAGGACTGCGACTACTCGGCCGAACGCACGCTGGACATCGTCAAAAAAGCCCTGCAGGGGGGAGTCGGCACCTTGCAGCTGCGGGACAAGGGGAGCCGGCTGACCCAGCCGGAAAAGGAGCAGTTGGGCAGGGAGATGCAGCAGCTGGCCCGCCAGTACGAGGCGCTGTTTTTTGTCAATGATGATGTGGAACTGGCGATCACCCTGAAAGCCGACGGCGTGCATGTCGGACAGGATGACATGAAGCTGGAAGAGGTTCGCGCACGGGTGGGTGCGGAGATGTACATCGGCGTGTCTGCCGGCACAGTGCAGGAGGCGAGAGAAGCGCTGGCAGGCGGAGCGGACTGTATCGGTGTCGGCGCCATGTACGCGACCGCATCCAAGGCAGATGCAGGAGAGCCGATCGGGCCGTCCGGACTGCGGACGATTCGGGAGTCGGTCGGGGCGGATCTGCCCATCGTGGGAATCGGGGGCATCACGCTTGGCAATGCCGCAAGCGTCCTGTCCGCCGGAGCCGATGGGGTGGCCGTGATCAGTGCGATCAGCAAGGCGGCTGCGCCGGATGAAGCAGCCAGAGAGCTCAAACGACTGGTGGATCGGATCAAGCACTCGCCCAAGTAAGCTAACATACCTTACAAAAAAACAGCAGCAATGGCTGTACCTGGTATGAGAGGTGAAACAGATGAAACAACGCAACTATCGGATTGGCTATGAATGGGTGAGCAAACGAGAGCTGTTGGAGCGTTTGGAGCTGCAAGATTGTGCGCTGGTGGAACATAGGCGGCTGGCACCGTCCGCCGCGCATCCCGATGCGGAAATGGTCTCTCCGGAGGAGGAAAGACATGCGGTTCTGGTGCGATTTCAGAGGAGACCGAGCGAATGGATCACGTTTAACGGCTTGTATGAAATCTCTGCGCGCGAGCCCATACCCTGGATTGATTCCCCGCTGGAGTATCATCTGTTTGGCACGGAGCTGATACCGGGCAATATCCGCAGGGAAAAGGCGCCGCAAGCCCGCATCCCTGCCCGCACCAAGCTGCAGGTGGCGGCCATCCGGCAGGAGACCGTCTTTGTTACCGTGCCGGGCCATCCGTCACGGCGCTATGAAATGTCGCTGGCCCATGCCCGTTTTGCCAAGGATCATCCGACCGAGTTGGAGCTCAAACTGCAGGTATTTGCCTTTCCGCCGCGGGAGGATATTCTGGTTGACTGGCTGCTCAAGGAAGGCAGGAAATCCGGGATCATTACCCGGCCCAATCAGGAGCGCGTGGAGCGGTCTGCTTTTCAGGTGTGGGATGAGGTGCGCCAGGAATACGGCATCAGTGTAAGCGCGGCTCTCCTGGCAATCAAGCAGGCTCTCGTCGTGCTCGACAGAGCTGGCGTGGAAGCTGACTTTCCCTATCCGATACAGGACATATCCGATCTCTCGTTGTCCAATGACGATGAGCGAGATGCCTTTTACTCGTACCATGCCGTACGTTGTTCGATTGCCGCTGTCGCGTCTCTCCTGACGACTGATCCGCGTGATCCGCTGCAGGACGTGCTGCTGATGGAGATCATGCTCGAACAGCAGGTGAACCGCAGGCGGGAATCATAGAATCGAAAAAAATCATGACGAAAAAGGAAGTGGATAAAAATGTATGTATCAATGAATCGTTTAACGGTGCCAGCAGATTATCGCGAGCATCTGGAGCGGGCGTTCAGCCAGGGCGGAGAGCGGATGAAAGAAGTGCCGGGATTCCTCGAATTTCTCTTTCTCGCGCCGACCGAAGGCGATGAATACACGGTGTTTACCAAGTGGACAAGCGAGCAGGACTACGTCAACTGGACCCAGAGCGAGGCTTTCAAGCGTTCCCATGCAGGCAGCAATCCCAATAGTCCCGTGAAGTCGGAACTTCGCACCTACCACGTCAAAGCATCCAGCTAAACGCTTGGCATTCGTTTGCGATTCAAGCAGGCGAGTGCCTTTTTTGTTTTCAGATAAGTTGCGCGATAAACATTTTTTCACAAATTGTTACCAATTCATGATATGATAGGGTGAGCAAAAGAAAACGCTTACATGGTTACTATCCTTTTTAGGGGGCAGTGAGTATGAGTCGCGTAGAACCTGATTTTTCACTAGTCCAGGTGCCTGTTCATCTGCGTGAGTTCGTCGTCGATCAGGATTACGACAAATACACGCCGGTTGATCATGCGGTCTGGCGATATGTGATGCGTCAAAACCATCATTATCTGGGCACGAGGGCGCATTCTGCGTATCTGGAGGGATTGCGTCTCTCCGGCATCAGTGTGGAGCGCATCCCCAATATCCGGGAGATGAACGAATGCTTGTCAAAGATAGGCTGGGGCGCTGTGACCATCGACGGTTTCATCCCTGCCGTCGCCTTTTTCGATTTTCAAGCACACCAGATTCTGCCGATCGCCTGCGATATACGACAGTATGATCACATCGCCTACACCCCTGCGCCCGACATCATTCACGAAGCAGCCGGCCACGCGCCGATCATTCTCGACGAGACGTATCGCATGTTCTTGAAGCGATTTGGCGAGATTGGCTCGAAGGCGCTGTCCTCCCGGGAAGACTATGAGCTATATGAAGCCATTCGCTATCTGTCGATCGTCAAGGAAGATCCGGATTCGACCGAGGACGTGATTCGCCAGGCCGAAGAGGAGTTGGAACGCAAAGCGCAGGCGGTGCACCGGGTCTCCGAGGCGAATGAACTGGCCCGCCTCTACTGGTGGACGGTCGAGTACGGCTTGATCGGGGATTGTGAGAATCCACGCATATACGGAGCAGGGCTACTCTCATCCGTCGGCGAGAGCATCAGCTGTATGAAAGAGGACGTAAAGAAAATACCTTTTTCGCTGGAAGCCTGCATCGCCACGGACTATGACATCACCAAGCCGCAGCCGCAGCTGTTTGTCTGCAAAAATTTTCAGGAGCTGATCGATGCGGTTGAGGAGTACGCCAAGCGCATGGCCGTAACCGTCGGCGGTACCAAGAGCTTGATTCAGGCCAGCCAGATGCCGCAGACCACGACGTCCGTCTACAGTTCGGGCCTTCAGGTGAGCGGTATTTTATCGGAGCTGGTATTTGATGAGACAGGGGAAGCCATCTATCTCAAAACCTCCGGCCCAACCGCTTTGGCCGTTTCGGACAAAGAACTGCCCGGACACGGCAAGGAATACCACCGCGAGGGATTCGGCTCGCCGATCGGTCGTTTGGCGGGAGAGGCGGAGCCGTTGGAGTTGTTTTCAGATGAAAAACTGCGGGAGTACGGGATTTCCCCAGGACAGAGATGCACCCTCGCCTTCGCTTCGGGTGTTCACGTGGAAGGGATTGTCCACTATATTCAGCGTGAGCGCGGCAAGGTCGTGCTGATCGGATTCGACCCGTGCACGGTAACCTATCGGGATCAGGTGCTGTTCCAGGCGGAATGGGGGGTTTTTGACATGGCCGTCGGGGAGCGGATCGTCTCCGTCTTTGCCGGCGCCGCAGACAGGGAAGCATTTGCGACGGGGACGCACAGACCATCGGCCATCACGGCCAAAATGCCCAGCTATTCCCCTGAGCTGCTCAGACTGCATCAGCTGTATCAGCGAGTTCGGCAGCTTCGCGAGGAATCGCAGGAGCGGGATCAGGTACAACATGAGCTGGCTGCCATCATCGGCGAGGTCGATGCCTCCTATCAGGAGGATTGGTTGATTCGCCTGGAGATTCTGGAACTTCTGCGAGCGGAAGAGGGGACGGAGAGCGAACAGAGCCGACTCGTCACATCTCTGGAAGCGCTCATGGAGAAGCTTCCGGAGCAGCGGCAATTAATCGAAAACGGGCTTCGTCTCTTGAGCGAATAAGGGAATCAGTCAGCGGCGTGAATGGCTCCGAAAGGGGATGGTCACGCCGCTTTACATTCTCGCATGTTTATGGAATAAATATATATGAATGTTTTTCCAATAAATGAAAAGAGACAAAGGAGCCAGTAGAGTGAAAAAGAGAATACGCAAGCACTTAACCAGTCTGGCCCCTGGACTGGCAGCTAAAGCCTATGACTTATTATCGGATCATAATCGGATATCTGCCATGATTTTAGAAGAACGTTCTTACACTCTGTCTCTATTGGAAACGTTCATCCTAAGCCTTGTCGACTTTATGGAGACAGGCTCTCGAGAAAGAGCTGTGGAACAGACCACAGAAATTGCCCGGTTTCGCGCCAAACAGGGAATCCCCCTTGACTGTGTGCTGGAACGAGTGCGCCTGTGTCGCGACACCCTGATTGAACAAATCAGGCGGGATGGCCATCGTTTGATTTTTACCGAGGAAGAGCGACTGGAGCTGTACCAGATTCAATTGGACCTGTACGAACTGGTGGATGCCCTGATGGATGTGTTTGTTCACATCTTCGAGGAGGAGGAAACACAGCGTAAACAGCTAGAGCTTCAGGATGAATCGACGAAAGAACGCTTTTCCCAGGTAGCCGAGCAGGAACTGGTGCAGCTCGTGCTCCAATCCACGGATATCGCCGTCTTGATCATTGATCGCCATCTGCGCATCGTCGAAGCCAACTATTCTTTCGCCGAACTGCAACAGGTGGATCGCGCGCAAATCATCGGCAAGCACATCGACGAGATATTCCGTCCGCGGGAAAATGAAAGGTTTGTCCAGTGGGTGATCGAACGGGGACAGTCTGGTCATTATGTGGCGGAGATCAACGGGACGCTGACCACCGTCAGCACCAGTCCGATCTATCACAAGGGCGATTTGTGGGGCGCCATTTCCGTGATGCGCAATATCACGGACAGCAAACGATATGATGATGAACTGAGCAAGCGGGAGGCACTCGCTGCGGTCGGGCAGCTGGCGGCCGGGATGGCCCATGAAATCCGCAATCCGCTGACCTCCATAAAAGGGTTTATCCAATTGTTGAAGGAACAGTCGGAAACCCCTGAGAACAGCTCTTATTTTTCCGTGATTTTGACAGAAATCGAACGGATCGACGGCCTGCTGAATGATGTTCTGGTCCTGGCACGCTATCGGGACGACAAGATGAATGCCGAGCGCTTCCTGATCATGGACGAGGTGCTGGGGGTGATCCGTCTGCTGGAGCCGGAATCCAATCGGCGCGGCATCCGGCTCGAATTGAAATGGTCGGGAGAAGAGTGGTACATCTACGGGTATCGGGCGCGTATTAAACAAGTAGTTCTGAATATTCTCAAGAATGCGATGGAAGCCTTGGCGACAAAAGGCACGATGGTGCGGATCACCGTATACGCATCGATTAATCAGGTCGTACTGACCGTAGAGGATGATGGTCCGGGTCTGGAGGAGCAGGTGCTGAAAAATTTGTTCGTTCCGTTCTATACGACCAAGCCGGATGGGACGGGCCTCGGCCTGTCGACGACGCAAAGAATCATCCTCGACCACGGCGGAGAGATCTTTGCGGAAAACTCCTCGCAACTCGGGGGAGCGCGCTTTGAAGTCAGGCTGCCGATTTCCCAGGCGTGAGCACACTTTCTCAGGAAATGCGGGTAAAACCGAATCGGGATGCACCGGATTGGAAATGGACTGCGCCAATAGATTACATAACAATTATTATGTAAACAAAATGGTAACGTTTTTAGACAAAGTGCCCGATTCGCTTTTGACGGGCGGGAAGTTTCGGTACAATAGAAGTACCATTACCCCTCGGAGGTATCTATGAGTGGAAATCTATCCGTATTTCTAGCCTTTGGCGCGGGTTTTTTATCGTTTATTTCCCCCTGTTGTCTGCCCCTGTATCCGTCATTTGTCTCTTACATTACCGGGATTACGATGGATGAGATCAAAAAGGGCAGAGCCGTTTTCCAGCGGCAGGCACTGCTTCACACGCTGTTTTTTATCCTCGGGTTTTCTATCGTTTTCATCGCGCTCGGACTCTCAACCTCCTGGCTGGGTTCGCTTTTTGCATCCCAAAAGGATTTGATCCGCCAGTTGGGGGGCATATTACTAGTGATCATCGGTCTGGTAATGCTGCAGGTATTTAAGATGGACTGGATGATGAAGACGTGGAAAATCGATTTGAAATCACGGCCATTGGGGTATACAGGCTCAACACTGGTAGGCATCACCTATGCAGCCGGCTGGACTCCTTGCGTAGGGCCGATTTTATCCGGCATTATTATTCTCGGCGTCAACGATCCGGGAAGAGCGCTTACCTACACACTCGCCTATACCGCCGGCTTTGCCATTCCCTTCTTCGTCATGACCTTTTTTATCAGCAAAGTCAAAGCGATCATGAAATACTCTGACAAGCTGATGAAGCTGGGCGGTGCTCTGATGATCCTGTTTGGCGTCTTGCTCTACACCGACAAGATGACAGACATCACCCAGGTCCTGATCAGAATGTACGGCGGCTTTACCGGATTCTAAGACGAGGTGAGCCCATGAACAGATTTGTCGTCGCCGTCCTAGTCATCATCCTCGCAGGAGCCGCGATCTGGCAGCCGTCCCAGGAGACGCGTGCCGTCGTGGCGGAGCAAAAGCCGGAGGTTGGCTTCGAAGCTCCTCATTTCTCGCTTAAAGGATTGGATCAGCAAACCTATGAAGTAAGCGGCAAGCGGGGGAAGCCGCTGCTCATCAATTTTTGGGCATCCTGGTGCGGTCCTTGTAAAATGGAAGCGCCAGACCTTCGCAAGCTGCATGAAAAGTACGGGCTGCAAATCGACTTCTATGGCATCAACGTCACCAGCAGCGACAGCCCGGAGAGTGCCGCGGCATTTGTCAAGCAGTACGAGCTGACTTTTCCCATTCCCATGGACCTGACCGGACAGGTAGCGAGTCGCTATTGGGTTCAGGCATTCCCCACCACCTACCTCGTAGATAAACAGGGTATCGTGCGGAAGAAGATCATCGGAATGGTCGACGCGAAGTATCTGGAAGCCGAACTGAAAAAATTGCTGGAAGACAAAGGACCGCTGCGGTAGAGAATACGGTTTTGTTACGGAGTACAAAATTGATTTCGGTATCTAAGTGGAAATTAAAAGTGGTAGTCAGGAATAAAACACCTGGCTACCACTTTTAATTAAAAAGAACTGTCAGTATTTTCATTCGTTACCGATCTACGGCGAGTCAGTCGCGCTCGCTTGGAACAGATGTGACGCGGCCGTCCGGCAGGATGCGCACGTCTTTGGACAGCGATTCGATCCGTTTGATCAGGTTCTGCCCGTTTTCCTCATCCATGGGAACCGCCTGGCCCAACTCCGCGTGATGGGGGAGCATCCTGAGCTGGCAGTCGCCGTCCTTGGTGCAGGAGGCCTGCAGGATCATCGTTTCCCACGTCTTCGGCTCATGGGAGCGGGTAAAGATAAAGTTCCCGAGGCTGTAGGCAATCCATTTATTCCGGTAGGCTTCAAACCCTTGCAGGACATGGGGATGGCCGCCAACCACGAGATCGGCGCCGGCCTCGATGTAGGATCGGGACAGCTCGATCTGATGATCGACCGGGTAATCTTCCCGCTCTTTGCCCCAATGGACCACGACGATGATCAGATCGGCTTGATTGCGAGCGCGCTTGATCGCGTCCACAGCTTTGCTCGGGTCGTAGGAGGCGGCGATGCCCGGCTTGTTATTGCCTGCATACCAGCTCACCTCCGGGACCACCCGGCTAAAGCCGAAAAATGCCAGGCGGATCCCGTTGCGCTCGACGTAGACGGGCGCATAGGCCTGCTCGGCATCGCGCCCGGCACCCATATAGCGAAGCTCATGTTCATCCAGGATGCGGAATGTGTCCAAAAGTCCGCTTTCTCCGTGATCCATGCTGTGATTGTTGGCCAGATTGACCAGATCGATTCCTGCGCGCTTCATCGCGGGCGCCACTTCCGGAGCCGCCTTGAAGACGTACTGCTTATTGGCGGCAGTTTTCCCGTTTTCGGTGATGGGCGTCTCCAGATTGGCGATCGTGTAATCATCCTGTTGAAACAGTCGGTATACATGGGCATACGGGAAGTCGAAGCCATTTTCCATGAGTCTTGCCTCGACGTGGCCGGAGAAGATCATGTCTCCGACAAAGGAGAGATGGACCACGGATGGCGGGGTGATGGCAGCATCCGGCTCTTGCTGGACGGGTTGGTTGGGTGGCTTGGCTTCGTTGCTCCAGATGCCTTTTCCCATGATATAGAGGAGACAGGCAGCGAGCACGGCAAGGGTAAAAACGATGGTGGACAACAGCAACGTCAACAATTTCCGGGTTCGACGCCGCTTGGCTCTTAGACGTTCTGTTCTAGTCGAATACATGGCTCTCCCTCATTGATTTCCACTGCCATAGCGGAGCAGCTCTCTTCAAAACATACAGATAATTATAGCATGGAGAAAATGGAAAAACGAATATGCGAAACGTCCTGGCCCAATTTGCGGAGAGATGGTCGTTTTGTGCCGCTGCCTACGGACATATCCCCCTCACCTACATATGATATTCCGACATTCAGGCAGAGGGGGGATCGAAGTGTCCAAGCCAAAAAAAGGGAGATTGAAGAAAGAGTCCAAGCAGCACCCTCATCAGGTCAATCTAAAAATCGTCACGTCGGGGACGTGCTTGGTATGCAAGCAGCCTTGTTCGAGGGGAATGGAGTACGTGGAGAAAATGGCCCAGCCTGGGGCGATTGGCTTTGGCGTGCCCTGCATATTGACCAAACCCCGCAGCGAACGATAAACGGCGGCTCTCCGGCTGCTTTCCAGCTGCTTGCCAGCCATCGCCAGCCACTCGGTCCCGCACCAGACTTACGATGGATATACATGGATTGAATGATCCCTAACACAACAAGGCACATCCAGAGATGGATATGCCTTGTTTTTGTGCAAACGCCGATCTCCACGCATCTGGCAAGGGGGACAGTGCTATATTATACTAGGTACATACATCAAAAAGGGAGATGTCCGTCCATGAGACCACTCGCCATTTCTCCGGAGACGGCTGTCAAGCTGGCAGAAGCGCTGCAGGTTCCGCTTGAGCGGCTGATGCACATGCCGCAGCATATCCTGCTGCAAAAAATGATGGAGCTGGCCCAGGCCGAATCGGCAAGCAAGCAGGAGAAGGAAAGCCAGCCTAGCCAAGATGGGCAGGATGCAGGGGAGTAACGATGGCCCCTACCGCCCGAGCATGCGGTGCGAAAGTGCCGACATTCGCCGCTGCAAAAAGGATTTTCAGAGGGCAGTGGTGAATCAAACGATCAAAACCTATCCAGTGGAGGGAAGAAAATGTCTGCAAATGTAGCGGAAAAATTTCGAAAAGGCGTAAAGCCGCAAGATTTTATCCAGGGAATGACGAAGAACCAGGAGGCTTTTCAGGACTGGTATCAAAAGTTCTCCTGGGAGAGCGAGGAAGATCGCCAGTTTTTTGCGTCGCTGCGCCACCGCGACGATCTGCGCTGCTTGATTTTGGCGGCAGATTGGTGCGGAGATGTCGTGCGCAATGTGCCTGTCGTTCTCCGCGCGTTGGAAGAGACGGAGATGCCTGTCGAGATCATGATCATGGAAGAGCATCTGGATTTGATGGATCAATTCCTCACCATGGGCGGCCGCGCCATCCCCGTCGTCATTTTCGCGGATACAGGCGGCCATGTATTGGCCAAGTGGGGCCCGCGTCCCAAGCACGTCCAGGCAGTCATGACGGCTTTCAAAGAGCAGAATCCGGATCGCACTGCACCGGACTATGAAGAAAAAATCAAGGTAGCGCGGGCAGAGATGCTGGCTCAGTACGGAGAAGGCACCGGCTATCAGCAGGTGATTGTCAAGGAGCTGCGCGAGGTGCTGTCCTCGATCTGATGCATGACCTGTGTCAGCCAGTCGTCGAAAAAGGAATGAGACTCTTTGCATTACTACGGAAATGAAACCATCATGTCATTGGAGCAAGTGCTTCGCTTGCGTCCGAATGAAGTAAGAATCCTCGAATGGGTGCGCAGCTACGAATTCCTGGAGAACCAGTACGGATTGGACGATGCCGTTCCGTATTTTTTGGAGATCCGGTGTGAGGGGGATGGAGTGCGCATTCGGCGAAACAAGATCACCGATTTCCCCGACTACCAGTGCGAAGAAGAGCTGGTATTCCCGGATGTCGTGCGCGCCCTTCCTGTCTTTCATCAGTGGGCGGAGAAGATTTTGCATCAGCTGGAGAGCAGTGAAAAATGATTGTTATCCGGCTGACATGACGTATTGACAAGAGATTTTTTTCTGTGATAGATTAAAAAAGCGCCGATCGGTTTTTCTGTGGAAGGGCGGACAGGCGCTTATGCGGGTGTAGTTCAATGGTAGAACTCTAGCTTCCCAAGCTAGCGGCGTGGGTTCGATTCCCATCACCCGCTCCATATTTCTAGACCGTAGAAACCTTGAGAAATCAAGGTTTTTTCTTTTTGCGTGCCCAGCAAGCCGTTAATTGCTAGTTGGTGAAAGTCCAACCGAGGTAAGAGCCAAGTCGCCTCGTAGCTGACAGGCAACTGGTGGAGTGATCCTAAGGTTGAAGCCCTGTGACAAAGTAACCCGAAAGGGTGCAAGCAAATCAGCAGACCGTAACATAAAGTGAATCCTGCCGCCTCGTTAAGAAAGACCATTGTAAGATGGACAAGGAGGAGCCGAGCCTGGGGGAAGTGGGCGAAGGCCACGGAAGGTGTGTAGAACTTGGATCGCAGCACTCAAGAACCTCTCGGGGTAAGGGGAACGGTATGCTGAGAAAGTAAGGAACGGAACTGGGGAGACCCTACTTTGCACACTCCGTCGGAGTGTAAAGCGGAAACCTATAACCGTAAGGGAAGTGGTGGACGGCAGAGAGGGAGTCGGAGGGGCTCATAGTACCAGAGAAGTGGAGACAACAAAACTCCATGGAGGAAAGGAGCCCTGCTTTGTTCACGGGTTGAAAGGAGGTAAGAGTGAGTGAATGCAAGTAAACTTGCTAACTACACCGATGCAAAAGCTCGACAACTTTGGACAACCCTATATCTTTGTGCCAAGGAAAATCCAAAACGGCGATTTCATGCTCTGTATGACAAGGTGTATCGTCCTGACATCCTCGCCGAAGCATGGCGCAGAGTGCGTGCCAACAAAGGAAGCGGCGGAGTGGACGGACAGACAATCGAAAGAATTGTACATGAATACGGAGAGAGTAAATTCCTCAATGAAATCTACCTCGACCTAAAGAGAAAACGGTACCATCCGGCACCAGTTCGACGCACGTACATTCCAAAAGCGGATGGGAAGCAAAGACCGCTTGGCATCCCGACGATACGAGATCGAGTTGTCCAAATGGCAACCAAAATGGTCATTGAGCCAATTTTCGAGGCGGACTTTAAAGATTGCTCATATGGATTCCGACCGAAACGAAATGCCCACCAGGCGATTGCACAAATCAGAAAAGCGAGCAAACAGGCATATTGGGTAGTTGATGTAGACATCAAGGGGTACTTTGACAACATCAATCAGGAGAAGCTGATGAAACTGGTTGAGCAAAGGATTTCGGACCGCAGAGTACTAAAACTGATTCGAAAATGGCTGCAAGCAGGTGTCATGGAAGGTGTACAGTTCCATGAAACGGATTGGGGAACTCCGCAAGGAGGAGTAATTTCGCCGCTGCTTGCGAACATTTACCTCAACTACATGGATACAATCTGGGAGAAACAATTTTCTCATCTTGGCAAATTAGTTCGATACGCCGATGATTTCGTGGTCATGTGCAAGACGAAAAAGGATGCCTTGGAAAGCATTCAGGTTATAAAGGCCATTATGAGCAAACTTGACCTGACTCTTAGCAAGGAAAAGTCTCGATTGATCAATATCTGGGACAACACCGCAGGCTTTGACTTCCTCGGTTTTCATCATCGAAAATTTCCCGTTCTCATTAAAGGTGGAAAAAGGATATATGTCATGTCACATATTCCAAGCAAGAAAGCAATGAAAGAAATGAGACGGAAAATTAAGATGTACACCGAACCGCGCAGCAAGTTGTACTGGCCGCTGCATGAGGTGGTACAAGGGCTTAATCGAAAGCTTAAGGGATTCAAGAACTACTATTCAATTTCAACTATAGCAGCAAGATGGTTAAACAAAATTGATTGGTATGTAATAGAAAGGCTGACGCTATTCGTTAACAAGAAAAGGAATGTGCGAAACAAGCATTCCAGGGTCGGGGAGGTAATGAAAGCCACACGGGGATCATTGGTGAAACTTGCCGGAGAGGACTACCGAATGCCAAAGAAAGAAGAGCATCGGAAAGCCGTATGAGGGAAAACCTCACGTACGGTTTGATGAGGGGGAGCTGAAATGAGTAAGGCGACCATATGGTCGCCCAAAAGTTTCAGTTTTCTACTCTACTTCTGCAGGATAATAGGGGGGAGAGTCGAGATAGTCACGTTTTCATTTTATCTCTGTATCGGATAAGATGAGGATAGGAGGGATAACGATGTGCGGACGTTTTACGATCATCACCGACCCGGTGAAAATGATGGAGCGCTTTATTCTCGATGAGATAGCATTTCACCTCGAGCCACGATACAACGTTGCCCCCGGCCAGATGATTCCCGCCATTATAGCGGATAAAGGAAAGCGGCGGATTGGCAAACTAAAATGGGGTCTCGTTCCATCTTGGGCATCAGACGAGAAGATCGGCTATAAGATGATAAACGCGAGGGCGGAGACATTGACCGAGAAGCCAGCCTTCCGGAATCTATTTGCCCGCAAACGATGCATGATTCCGGCTGACAGCTTTTATGAATGGCGGCAAACGCAGAAGGGTAAGCAACCGATGCGCATCATGATGAAAAGCGAGGGGCTGTTTGCTTTTGCTGGCCTGTATGATACGTGGACGAGGCCGGACGGTCAAAAGCTGCACACATGCACGATTATCACCACTCGACCCAATGAGGTCGTAAGAGACATACACGATCGGATGCCGGTTATTTTGCGCGGACCGGAGGATGAAGCGATCTGGCTGGACCGCGATACCTTTGACGCTGAGCTGCTGCAATCCCTGCTCGTTCCTTATGATGCGGAACAGATGAGGGCATATCCGGTATCGGCGATGGTGGGTAGCCCTAAGAACGATGTCCCGGAGTGCATTGAGGAAATTTCAGATCCCGCTTAGGTGAAAGAGGTGACTGGCAAGTGGGTAATAACCAATCCTCTCTATAAAAAAGCCTTGATAATGGAGGCTATTTTTCTTTTTTTGAGCTCCTCCAGCGTCAAGAAGGAGTGTCACAGCAGTAAAAGCGATCACTTATTATCTGGCCACTCATCGCCTTGAGTACGACATACCCAGTCGTAGTGTAATTCGGTATCAAAAGGCTCTACTGGAAGCTCAGAGCCTTGAACAACAATTTGCAGACCATCTAGTGTGATACGCTCATTTAGGTATGCAAGAGTGTCGTGAATGCCTCCGTCCCGAGCTTGTTGCAGCATCGCGGAGAGAATGCTTTTTTGTTCCGAAGTGAGAACGTCCAAAAGCTGATTGATCGGCTCGTTCTGCGGCAGCCTCGGCCAAGCATTTTCTTGAACCCAAACAGATTCTACACATGGGCGCAGCTTCACTAGATCATCAATAAAGGCTTTGTATCGGTCTAAATTTTTCACAATGATCTCTCCATTCAATGTTTGGAATAAGCTCGATAGTAGCGAATTCAGCTAGAGAAGCCGCAATTGAACGAATCATAATTGACGTAGCTTTCTAAACAAAACAAACATCCCCATCGCAGCAGGAATCGTAATGACGAAATATGTATAGATCTCTTTCTCATCTTCAGGTGAGGAGAAGAAGAAATACACGACATAGGCTTCAGGATTCTCCTTTTGCGTAGCTACATACTCCATATTGAGCTCTTGAATTACCTTAGATTCTTCGTACTTCTCCACAGCGTATATACATAATAAGACCAATAGATGAATGACTAGTGAAAAAATGAGGAGTTTATACATATTTTTCATTTTGACCAGCCCCAAAACCAAGAAATTTCTTCAGTATTACCAGGTTATCCTAAATCGTCCTAGCATGTATAATGGAACATCCTGGTATCGCTTGTTTTGAGCCACCAAGGAATCTATTTCCTTGGAAGGAGATTGGTGAAACCCGATTCAGCTTAGGGATGGCCATATGTGATAGGTTTACTCTTAAATCATCGGCTCAAGATAGGTTACTCTCTTACCCCGTTGCGTAGCGTATTCAATTTCTTTTCTGGTGCTTTCGCCAATGTACCCGTCTACATTGATAACAAAGATCTCGTCTGACATATCGATTTTGTGAAAGTGAAGCCATTCAAAGAGTTGAACTTGTTCTTCGGTTACTTCAATATGATCGCTTTGCTCGAAAAAACCTAAACTAAGCACAATTCTGCCTTTCAGGGTCAAGTTCGCTTCTGCTTCTCGGAATTGTTTCTTGAATTTTGTTGAACCACATAGAGTTACTACTTTTGGTTTCTGGTGTTGACGAAAGTCGTTCATAAAGGTTCACCTATTCCTAGAATATTTACGATAAAGTCGCACCCATTCTCGGTTTCCAAAATGAAAATTGGCGCTGTTTGACCAAGTTCGATCCCGAAATATACAGCCCCTTCTTTGGCTGAACGAATCGGTTTACGGTGCTTGATGATTTCATATGCCATCTCATTTTCTTGCAGAAGGTGTTGGATATCGGGCATGCATAACTCCTTAAACTTTTTGGATATTGTATCACAACTGGACAACGCGCTCCTAACAGAATTTTACAAAATATGAACAGAAGTCGGTAATCGCAAAAGAAGTGAGGGTAACTGACTTCCCTCACTTCTCGCTAGAATTATCTTTTTCCGGCCAATACGGGAAATAGCCTCCACCTTTCGCACGTCCTGGCCTGTGACATGTCTGAACAGGATCGTGATCGCTTCTTCGGGGATTCCGTTATCCGTCAGCACTTTTGAAAAACCCTTGGCTATCTGACGTTTTTGATTTTCTTCTAAGGGGCCAATCGTAATGTCAATGGTGGGCATCAGGTACACAGCCTTTCGTTATTTTTTTCAATATTTGTTCGATTCATTGATGCGATTTCCCTTCGGTAAGGGAAAGAAATAGAAATGAATAACGGCGATTACAAGAAAAGCCTCCCACATCGATTACGGCTTGGGTTGGACTGATCAGGGGCATATTACATTGATCTCATGTGCGACACGAATGGCGGATTGAATTGCCCCCTGAATCCACCCATGCTCATCAGAAGCATGTTCGCCTGCAAAATGAACTCTGCCTTCTGGAGTAGAAATGTATGGGCCTATATTCGTTTCTTGTAACGGTTTGAACAAGCTAAAGGCTCCTGCGGAAAACGGGTGAAGCGCCCAATTATGAGCATATCCAGTGACAAAGGTTTTGTACACAACATCACCGAATATGCGTGACATCTCTTTAAGCACCATCATCACTTGTTCTTCCTTGGACATGCTAATCCAAGGCAAAGCGTCATCTTCCCATGTATAGCTAGCCAAGACAACTCCGCCTTGGTCCCCGTAGCGATGACTAGGGTAATAAGAAAGCCGAATGGGTAAATCTGTAACACTTTGGCCCCCATATAAACCATGTTCTTCCCAGAATCTGCGCGAAAATTGAACACCTATTTTCGTCGAGGATACGTAATGAAGCTGACGAATAGCCTTCCTAATATTTTTGTGTAAATACGGAAGAAAGGCGTTCGGAAGTTTATCAAAACCACCGGTTATTTCGTAAAACCGAGTAGAGGGAGCCGAGAATCTCGAGGAAGGAAAGCTCCGGAAATCCTTCGAAACCGGTGAGTACATTGATCAAATTGACCGCTGCTGGAGATAATGACGGGCCTACAGGGTTGTTTCGCATAAAAAGTTCCATCGAATATTGATCATACGCTTTTTGATGATCATCGGCCAATGCTTCTCTGGGTCTTGCAAAATAAAATCTTTCATATATCCACCGACGTGTCTTGACGCCATTAACGTAAAAAATATCATTTGGCGTAAAATTTATAAACTCGCTGAGAGGGAGACGAAATTTGGAGATGTACTCCATCGTGAGAGGGTGGGTGCTGGGTATCCGCATCGCGCCAGCCTCCATGTACTGGCCATGACCGAAAGGAGAACGAAGCGTGAGTACCCTGCCTCCAACCCGTTCGGAGGCTTCAAGGATCGTTACTTGATGTCCGGCTTCTTTAAGCAAGCTGGCCGAAACAAGTCCTGCCATGCCTGCTCCTACAATCACGATGTTTTTGGGAGTGGACGTTTTGGGTAACCCATTTCTGATGTAAGAAATCATCTGTGCTTGCGTTAGTGAAGAGTCATTGATCATTTTCATCCCCTAGAGAATCACTTTTTGACCATATGTTATACAGGGATTAGCCCAGAGGTGATGCGTGGGAGAGACTGGCGCCAATTACGATAAAATAGAAAAGCCCCCTCGAAGGGAGCCAAACGATTCTCTTCGCCATGGAAATGGCAGCACGGGCTAGCGAATGTTTACTATCCAGACAAATATTGAGCGCGGTAGGTCTCTATGATCCGATGCTCCATTTTCTCTATGGCGGGAGTATTGATTTCGGAGCACATCCGTTCGTAATCTTCTTTCGAAATCTGGTACAAAGGACGGTGTGGATCCTGTCGTATCATGGCGATCCTCAAAAAGGTAGAAGGATGGGTGGTATCCAAGCTCATGTCGCTTTTTTCCAGGATTCGCAGGATTCTCGTTTTTTCTTTTTCCGGCACCGATGAAAACGTGTCAAGCAAGCGTTCCCACATGTTAGCGTTTTGTTTTTGCAGAGTGAGTTTTCCCACGACCATTTTATACACATGATCGAGGTGAACGGTCTGTAGCATCGAGATCATCGCATCACTCCCCGCAAGTTGCGCAGCTATACGATCCGCCTCGTATTCAGCCCGCTGACTTTGATTCCAAAAGAGATGGATGAGGAGATATAACAGACTGTAGGGAATCCAAAAGAGGATTCGCATGATCCCATTGGTGATGAGATGCAATAAGCCCGATTCGTTTTCATGCTTGTCAGGATTCAACATGTCACTCCAGTTAATGAGAATGCGACAGGCATGGGCGACCCATCCGCTTCGCCTGATGTCTCTGTTTCGGCAATGTGCCAATTCATGGGCAACAAGAGCAGTCATTTCTTCGGCCGTACATGCAAAGAAGAGGGGATAACCGATGACAACGACTGGTGTTCTACGCCAACCGATTTCCGTGATATATGCCTCAAAATTGGGGGAAAGAGCATACTGGATAGGTTGGTCAATTCCCATCTCTTTTGCAATATGGTTAAAAATTTTGTGTATCTGAGGATGGCTAGCAGCAGCAAGACTCATTACCTGCTTGGATAATCGGTTGGGACGTGGACGTGACAGCCATGATATCAATAGAATCAACACACAAATGAAAATGATCAGAGGACTGTTGTTCCACTTGATAAGTCCGTACACACCTGCCACCAATCCCGCAAGCGAGAATCCGATGATAAGCAGAGATAGTAGCGTGGCGATCCGCTCGCTCGTTCCCTTTTTGGCAAACGGGTTCGGTTGCTTTTGAATGTCTTCGAACAGCGCACGTCCATACGTGTCGCGCGTGTGTGATGTCATGTTCTCGGTTGCAGGATATCGGAGAGTTCTGCAGAAAGAAGTGTGAGGAAAATAGTGGAAAACAGGGAGCGGATCTACTTCATGGCAAGCGGGGTGGGACTATGCATATCTTTATACTCATGAATATCGTCCTTTTTTCACTTTTTGCGCTAAGTTTCATTTTATTTGGCCGTTGGCTGCATAGTGAAAGAGAGGACAAATGGAAGTTGCTAGCGGCTTCTCTGGCAGTGCTCCTCTTTTCACTTCTGGCTCTCTGGTATTATACCGATTAGGGACGAAGTAGAGGGGCAAGCGCAAAAGAAAAAGCACCCAAAACGGGTGCTGCACGTACAATCTCTATCGGTTCACGTTCTGTCTGGCAGAACGGTTATTCATCTGGAACACTCTCTGCGGACCATTCATCCACTGACCAATCATCCCTTTACCAGCTGGCTTTTTTCACACCAGGGATTGGTCCCAGGTAGGCCAGCTCGCGGAAACAGATCCGGCACAGCTTGAATTTACGAAGCACCGAGTGGGGACGACCGCATCGCTCACAGCGGGTATAAGCGCGAACGCTAAATTTCGGCTGGCGCTGTTGTTTTACGAGCTTCGATTTCTTTGCCATACGACCTCCTTGATTTTTATAAGATTCCTGCCGACATCTGTTCGGCAAGTCTTTTATTCTAACACGGGACGAGGGATCGACACAGTGGAAACGGCTGGGCAAATCGTCGGTGCTGCACCTCTGCCCCTGCCTCTATCCTTGGCAATTTCTGCATAGCAGGGCAGACCGATGGACAATCTAGAAGCGAAAAGAAAGGGATGGAGGTCGCTTACGCATGGATGTCAACAGAAATGAGGACGGGACAGCCGTTACCGGCGTCGGAGGCTCGCATGACAAGCGTTTTGCCGAAGGGGAGAACGAAAACACCCTGACCAACCGGCAAGGTCATCTCATCACGGACAATCAAAATGTGCGGACGGTGGGAAACAGAGGACCCACGACCTTGGAGAACTACCACTTCCTGGAGAAAATCTCCCATTTTGACCGCGAGCGGATTCCCGAGAGGGTCGTGCACGCCAGAGGCGCAGGAGCGCACGGCTATTTTGAAGCCTACGGAAAAGTGGGTGACGAGCCGGTGTCCAAATATACCAGGGCCAAGCTCTTTCAGGAGGCAGGCAAGCGAACCCCTGTCTTCGTTCGTTTTTCCACGGTGATTGGCGGCGCGCATTCTCCGGAAACGCTCCGTGATCCGCGCGGCTTTGCCGTGAAATTTTATACCGAGGATGGAAACTGGGATCTGGTCGGAAACAATTTGAAGATTTTCTTTATCCGGGATCCGTTAAAATTTCCGGACATGGTGCACGCCTTCAAACCGGACCCGGTCACCAATCTGCCTGATCCGGAGCGGATGTTTGATTTCGTCAGCCAGTCGCCTGAAGCGACCCATATGATCACCTTTTTGTTCTCCCCGTGGGGTATTCCCGCCAACTATCGGCAAATGCAAGGGTCGGGCGTGAACACCTACAAATGGGTCAATCAGGATGGCGAGGCGGTGCTGGTCAAATACCACTGGGAGCCGAAGCAGGGAATCCGGAATCTGCTGCAAAAAGAGGCAAACCAAATTCAGGCGACCAACTATAATCACGCCACCCAGGATCTCTACAAAGCGATTGAACAAGGAAATTATCCGGAATGGGAGCTCTTGGTCCAGATCATGAGCGACGGTGAGCATCCCGAACTGGATTACGATCCGCTCGACCCGACCAAGCTGTGGGATCCCAAGCAGTTTCCCTTCCTGCCCGTCGGAAAGATGGTGTTGAACAAAAATCCGGAGAACGACTTTGCCGAAGTGGAGCAAGCGGCATTTGGCACAGGTGTGCTCGTGGATGGTTTGGACTTCTCCGATGACAAGCTGCTGCAGGGGCGCACCTTCTCCTATTCCGATACCCAGCGGTACCGTGTCGGAACCAATTATCTGCAGCTGCCGATCAATGCGCCGAAAAAGCATGTGGCGACCAATCAACGGGGCGGGCAGATGGAGTACCGAGTCGACATGGCACCGGGACAAAATCCCCACGTCGATTATGAACCGTCGACACTGGGTGGACTGACCGAAGCCCCCAAGCGCGGAAAGGATCACGAGCCGTATTACGAGGCCCGGCTGGTGCGGCAAAAAATCGAACGCGCCAATGATTTTGCCCAGGCAGGCGAGACCTATCGCGCTTTTGACGAAGTAGAGAAAAATGAATTGATCGCCAATCTCGTGGACGCGCTGAAGATCTGTCAGCCTCAGATTCAGGAAAAGATGGTGGAGTATTTTACGAAAGCCGATCCCGAGTACGGCAGACGCGTGCGCGAAGGGCTGGAAAAAGCGAAGCAGGACATGCAGGCGCATACCAGCTCGGCGGCATCAGACCAGGCGATGGAACAAGCAGAGAAGATGGGACATAAATCAGACGGCTATTAGTGCGCTGGAAGCGACAATGGCAGCGACAACCGACACGAAAAATGGCTTTCACCAGACCCTTCCCGTATGAGGTACGGAAGGGTCATTCCATATGTGCATGGATGGGCAACAGGGCGGGTACGGGATGGTCCAGTTAAATCGAAGAGGAAGCGAGAGTGGTATTTCCGATGAAAAGAGGGATTGGGTACGTTCTGATGATCATCGTCGTCGCATTGGTGACGTTCTTTGGGCTGGGTCCGATTTTGTTCGCTGACGGTACGATCGGGGAGAGAGGGGTTACGTTTCTGGTCGTGCTGATTATCTATCTGCTGCTGTTTTTTGCTTGGCGTACATGGCTGCGGAAATAGAGAAAGACTTCCCGCCGGTACAGTCCGATGGCTGTACGGGAGAGAAGCCTTTCGCCTGATCAGGTTATTCTCGGGATCAGGTATTTTGTCGGTCGGGCTGGTCGATTCTGCCCAGAATGCGGTGGAAGAAAAACTCCGCGATACCGAGGATGGCTACCGTAAACAGAATTTCGCCCAGATTGAGATCCCAATTGAAAATGACCGCCACCGCCCACAGGTAGACAGCCGCCAAAATCGCGTCCGAGATGGTGGCCACCAAATTATTCGACGCGCGCAAAATAAATTGGTCGCCGATAAAATAGGCGATAATGGTCAAGCCCACGGAGGCGAGGATGCTTTGCCAGATGGTGATCTCCGTAAACCAGTATAGTAGCGGGATTAAAACGATGCCGTTCAAGACCAGCTTTAGCAAAAAGCGGTTCATTCCATTCACTCCTTTGTATGGATGATTACGGATATTATGTCCGTTTCCCCCGCGAGGTTATGCGGCATCTTTTCCTCTCGTCCACTTCGAGCCGCTATTTTTTCTTGCTACGAGGAGATGGAATTCGTCGCGCGACGCGGATACGGCTCTTCCCCTCTTTGCAAGGGGGATCTGGCACCACAAGAATTTACAGGCAGTATTGGAAATTCTGATATAATGGAAGCAGATTTGCGTGAGCCCGAAAAACATAGTCTGCCCCGTCGACTCCGGTGATTGTGGCGAAGCGACCGCGTTGCCCCCTCTACCTCAAAAGGACGTGCCACCACGCATTTTGGGTCGACAGCAAGACGCTCGATCGACGGCGAGATCTCTTTTGGTTAATTTTGGAAAAACCTTAGCATAGAAGCATGGATAAAAACGTATGTATGGACGGATGGCAACCGGCCATATAGCAAGGAGGAGCGGGTAATATGGGGATTTTCGATGGCTTTCTGGGAAATGCGTCGGAAATGAATACGGCCGAGGTGCAGAAAGAGTTTGGACATGTTTTGGCCAAAACCGAACAGGTGGAAGCCGCCTATAAATTGATCCGTGATCTGTTTATCTTTACGAATAAGCGCCTGATTCTGGTCGATCGCCAAGGGATAACCGGCAAAAAAGTGGAGTACCATTCGATTCCGTACAAAAGCATCACTCATTTCAGCATTGAGACGGCCGGTCACTTTGACCTGGACGCCGAACTGAAAATCTGGGTCTCGGGAAAAGCGGAGCCGATTCAAAAGCAGTTTACAAAAAGCCTGAACATTTACGCGGTACAAAGTGTGCTCGCCGAGTACGTGCTGCGGTAGAACGAGCAGCATGAAAAACACCTCCACAATCGTGAAGGTGACGGACTTTCAGATCTCCAGCTTTCTGCTCTCTTCGGCTGCTTCGCCCTGGTCCGGGGTGGGAAACATCTGGTATTCATGCCGCTTGTCAATCTCGCTCTCATCCAGCGTAGATTTGACCGTGTGCACCTGATCATGCCCTGCGCCGGGGCGCTGCTCTCGCTTTTGATCCGCCATGGGGATTTCACCTCCTCAACGATTTACAGTGTGCGAGCAGGCGTCTTGTTATTCAGGCAAATCTTCCTAGTGCAGATGTAAGCATAGAGCATCTTGTGGTTTCCCAAGAGCGGCCATTCCCTAAGGAAATATGACTGTTTTCATGCAAATTTGTAACATTGGACAAGCTTTCTCCTGTCTAGAGGGTAACGTCGCATCACAACACTACCCCTCAGCCGCCCGGACCTGGGCGGTCTTTTTTTTACCATTCAGTAAGATTCAGAAATTTTGAAACGAAAAGGATGGAGGAGCGTATAAAGACATGAGGATCAGAAAATGAAAAGGAGACGAGAATGGAAACTCAAAATGTAACCAAATTAAATCCCAAAATGGGGACGCCCAAAGCGATCATTACCATTGTTCTAGCTCTTCTTGTCGGTTTTCTCGTGTTTCAATCTGTCACGATTATTCAGGCAGGCCATCGTGGTGTCGTTCTGCAATTGGGGGCCGTTCAGCCACAGGTCTTTGAAGAAGGTCTTCATTTCCGTATCCCGTTTATTCAGACAGTGGTGCCGATGGAAGTGCGGGTGCAGAAATCGGAGACCAGCCAGACCTCAGCCTCCCGCGATTTACAGACGGTTGCGACCACGATTGCCGTCAACCATCATCTGGACGCCAACAGTGTAAACAAGCTGTATCAAGAAGTAGGAATGGATTACGCCACGCGGATTGTCGATCCGGCGATAGCGGAGGCCCTGAAGGCCGTCACCGCACAGTACACGGCGGAAGAGCTGATCTCCAAGCGCTCCGAAGTAAGCACCAAGGTAAAAGAGGTGCTCGCCGCTAAGCTCTCTTCCTACTATATTATCTTGGATGAAATCAACATCCGTGAATTCAAATTCAGCGAAGAGTTTGACCGGGCGATCGAAGCGAAGCAGGTAGCGGAGCAGCAAGCGCTCAAATCCAAGCTGGATCTGGAGCGGATCAAGATCGAGAAAGAGCAGGAAATAACGAAAGCCCAGGCCCAGGCCGAAGCGCTGCGCCTGCAAAAGCAGGAAGTGACGCCCGAGCTGATCCAGCTGAGACAGATCGAAGCGCAGTTGGAAGCGATCCGCCGCTGGGACGGCAAACTTCCGAACGTTACGGGGGGAGCCACGCCCTTTATCAACGTAGATAACAAATAAGCAAATGGATCTGGCCCTTTGGCGGGAAACCGTCGAAGGGTTTTTTTGCGGAAGACGGGACCTACCCGGGATAAGCCGTACCGTCTCCGCGAAACAGCTTGCGCACCATCTCATACAATCTGCCTGACATGCTGGGAAAGACGATGGTATACCGATCGGCCCCATCCCTGAGCAAAGCCACGGGGGGTTCGATGGTGTAGGGGATTTTCATTACATCCAGGATCTTCCGGTATTCCTCAACCTGCTGCTGGTCGACTTGATAATAAAATGATTTGTCCATCTAACCACGCTCCTTTCTCTCCATCATACCAAAGATGTCTTTCCCGCCAAAACGAAAAACAACCCTTCAATGAGGAAGGGTTGTGGCCGTTCAGGGAGAAGTTTCGTTCGTCTCGTCAGGTAACAGCTCGACGGCCGGTACAAAGTCGGGCTCCGTGCTCAGCGGCGCGGAGTAATCCGCCTCTTGCGGCGTAAAACCGGAAGACGCATGCACATTTTCCATAAAAGGTGCAGAGCCTTCGGCATGATAGATTGGCACGGGTTCGGGGCCAGCACGTCTGGCATACGGTTGGCGAGCCTTCGCAAAAATCGGGAGGTTCGATTCATGTGAAGCCGGTGTGAGCCTTTCACGAGGATGGTGGAGTGGGGCGTCAGGTTTTTGGCCAATAACCGGTGAAGCTGCAGAAGGCTCTTGCAATATCTGACCCTCTTTTTGGAGAGGCCGGAGCGGATGGCCGCCCGGTACGTAAATCTCGTGGAAGGGCCGAGGAGATAGAGTGCGTGAAGGCGTTTTCTCGAGGCGTAACGGCCGACGAGAGCGTGTCCCTTTCGCGTATACTTGCCGAGCTCCAGCATCGAGCCCAGCCCCGATCTGCCTCAGCACATTCAGCGCGGCCATTACAGCCGAGGGATTGGCGCTGTAAGTATCGTCGATGACGGTAATCTGATGGCGATGCCGGGTCACCGTCAGACGCCGCTTGGGGCGGGGATAGTTGAGAAGTCCGGACTGAATGTCCTGGGCGGCAAGTCCGAGTTGATGGCAGACTGCGATAGCCAGCAAGGCGTTTATGATATTATGCGTCCCCGGGATGGGGATGGAAAAGGAGACGTTCACCCCATTTAGAACACAGGTAAAGGTCAAGCCGGATGGGGTATGGCGAATGTTGCGTGCGGCATACATCGCGCGGCGTTTGATCCCCACGGTAATGATTCTTCCTCGAAAACGGCCGCGATATGGCTGCTTGCCGAATTGGCGAGTGTAGGGACAATCGGCATTGAGGAAAATGATGCCGTGTGGCTTCATATGGCGGATCAGCTCCGATTTGGCCATCGCCAGTCGGCGCTGGGAGCCGCCAAAATGGCCGAGATGGGCCGTACCGATATTGGTTATGATGCCGATTGACGGTTGGAAGATGCGGCAGTGCTGACGGAGGTTGCCCCGCCTGGGAATGCGGTATTCGAGGACCGCAGCCTTATGGGTCGGCCGTATGCGGCGGGCATGAGCACGGGTGTGCACCATGAGATTGCGGTTGGCGGGAGACTTGTAGACGGGCCATTTCCTCCGCAGGATGGAGGCGATCATTTCTTTCGTCGTCGTTTTGCCTGCACTGCCGGTCACTGCGATGATGATCGGTTTACGTTTCAAAACAGTCCGTTCCCTTCTTCTCCAGATGGAAGACAGCAATTTTTCATTGAAGAGAAAAGATGGCCGTTCCCCGATCGCTGCTATCGGCCGATGAGCAAAGAATAGAAATGCATAAGTTTCGAGCTGTTTCCTGTCCGATCAGTATCGACGACGACGGCAGCATTCCGGGGGGCAGCGGCGACAATGGTCCGGACAAAATCTGCGTCTGTAAGGGGGACGATAGTAATCTTGCTGTGCCGGCTGATAGGGACTTTGTGCAGACCAATACGGGCTTTGTGGGGACCATTGGGAACTCTGGCTGGATCCCTGCCCTGGGTACCTATACATGGACGTCATCCTCTCTGTGTTCATCATGTACTACCATACCTGTATATGCAGGTGTGGAAACAAGAGGATGGACGATTACCATCGTCTGGAAAAATAGGGCTGATAAGCAAATGACAGGCTAGAGTTGGTACTTTTCACAACGCGTCTATCTGATGCTTGATCACTCTTGTCAGTCCCTGATCAACCAAATGATAGGATAAGTCGATCAAGCCGAGCAGTTCCGGCTCCGGGATACTGCCGTCTACAGTGACGGTAATCCAATGCCGCTGATTGAGGTGGTAGCCCGGCACGATGGCCGGATACTGCTGCCGCAGGGCATCCGCCAGATCCGGCTCGCATTTGAGACCGATCTGGACGCCATTTTCATTTGCAGTCAGCAGGGCAAACATCTTGCCGCCTACTTTCATGACGTGGACATCATGGCCAAAGGGAAAATCCTCCGTCGCCCCTTTTTTGCCGAGGCAGTAGGATCGAAGTTCTTCCATAGGTCTACGCTTTTGATTTGACAGGCGATCTTTTGAATACGTCCCGTATCGACGAGGTCAAAAAACAATTGGGCAAGCCGACGGAGGAGGGCGTCAATCAGGTAGACGGAGGCTGGTTCCTCCTCTATCAGGCAGGCGACAATATGCTGATCCTGGATGCGGCCGATGCCCAGTCGCCCATTGAAAAGATCAGAGTGATCAACAAGAAGATGGTCGAAGAGAATCTGCAGAAGTTTTAAGGCAATGGTCAAAAAATTCGCTTAGCTTAAACGGACGTTTAACGCCTGTACTAGACGCGTACCGTGCAACCAAGGGGGTCCTGATAAACCAGCTTGAAAAACAGTCCGCCTCGCAAGTAGACTATCAAAGAGAGTAGGTTGACGCTGACAGACCTGTTTTCCTGCCGAAAGGATGTGTGCAAGGTGAATGATTACGTGGCTGCGATGAGAGCCAAGATCGGGCAGGATACTCTGCTGACGGTCGGCTGCGGATTTATCCTGGAGGATGAGGCGGGGAGGATTCTCCTGCAGCGGAGAAGGCACGTCGATATCTGGGTGATTCCCGGCGGCATTATGGAACTGGGTGAATTCGTTCTGGACGCCGCTTTGAGAGAAGTGAAGGAAGAGACGAATCTGACAGTTCTCCAGCCGGAGCTCTTTGGCATCTATTCCGGTCCGGAGGGGCTCGCTGCCTATGAAAATGGCGACAAGGTTTTCAGTCTGCAGATCATTTTTTATTCCCGGCACTATGAGGGTACGCTGAAGCAAACGGCGGACGACGAGAGCGCCATGCATGCCTTTTTCCACAGAGATGAGCTGCCGGACAATCTTAATCCGCATCAAGCCCGGTTCATTCTAGACTGGGCTCGGGGGGCAAATACCCCGGTCATCCGTTGACCCCGAGGCTTGATTCTCACCACTACCGGCAAAGGAGGTAACAGTATGGAACATCACAAAGCGATCGCTTCCCCAGAGGGTATGAAGCTGCTTGGACAGGTACGGGATATTTGTCGGCGTTTCCCTGAAGTCAGCGAACGTGTCGATGCCTTTGGTCATACGTCTTTTCGCGTTGGGGACAAGCCTTTTGTGATCATGGGTGAAAGCGGCGGGACCGCTTCGCTCTCGATTAAGACCCATTTGCATACCCAGGAACTCCTGCTTCATCAGGGAGGCTACACAAAAACCCCTTATGTGGGCCACCATGGCTGGGTGACCGTACAAGAGGGGGGGCCCTATCACTGGCCGGAAATCGAAAGTCTGATCGAAGAGGGCTATCTTCGAACCGCATCCAAACGACTGGTGAAAGCGTATCAAAGCCAAGAGGGGATGGCCCCCTAGAGGGCGGCGTCTGTCTGCGTTGGCTTGTGCAGATTCTTTTTGCGCAAGCGATGAGGCAGGTACAGCAGCAGGAAGAGCAAGATCGCGACGCCTTCTAATGAAAGAATATACCAAGGGTACGGCCCGAGGTAATCAAGCAGACTGGGATGGAGCGGTTTTCGCGAGATAAACATGTAGTTGCCGCCGGTGACGTGATTGACCCAGAGGACAAAGGGCAGCAGCAGATTTAAAAAGCCAAACGCCTTCCACATCGAACGAAGGGTGGGACGGTATTCCTCCACCCAGGTCATGAACAGGCAAGCCAGGATGATGGCCGCATGGGCCAGGAAAAAATGGAAAAAGATAAAATGGGGGTACGGGTAGAGCAAGTCGGGCGTCAACATCGCCTGAGAGGCGCCGCCCAGCCCCAGGAAATAGGTAATTTCGTAGACGCGGTACGAATAAGTCAGGAGCATGATGACAGACAGAAGCAGAGAGATGCTGCAGAGCTGCAAGGGCAGCGAATAGGCGAGCGTCCAATTCTCCGTCAGGATTTGCCACGACTGCACGGCGACTTCCGACAGGAGCAAGAAACCGGCCAGCGAATAGCGGATCAGTCCGTTTGCGAGCGGCGCCCGAATGTTCTGACGCGCCCGATAGAGCGCGAAGATGGCTGCCGCGAATAATACCAGCACCACGACATGGGAGAGCGAATAGGGAACAAAGGGCTCTCCGCTGGGTTGGCGGGAAAAATATGGAGACATCGGCGGGTTCCTCCCTGTATGCCTGGACGATTTAGTGTTCTGGATCTGCAACGGAATATTCCCCTATTGTAGGGAAAATGATGGCAAAAGAGAAGAGGGTGGTTCCATGAAAACAGCATTGCACCAAATCGCCTATCAAATTGGCATGCACCCGACAGAGATGGCCAGACTGGTGCAGGAAGGCGAGATTACGGGGGAGGTTCCTGGAGGAAATCCGCAGTCCAGGGAGGCCTGGGTCGATTTGCATTCGCTGCGCAATTTTATCCAATGGCGCCATGACCAAAAACGCTTGGAAGAGGCGATGTATCTCAAAGCGATACGCCATATCGACCGGGCTTTGCGCGGGTAGCTTTAGCTTTATGAGGACGCCATAGCCCGTCCATCACAGAATAGAAATGGGGAAAAGCGCATGGAGATTATCTATTGTCTGGTGCCGAAACACTATTGGGAGAAATGGGCCGAAAACGAATACTATCTGCCGCGCGATTACGAACAGGAGGGCTTTATCCATGCCACCAAGGGCGACGATCTGCTGACCAAGGTAGCGGGCCGCGTCTACGGTGACACGAACGATGAGCTGTATGTGCTGGTGATCGATGAGCAAAAGGTGACAGCTCCGATCAAATACGAAAAGGCCAAGGACGGTCTCCTCTATCCGCATATTTACGGCAAACTGAATACAGATGCCATCGCCGAGATCCGGCAGATGGTAAAAATCGACGGCAAATGGGCCATCGGCGATCGCGTAGACAGCCATACATAAAGACCCGCGACATCGAGCAAAATGGTAAGGACTCGGGAAACAAACTGCAAAGGAGTGTGCCCCATGGCCAAACCTGACAATCGCTCGGACAATGTGGACAAACTGCAAAACATGATCGAGAACAGCATGGAAAACATCCGGGAAACCCGTGATTACCTGAAGGCGCATGCAGGTGAAATCTCTGCCGAAGAGAAAGCCAGCCTGGAGCAGAAGAACGAGCGCCGGGAAGAAAGCATCGAAGGCTTTCGCTCCGAGATCAAGGATGAGATTTCTGACAGGATGTAGGGCACCTCGCGCTTGCCGGTTTGACGGCAGGCGTTTTTTCATAGAGATGATTTGTTCCGCGAAACATGGTAATCTGATAGAGTAACCCATTACAGTGAGGAGAACGACCGCCATGAAAAGACCAGAAGATACACGTGTCGTCGTCGGCATGTCTGGAGGGGTCGATTCTTCCGTGACAGCCTACCTGTTAAAGCAACAGGGGTATGATGTGATCGGCATCTTCATGAAAAACTGGGACGATACCGACGAATTCGGCCACTGCACAGCGGAAGAAGACTTTCAAGACGTCAGACGCGTATGCGATCAAATCGGCATTCCGTACTATACAGTCAATTTTGAAAAAGAATACATGGAAAAGGTATTCCAGTACTTCCTCGACGAATACCGCCGGGGACGTACGCCCAATCCGGATGTCATGTGCAACCGGGAGATCAAATTTGGCGAGCTGCTCGCCAAGGTAATGGATTTGGGCGCCGACTATATCGCGACAGGCCATTATGCTCAGGTGAAGTTCCTGGACGGCGAGTACAAGCTGCTCCGCGGCAAAGACACCAACAAGGACCAGACCTATTTTCTCAACGCCTTGAATCAAAACCAGCTCTCCAAAACGATGTTCCCCATCGGCCATTTGAGCAAGCCGGAGGTGCGGGAGATCGCGATTCAAGCGGGACTCGCCACAGCGAAGAAAAAAGACAGCACAGGGATTTGCTTTATCGGGGAGCGCAACTTCCGCGAGTTTTTGCAAAACTACTTGCCTGCAAGGCCCGGAGACATCGAATCCGTGGACGGGGATGTCATCGGCCGGCACGACGGGCTGATGTACTACACGCTCGGACAGCGGCAAGGCCTCGGGATCGGCGGCGGGCATGGCAAGACGGGACAGCCGTGGTTTGTGGTAGACAAAGACCTGGAGCGCAATGTGCTGATCGTGGCAGAGGGTTCGGATCATCCGCGGATGTATTCGACCAGTCTCATCTCCACGGACGTCAACTGGATCAGCGACAAGAAACCGACCTCGTCGTTTGCCTGCACAGCCAAATTCCGTTACCGCCAGCCTGATCAGCAGGTGACGGTGCATCTTCGCGAGGACCAGACAGTGGAAGTCGTCTTTGACCAGCCGCAAAAGGCGGTTACACCCGGACAAGCCGTCGTCTTCTACAACGGCGAAGAATGTTTGGGCGGAGGAACCATTGACCAGGTGAGACCCATGGTCACCGGGAAATAACCAGAGGGATTGGAGAATCGGTACGTGGAAGCGACAAAGAAATCAAAAGTGATGATTCTGGTGTTTTTGGGCGCAGTCCTGCTGCTGGGGGCGCTCGGGTATTACGGCATGTACGTCATGGGCAAGGAACACGTTGCGGTGATTCAGGAAGCGATTGCGGAAAAAGGCGGCGTCGTGGAGAACATCATGGTAGTCCCCAAGGACGAGAGCCCCTTCGAGGTGAGCGGCAAGGGCAATACCATTTACAAAATCGATTATCGCAAAGACGGAAAGACCCTGACTGCCTGGTTCCGCTCTGACAACCAATCTTCTATAATAAAAGAGAACGAGGAATGGATTTTTCCCGAGTAACGACGAGAGTAGGACGTGATGGCATGACATTGTCAAACGAAGAAGATCTGCGCGAATTGGCTCGCCTGATCCGCAAGCTGGAACCGAAAGAGCAAGACCGCTCCATCACCATCCTGGCCCATGAAAACAGGGAGCTGATCGCACAGGCGCTCAGACAGGGGCTGGAGGGGGAAGTGCCCGTTGTGACCAGCTCGGGGGAGTACGCCAATCATCTGGCGACCGTGCGCATCGGGGAGAACAAGTATACGATCGCCCAGGACTGGCGTGACGTCTACATCAGCGAAATTAATTACTGCCCGTGCCGAATCCCGCCGCGCTCACATGGGCTGCTGGTATACCATATGGATTACCCGGGTGTCATTTACGATGTGTCGCGCATTTTGGCCGATAATCGCATCAATATCTCCAAGCTGAACGTATCCCGCGAACAGAAGGGGAAAAACGCTCTGCTCATCTCGGTGACGGATGAGGAGATCAGCGCGGAGGTGGCGGCCGCGATGGAAACGCTGCCGCAAATTACAAAAGTGGTTTCTTTGCAATAACGATTGCAGATGGCTCCGTCCTCACAGGGATGGAGCCATTTTTCTCGTGCGCCACGCATGGCGACTAACTAGGCGGTGAAAGTCCGCTGTGGGGGCTGGTAGTGGCCAACCACTAGCCAAGAGCAAGGGTGTCCACCGTGAGGTGGAATCTGAAGGAAGCTGGAGGCAAAATCCCGGCCCGAGGAACACGAACATCATCAGGCATATGGAATGGGACAAGCTTGCGAGACAAAGCAAAGTCCAATACACTACACGGACATTCCGGTGTAAATGATGCGGGTATATGGGAGGAAAGTGAGTCGTCTTACCGTGGGAGGTCTCATGGACGTGAGAAGATGACATTCGAATCACGGTTGAAACAAGATTTATCATGAGAAGTCAGCAGACGCCATAGTACCTCGAGCAGTCGACGGCTTGAGGGAAGGGCTGAACCTTAGGAGGTGGTCGTCAATGAATGTTACCGAAACAGGAGATAAGGGCAGCCAACTTCCAACGGAAGGCTCACCGCAAAAGAATAGTGCGGAACACGAAGGATATGCGGGAGTGCACGTTCCTGAGAGGATAGCTGAAACCGACGACACCAACGCAAACGAGTCGAAGGAAAGGTTACTTGAGAAAATCATAAGCAGAGACAATTTGAACGAAGCGTTCAAAAGAGTCAAAGCGAATAAAGGTTCACACGGAATCGACGGGATGGGCGTAGATGAACTTCTACAATATCTCAAAGAAAACGGTGAAACCATCAAGGAACAAATCCTGGCGGGCAGATATCGCCCAAATCCCGTTCGAAGGGTAGAAATCCCAAAAGAGAACGGAAAGAAAAGAAACCTGGGCATCCCAACGGTGGTTGATCGAGTAATCCAGCAGGCAATTGCACAAATGCTCACGCCGATCTATGAGCAACAGTTCTCGGACAACAGCTTCGGGTTCCGACCCAAACGAAGTGCCCACCAAGCCATAAGGCGCAGCCAGCAATATATTCAGGAAGGCTACCGCTATGTTGTGGATATGGATCTAGAGAAATACTTTGACACCGTCAACCAAAGCAAGCTCATTGAAGTACTCTCAAGAACGATTAAGGACGGACGAGTCATTTCACTAATTCATAAATATCTTCGGGCAGGAGTTGTCGTGAAGCACAAGTTTGAGGAAACAGAAGTCGGCGTACCGCAGGGCGGGAATCTGAGTCCAATTCTCAGTAATATCATGCTGAATGAGTTGGACAAGGAGCTGGAGAAGAGAGGACACAAGTTTGTGCGATACGCAGATGATTTACTCATCTTCTGCAAGAGCAGACGAAGTGCCGAACGGACACTAACCAACATTCTCCCCTACATTGAAAAGAAGCTGTTCCTAAAAGTAAATCGGGAGAAAACCGTGGTGGACCTAGCCATTCGAGTGAAGTTTCTGGGATTCTCATTCTACAACCAACGAGGGCAAGTGAAAGTCCGCATCCATCCCAAATCCATCGCCAAAATGAAAACAAGAGTGAAGGAACTAACCGCAAGAAGCAATGGCATGGGAAATGAAGAGAGAGCCGAAAGGCTCAGACGCTATATCATGGGATGGGTCAACTACTTCAAGATTGCGGATATGAAGAACCTGCTCCAAACAACGGATGAATGGATGAGAAGAAGGATTCGAATGATCTACTGGAAACAATGGAAACGAATAAGGACAAAATTCGAAAAGCTGATCTCGTTTGGAATCCCAAAGTTCAAGGCATGGGAATACGCAAATACAAGAAAGAGCTACTGGAGAATCTCCAATAGCCCCATCCTCGCGAAAGCCCTCGATAACAACACCATTAAAGGCCTCGGATTTCTTTTCTTCTCAGATTATTATCGACAAGTGACTGCGTGAACTAAGGAACCGCCGTATACCGAACGGTACGTACGGTGGTGTGGGAGGTCGGCTACTCAACTAATGGGTAGCCCCCTACCCGATTTGTTATTTTTAGTCAGATGGTGCCCAAAAAGTAACAAGATGAATATTCTAGAGGAGGACATGGACGATTTCAGGAGGGAAGAACATACCATGGCGAAGGTAAACCGTCGAAAACTGAGTAAAAGCGCAGGAAGAAGGTCCGGGAGGCTGGAATTTCCTTTGCTGCAAAGCGGAGCGGACATAGACTGGCTGGAAGACCTGGAATCCGATCAACAGCTGGCGAGCGGGGGACAGAGAAGCATCCCTGTGCTGCAGCCCACCTCCCAACCCTCGTCCCCGCCATTGCCTCAATCCTCACCCCAAGCATCACCTCAGCCACCGGCTCAAGCAGCATCCCAAGTCCTGCCCAATACGCCCAGGGCGAAAATGATTCCTCAACAAACCACGTTTTCCAAGGTGATCAAGGAACGGCGAGACGAAAAGGATCATTCAATCGTGTACACAGATGATTTGACCGACCAGGCCGTAACCGCGGAGAAGATTGCCAACCGCGCCATCGATGCGACCAAAATCAAGCTCGGCAGCATCGACAACAATCTGTTGAAAGACTATGCGGTCGATAATGCCAAGCTGGCGGATCGAGCTGTCACTTCCAGCAAAATCGCGCCGGACGCCATCCAGACACACCACATCGGCAGAAATGTCATTACCACAGATATGATCCAGGACCGGTCCATTACCGCAGACAAACTGCAAAATGGCAGCATTACGAGCGAGAAGCTGGCTGACAAAACGATCGATTCGATCAAATTCGCCGAAGGGGCGATCCAGTCCAAGCACATACAAGAGCAGGCGATTACCAGCGAATTGATCGAGGATCAGGCCGTAACCGCAGAAAAAATCAAAATGGGCACGATCCAAACCAATAATCTGGCCAACTATATCATCAACTCTGTCAAGCTGGAGGATAACGCCGTCAGCAGCGAAAAAATCAGGGATGGCGCCGTTACTAGCAGCAAGATTGACGACGAGGCGATCGAAGCCCATCATATCAAGCGAGGCTCGATCCTGCATGAGCATCTGGCCGAAGGCGCAATCGATGCCGCGAATCTCTCTCCAGGCAGCATCACTGAACATCATCTCTCCTCCTACATCATCCACTCGCAGCATCTGGCCCCTGAGTCCGTGACTGCCCAAAAGGTGGCCCCCTATGCCATCTCGACCGAACATCTCGATGACCATAGCGTGACTGCGGAAAAGCTGGCCCGGGAGGCCGTAAACGGCACGCATCTGCAGCCGGCGTCCATCCAGACGATCCACCTGCAAGACAACAGTGTGACTCATAAAAAGTTGGGGGATGATCAAGTCACGACAAGCAAACTGGCGGATAACGCCGTCGATGCCGACAAACTGGCACCGCGATCTGTGTCCAGCAAGCATCTGATTGAAGAATCAGTCGAAGCCAAGCATCTGGCCAGCGGCTCCATCAACAAAGATAAGCTGGCCAAAGGCGTGATCGACTCGATTCATCTGAGTGAGCGGGTCATCAGCAATATCCATTTGAAGGATCACATCATTCACACCAATAATCTGGTCGATCATTCCATCACCACATCCAAGCTGGCAGCGGAATCTGTCTCGACGGACAAGGTGACGGAACTGAGCATCGTCACCTCCAAAATCGCGGATGGTGCGATTACATCGCCCAAATTGGCCAGCGAATCCGTCAAGGCAAGACATCTCGCCAAAAACTCGGTATCCCATGACAAGCTGGTCGATAAAGCCGTACAGGCAAAGCATATCGCCCATGACACAATTCAGACCGAGCATCTGCAAAATTATGCGGTGACAGCCGACAAACTGGCGGCGGGCAGCGTCACCCGCGACAAATTGGCCCCGCGCAGCGTAGACCGTACCCATTTGGACTTGCAATCGATATCAGGTGAGCATATCGAGAAGCAGACCCTGTCCGGAGAGCACTTGAATACGGGATCGATCACGGCCGAACACCTCCAGTCCGGCAGCGTCCGGGGGTCGCATCTGGCCCGAATGGCAGTGGATAGCCAGCACATCGCTCCGCAAGCGATCTGCTCCGAGCAGATTAAAGAAGAAGCCGTCCAGACTGCCCACATCGCCCCGCGCAGCGTAACCAGCGAAAAAATCGGCTTGTTTTCGGTAACCAATGACCATATTGCGGATCGGGCCATCACCCGGGATAAGATTGCGACTAGTTCGATTCGCTCCGAGCATTTGCTGGATCACGCGGTCAGCAGCCGCCATCTTTCCGAGGGCAGCGTCGCCCCCCGGCATCTGCAGGAGGGAAGTGTGGCGCCGCGCCATTTGCAAGAAGGCAGCGTGGCTTCCAGGCATATCCAGGAAGCGAGCATCCGGAAACAGCATATCGCGCCGGAGGCGGTCGCTACCCATCATCTCGCCAACGGAGCCGTAACCGCTGATAAACTGGCTTTTTCCCCGATCGAAACGGCCAACCAGCAAGGAACCACCCTGCAACAGTACGGCTTTCAGACTTTCCGGATGGCAGCCAGCAAAAAGGCGGTAGACGTGACGATCCGTCTGGAAATTCCTTTTGCCAACACAGACTATTGCCTGGTCGCGATGACCAACCGGATGGGCTGCCAGGTGTCCTTTAAATACGGCAACCAGTCTGCAGCCGTCGTGACCGTATTCCGAAACCGTTCCGGCCAGGAAGAGAAGGGCATCATTCAGTGGATCGCGATCGGCGTAAAAGGCGATGGGGCTTCCGAAGAGTCCGGGGAACCAAATGATATTGAGGACGCGCGGGAAGCCTTCGCGGATCAAGCGAATAAGGAAGGAAAGCCGGAAGCTGAAGCGGCGGATCAAGTCGTACTGGATGAAGATGAGGACGCGATGGACGAAGATGAACTCCTTCTGCTGAATATGGCGGAAGAGGAAGAAGATGACTTCGCCGATTTCGATCTGGCGGAGGAGCAGGAAGGCGAGCGGTAGCGTGAGCTATGAAGAGATAGGGAAGGCCTCGATCGACAGAGAAGGGCCTTTCTTTTTGTTTGTGGCAGAGCCTCTCTGCTTGCATGAAAAAGCGGTCGTTTGTCTTTCTTTTGCTTTTAAGGGTTCTGTATTCCCCGGTCACGTCTGCGGATCTTCATCGGCCCGCGGGCGTTTTTGTATGAGAGTTTGAAAACGAATCAGTAGACATAACGATATTACGGTAAATTTCTTTCGGAGAGTCTTTCATTGAATTCAGATGCGCTCTGATAGTATAATGAGATCGGTATCAAGATTGAGGATATTGTTGTGTAGTGGCAAATGGAGGGAAACAAGCCGATGATGACAACCATTGCCCAAGTCGGGCAGCATGTGGGACAAGAAGTACGGATTGGCTGTTGGCTGTATAACAAGCGCAGCAGCGGGAAAATACAATTTTTGCAGCTTCGCGACGGCTCGGGATTCATTCAGGGCGTCGTCGTCAAAGCAGAAGTGCCGGAAGCGGTATGGGAAGCGGCTTCCCAATTGACCCAGGAAAGCTCGTTATACATAAACGGCATCGTTCGGGCAGATGAGCGTGCCCCGAGCGGCTACGAACTGACAGTGACCGGTATTGAAATCATTCAAATTTCTCATGAATACCCGATCTCTCTGAAGGAGCATGGCGTTGATTTCCTCATGGACCACCGTCATCTGTGGCTGCGCAGCCCCCGTCAGCGGGCGGTGATGGCGATCCGCTCCGAGGTGATTCGGGCCGTGAATGAATATTTCTACCAAAACGGCTTCTACAAGGTAGATCCGCCGATTCTGACTCCTACTTCTGCGGAGGGGACGACGAACCTCTTCCACACGAAGTATTTTGACGAGGACGCCTATCTTTCCCAGTCGGGTCAGCTGTATATGGAAGCCGCAGCGATGGCGCTCGGCCGCGTCTATTCGTTTGGTCCCACTTTCCGTGCGGAAAAATCGAAAACCCGCCGCCACTTGATCGAGTTCTGGATGATCGAGCCGGAGATGGCCTTCGTGGATCACGAAGAAAATCTGCGCATTCAGGAGGAATTCGTCTCCCATGTCGTACAATCCGTCCTGAAAAATTGCCAGCGAGAGCTGAAAACGCTGGAGCGCGATACGACGAAGCTGCAAAATGTAGTGGCGCCGTTCCCGCGCATCACTTATGACGATGCGATCAAGCTGCTGCAGGAAAAGGGCAGCGAGATTAAATGGGGAGATGACTTCGGAGCTCCCGATGAGACGCTGATCGCAGAGCATTACGACAAGCCGGTATTCATCACCCATTATCCGACCGAGATCAAGGCATTTTACATGAAGCCGCATCCAGAGCGTCCGGAAGTGGTGCTCTGTGCCGACCTGATCGCACCGGAAGGCTACGGCGAGATCATCGGAGGCAGCCAGCGTATCGACGATCCCGTCCTGCTGGAAGAGCGCTTCCGTGAGCATGAGCTCTCTGAAGAGGCCTACCAATGGTATCTCGACCTGCGCAAATACGGTACGGTTCCTCACTCCGGATTTGGATTGGGGCTGGAGAGAACGATTGCCTGGATTTGTGGACTGGATCACGTCCGCGAGACGATTCCGTTCCCGCGCATGCTTTACCGTCTGTACCCGTAGTACCTGCTTTTTTACACCCTGCTGCTGGAGGGCGGCAGGGTATTCTATTTTTCCCGTACACACCCAAACAAGCTCGCCAACTGGCAATGAGGGCGATGAGGTGAAGAAGTCTCATGGATACAGAAATTTTACAAATACTGCAAGAAGGTGCCACATCGATCTCCAATCTCCTCCTGAAAAGATACAAGCAGACGTCTCTGTCTGATGAAGAAATGATCCTGATCATTCATATATTATCGTTTCAACAGGAGGGGAATCGCTTCCCGACCATACAGGAGCTGGAAGACAGGATGTCCATGCCTTCCACCAGATTGATCCAAACGCTGCAAAAATTAATCAAGGAAGAATGGATCAGCATCGACGAATACACCGATCCGCAGACCGGGATGCGGCATGAGCTCTACAATCTGACGCCGCTCTACCGAAAGCTGTATCAAAGCTGGCGGGAACAGCGGCACGCATCGCGGAGAATCGACGCACTGGCCGAACCGTACGCCGAGATCGCCAGTGCGGCGGAGTCGGAGCAAATGGGCTTGTACGCCCGGTTTGAACAGGCGTTTGGCCGACCGCTGTCGCCTTTCGAAATCGAGACAATCCACATCTGGACGGCCCAGGACGGCTACTCGGACGAACTGATCCTGACCGCCTTGCGCGAAGCCGCTACAGTCGGCAAGCTGCATATCCGCTACATCGACCGCATTCTCCTGGAATGGCAAAAGCAGCAGATTTCCAGTGTCGAAGAGGCTCGCCATTACAGCCTTCGCTTCCGGCGCCATCAGCCGGCGGGCGATCAGCGCCAACCACTTTGAGATCATCCTCAAGGTGGTTTTTCTTTTCTCCCTGTACATGTACCTATCCCGATGATGATTCATACCATATTAGGAGCGAAAGCACTCTTTTTTGTGCGAGTCAGTCATCCTTACCAGATGTCGGAATAGTCGGGAGGTCATGTGACGTGGAAAAACGTAAAAAAGCCGAAGGCAATCATTGGATTACGCCGATTCCTGGGGTATTCTCCGGACAGTTCGTCGTGGAAGAGGCGGTAGAGCGCGTCACTTCCATGAAGCGGGAAGACTTTCAGACGAGCGAAGGCTCTGCTGGGCGAATGCAGACAGAGCAGTTTCAGCAGCAGCTGGATGCGTTGAAAGAGGCCGTGGCCCGCTGGGAAGAGCGCTTCAAAACGCTGCAAGAAGAGCAGAAACGGGAGCGCGAATACCTGTATCAAGTGGTCCTTTCCTTGAAACAGGAGTGGGAGAGGGAGCGAAATGAGAATCGCGATCATTAGTCCGGGTCCGTTCTCTGTCCCCCCTGTCAAGGGAAGCTCCGTGGAGCATGATATTGACGAAGTGAGCAAAATGTTCGGCCCTCACCATGAGGTGACGATCTACACGAGAACCTGCAAAACCTATCCGCGCTCGAGCGAAGAGGAGGGCAGGCGCATCGTCCGCTTTCCGTACAAGGGACCAGGCCCCTATCTGAAAAAGATCCTTTTCGATTTAAAAAAGCGGCGGCCCGATGTCATCATGGTCGAGAACCGGCCCAACTTCGTGCCGGCACTGCGAAAAAAGTTTCCCCGCACGCCGATTTATGTCAATATGCACTCGCATGTGTATGCGGCCAAGTGGTTTATCAGTCCGGAAAAAATGAGGAAAATCTGCCGCATGGCAGACGGCTTTCTGACGAACAGCGAATACCTGCGCCGCCATTTCATCCGCAAGCACCAGATGTCTCCGGAAAAAGTCCATGCCGTCCACCTGGGCGTAGATGTGGGGCCCTATCAGCAGGCGAAGCTGGAGGTTCCCGCCCGACAGCTGCGGCAGAAGCTGGGGCTGAAGCCGGAGCATCGCGTCATCTTTTACGCAGGCAGACTGATCCCAGCCAAAGGCGTGCACGTTCTCTTGCAGGCCTTTCGCGAAGTGAGTCAGCAGGATCCCCAAGCGCGGCTCGTCATCGTGGGAGGGACCGGGTACGGGAGCAATCGCCTCAGCCCCTACGTGCGACGCTTGCACGAGATGGCCAAACCGCTGGGAGACAAAGTCCGCTTTGTCAAATTTATTCCCAGCAAGGAGATGCCGCTGTACTATCAGATCGGTGATGTCGTCGCTACGCCGTCGGTCTGGCAGGAGCCTTTTTGCCGCGTCAATCTGGAAGCGATGGCCGCCAGCAAGCCGGTCATCACCACGCCTCGGGGCGGGATAAGCGAGGTCGTGGCGCATGCGGAGACCGGCTTTGTGATTCCACCAGCGGAATGGAAGGAGAAGCTGCCGGAGATATGGGAGGTGCTGTGGGGAGTGCCCCATCTGCGTCAGCGATTGGGCAAGCAGGCCCTGCAGCGAGCCAAGCAGTTCTCCTGGTACGCCACGGCGCAAGGCTATCTGCAGGTCTTTGAAAAAGGCGTAGAGGAACGGGCGAAATCGCCGTCCCCGCTAAAAAAAGCAAGCTAAAGAAAATAGGTGGCTGCCTTTTCTGCCCCAGTTGTGGACTTCTGCCCTGTCCTGATGTTGCAGGACGCATACCTTATAAGTATCGAGAAGCACAACTGGGGGGTGATATGTTTGAAGGGGTTAATCTTATGCGCCGGACGTGGTACGAGACTGCACCCTTTTTCTTATTCGCAACCCAAAACCCTGCTCCCTGTGGCGAATCAACCGGTTCTGTTCCACTGCATCCGCAAACTGCTCGAAGTGGGTGTCACGGACATCGGCATCGTGATCAATCCTTCCCACGTGCAAATACCTGAATGTGTCGGCAATGGTAGTCAATTTGGGGCTACTATTACCTATATCCATCAGGATAAACCGATGGGGATCGCCCACGCCGTCCGTATGTCGCAAGCGTTTTTGCAAAAAGAACCGTTTATCCTTTTATTAGGCGACAATCTGTTGATGGATTCGCTGACTGAACTGGTTCGTGGCTTTCAGGAGAAGCGATCAGACGGAGTCGTCATGTTGAGTGAGGTTAAGCGGCCGCAGGACTTCGGCATCGCCGAAGTGCGCGAAGGTCGACTCATCTCCGTGGAAGAAAAACCTGCCCGACCGAAAAGCAATCTGGCAGTAATCGGAGCCTATTTATTTACGACGCCGATCTTCGAGGCAATCGACTCACTGCAACCCTCCGCTCGCGGAGAGTACGAGATAACGGATGCGATCCAGGCGATGATCGATCGCGGTTTGGTCATTGCACACAGGACGGCAACAGGGAAATACACCGACGTAGGAACGGTTGAGCGTTGGCTGGAGGCGAATCGGTGGATGCTAGCCCGCGAGCTGGGAAAAGAGGTTGAGATCGGAAAAGACAGCGTCGTCCTCAATTGCGAGATCATTGGTCCCGTCTTGATCGGAAACGGCTGCCGCCTGGAGAATTGCAGGATTGGGCCGTACGTTTCGATTCAGAACGGTGTTCAGCTATTAAACTGCGCTCATATCGAGAATAGCATTTTGCTAGAAGAAAGCTGCCTGCAAGATGTGAAATGGAAGCTAAAGGACAGTGTCTTTGGCCGTTCTTCCCATCTCAAGGGAGAGCTGGAGAAACACATGGCGTCTGTCATTCTCAGTGACAAATCTTCTATTCACCTGCCCGCCGGGGGAGGTGACGAGGCGTGAACCAGGATACGCCCATGTTTACCGTCGTCATCCCCACCTACAACCGGGCCAGGTACATTCGCAAAGCCATCTCTAGCGTCTTGAAACAGACCTGCAAGGATTGGAAGCTGCTGATCATGGATGATGCCTCTACGGACAAGACGCGGCAGAAGGTAGAGCGCTACCTGTTTCATCCGAATGTGGAATATTACCGATTGGAGGAGAATTCGGGAATCTCCAAAGTCATGAACCAGGCATTGTCCATGGTGGAGACGCCGTACCTGGTTCAGCTGGATTCGGATGACTGGCTTCCCAAGAAGGCGTTGGCGGTCTTGAAAAAACGAATCCGAAAAGACAAAAAACGAAAAGTGGCCCTCTTTTACGGAAACGTCAAGATTTGGCGGGTAAAACGGGGACGTTACGTCAATCCCTTTTTGGTGAAGCACAAGCAATTCCGCACCAAGTATCAGTTCCTGAAATACAACCATTGGATGGTGGCTCCGCGCTGCTACCGCGTTTCGGCTCTGCAAAAGGTAGGCGGATGGGACACCTCCGACAAGTACCAGGGCCGGATCATGGAAGACAGGCGGATCATCTTGCGTCTGATCGAGCGTTATCCCGTCAAATACATCAATAAAAAATTGTACAATCGCACAAAGCACAAGGGTCAGCTCACGGACAACAAGATGAAGCGCAAGCGAAATCATCTGCGCAAAATAACCTTTCGTTATTACCTGAAACGCTGGGGCGATAAATACAAGGCCGTATACGGATACAAAAACGGGTACCTGATCATACGGCGTCTGAAAAAGAAAAAGGGGAGGAGGCGGCGATGAGAAAGGTCCTGATCACTGGTTGTGCCGGATTTATCGGCTCCCATCTCGCGGAACGCTTGCTGCAGGATGGCATGGACGTCATCGGGATTGACGGCTTCGTAGACAATTACGATGCTTCGGTCAAATTGCGAAATCTCTCGGCGATCAGGAGCCATCCCCGGTTTGCCTTTCACTCGTCTCTGCTCGCCGATAAACTGGGGGAGCCCTGGCTGGATGAAGTCGACCTGATCTTTCACCAGGCTGCCCTGCCCGGTGTCAGGTCCAGTTGGGGCACCGCTTTTGCAGACTATGTCGCCCATAACCTGACCGCCACCCAATCCCTGCTGGAGGCATGTACACGGCTCCAGAAGCCCCCTCGCATTGTCATCGCTTCCTCCTCATCCGTCTACGGATCGATGAAGGAAGGGGCGCTGGATGAGAGCGCCCCGCTTCATCCGGTCTCCCCGTACGGAGTGACGAAGGCCGCGATGGAGCAGATTTGCCGTGTGTATGTCGAGGCGCATGGCCTGCATGTCGTCATGCTGCGCTATTTTACGGTATACGGTCCGAGGCAGCGGCCGGATATGGCGTTTCACCGCTTCTTTCGTCAGATGCTGCGGGGAGAGCCGATTACGATCTATGGCGACGGTCAGCAGAGCCGCGATTTTACCTATGTCAGCGATGCGGTGGAAGCCAACCTGCTCGCCGCCCGTCACGCCGCCCCCGGCGATGTGTTCAACATCGGAGGGGACCGGGAGATCAGCGTCCTGGAAGTCCTGCATTTGATGAGTCAGCTCGCAAACGTCACGCCGCACGTAGTCCATCTGCCAGCGGTCGCAGGAGACTCCCGCCGTACCAAGGCAGACATCAGGCAGGCCCAGGCGAAGCTGGGATATCAGCCGCGGGTCCGGCTGGAAGAAGGATTGCGTTTGCAGCTGGCGGATCTACGCGCCCATATAGATGGGCCGTCCGACGAGAGGGGGCAATGACTTGCATCGGGTGCTCGTCTACCGCCGCAAATTCCTCCCGAAAAGCGAGACCTTTATCTACGAGCAGCTGCTCGGGCATCAACGGGTAAAAACAGCCGTGCTCGCGCGCCAGAAGCCTTTTCACCGCAAGCAGTTTCCGTTTTCGCCCGTATACGTGCGCAGGCGGTTCCGTGGCCTGGCGGGATGGCTCAAAAAAAAGAAATTCAGCTGTCTCCATGCCCGGTTTGGGCCGGCGGGCGTGGAGCTGCTTCCCCATGCCCGCAAGGCGAAGCTGCCGCTGATCACGTCCTTTCACGGGTTTGACGCCACCAAGCGGGTGCGCGAGAGCAAGGGATACCGGAAACAATTGAAAAAGCTCTTTCGCAAGGGAAAGGCCTTTACGGTCGTCAGCGATCACATGAAAAAACGGTTGGTGCGGCTCGGCTGTCCGAAAAAGAAGATTACGCTGATCCGATCGGGGATTGATCTGAGAAAGTTTCCCATGCTCCCGCAGCAGCCGGTAAAGGACGGCGCCTACCGCCTGCTGAGTGTCGGCAGGCTGACCGAGAAAAAAGGGATGGATACGCTGATCAAGGCATTCGCTCGCGTCGGGCGCCAGTATCCCCAGGCGACCCTCACCATCGTCGGTGACGGCGAAGAGAAGAAAAAGCTGAAACGAATGATCAAAAAATACGGACTGACCGATCGCGTGAAACTGCGCGGGGCCCTTACGCATAAAGAGGTGCAGCGCGAACTGGCGAAATGCCATCTCTTTGTCATCGCCTGCAAGACAGCCAAAAACGGCAATCAGGAGGGCATTCCCAACGTACTGATGGAGGCGATGGCCACCGGGCGGCCGGTGATCTCGACCTACCATGCGGGCATTCCCGAGCTGGTGGAGCACGAGGTGAGCGGTTATCTCGTGCCGGAGAAATCGCCGGGCAAACTGGCGAGAATGATCAGCCGCGTCCTGGCCAATTCCGGGGAATGGCAGAGGGTGGCGCAACGGGCGAGAGTAAAGGTGGAAACCAATCACGATATCGAAAAGCAGCGCGCCAAGCTGGAAGACCTGTACCTGCGCGTTGCTAAAAAAACGATGAGGTGAAGGAATGAACGTAGCCGTAATCGGAACGGGATATGTCGGGTTGACCACGGCAGTCTCGCTGGCCTTGCACGGTCATCGCGTCATCGGGATTGATGTGGATGAGGAAAAAGTAAAACAGCTCCGAAAAAAGAAGTCGCCCATCTACGAGCCGGGGCTGGAAGAAGCCTTGGAAACAGTTGTCGAACAGGGGACTTTGTCGTTTGGCAGTTCCTTGGCGGACGAAGCGGCAGAGGCAGAGATCTTGTTCATTTGTGTCGGCACGCCCGAGTCGGAGGATGGCACAGCCGATCTCCGCTATCTGTTTGCCGCTGTCGAGGAGTTGCGCCTCCTCCAGCAGCATGACCCCCGAAAGCGGGCCGTCGTCGTAAAAAGCACGGTGCCGGTCGGGACGGGAGACCGTGTGGCTGATCTGCTGCGGGAATTTGCGTCGGTTCACGTAGTTTCCAACCCGGAGTTTTTGCGGGAAGGAAGGGCGCTCCGTGATGCGCTGAACCCGTCCCGTATCGTGATCGGCGCGGATCACGCGGAGGCGTTTGCCCTGATGGATCAGCTGTACGAAAGGTTGTCTGCAGAGTGGGTCCGCACCACCCGTGCCAATGCCGAGATGATCAAATACGCGTCCAATGCCTTTCTCGCCACCCGTATCTCTTTCATGAATGAACTGTCTCGTCTGAGTGCCGCGTTGGGTACGGATATCGAAGTGATTGCACGCGGAATGGGCTTGGACAGTAGAATCGGTCCGGAGTTTTTGCGAGCCGGTCTGGGCTACGGGGGCTCCTGTTTCCCCAAAGACACCATCGCGCTCTTGCAGGTAGCCAAAGAGCAGGGGGTGTCGCTGGGTATATTGGAACAAGTCAGGGAGGTAAACCGCACGCAGCCGTCATGGTACGTACAGCTCATGCGCGAGCGGCTGCAAGGCCTGGTCGGCAAGCGCATCGCGGTCCTCGGACTTTCGTTTAAGCCGGATACGGACGATATCCGCGAGGCCCGCTCGCTGCCGGTCTTGGCGGAGCTGCTGGAAGCAGGCGCGCTGGTGTCGGCCTATGACCCCGTTTCCGCGGAGGCGGTCGCGAGGCTCTATCCGCAGGTTCGCTATGCCCAAGACGTCTACGAGACATTGACGGACGCGGATGCGGCACTGCTCGTCACAGAGTGGAAGGACTGCGTGGAGCTGCAATGGGACCGCGTAAAAGAAGTCATGGCAAGTCCGGTCCTGTTTGACGGCAGAAACGCCTGGCCGACACAAATCGTCAAGCGGCATGGCTTTACCTACTGCGGCGTTGGCAAAAGCTGACCGTCCCTCGGGATGCGTCAGCTTTTGGGCTTGGAGCGAGGGGGATCGCCGTCTCGCGCGGACGAAGAAAGTCGAAGAGATAGATTTGAACCGCGGAGCAGAATGCGCTAGGATACTCATATGGATTGTTTTCCCACCGATACGCATGCGAGGAGTGAGTAAGATTGAATAAAAGCAAAACCTTGCCAAAACGAAGTGAAGTCCCAGCCGAGTACAAATGGCGACTGGAAGACATGTACGCCAGCAACAGCGATTGGGAGAAGGACCTGGAAAAGGTCAAGCAGCTGGCAGAAGAAATTTCCCGCAAAAAAGGGCAGCTGGGCCAGTCCGGCGAGCAGCTGCTGGAGACCCTGCGGCTGCAAGACGAACTGCTGAAAACGTTGGACCAGGTCTACGTCTACGCGCGAATGCGCCGAGATGAAGACAATGCGAACAGCACCTATCAAGCCCTCACAGACAGAGCCACCTCGCTCAGCACGCAGGTCTACGGGGCCATCTCATACATACAGCCGGAGATCCTGCAAATCCCTACCGATCAACTGGAAAAGTGGATGGGGGAAGTGCAAGGACTGGATCACTACCGCATCCTTTTGGACGAGATCACCCGGTTTAAACCGCATACCCTCTCAGCCGAAGAAGAGGCGATTTTGGCGAATGTTAGTGAAGTCGCTTCGGCTCCTTCCAAAATTTTTGGCATGCTGAACAATGCCGACCTCAAATTCCCGATGATCCGGGACGAGAACGGGGAAGAAGTAGAGCTCACCAAAGGACGCTACGTCCAGTTCATGGAGAGCAAGGATCGCCGCGTGCGGCGCGAAGCCTTTGAAGCGCTGTATGCGACATATGGAAAACACCGCAACACGATTGCGGCATCCCTGACCTCCTCGGTGAAGACGGATGTGTTCTACTCCCGCACCCGCAGATACCCGTCTGCTCTCTATGCGGCGCTGTTCGCCGACAATGTGGACCTCTCCGTCTACGACAATCTGATCGCAACCATCCATGAGCATCTGCCGCTGATGCATCGCTACATCGCCTTGCGCAAAAAGATGCTGGCTGTCGATGAGCTGCATATGTACGATCTGTACGTGCCGATCGTTCCGGAAGTCGAGATGAACATCCCGTACGATCAAGCGGTGGCAACCATCAAGGAAGCGCTCAAGCCGCTGGGAGAGGACTACGGCAAGGTACTGGAGGAAGGCTTCTCCAACGGCTGGATCGATGTCTACGAAAATGAGGGAAAAACCAGCGGAGCCTATTCCTGGGGAGCGTACACGTCCCATCCTTACGTGCTGATGAACTACCAGGACAATGTTAACAACATGTTTACCCTGGCGCATGAAATGGGGCACGCCCTGCACAGCTATTACTCCCACAAGGAACAGCCGTATACCTACGCCGACTATAAAATTTTCGTGGCGGAGGTGGCTTCTACCCTGAATGAAGCGCTGTTGATGAACCACCTGCTCAAAACCACGACGGACAAAAAGCAGCGCATGTATCTGATCAACTACTACCTGGAGCAATTCCGCGGAACGGTTTTCCGCCAGACCATGTTTGCGGAATTCGAAAAGATCATTCACGCGAAAACCGAGCAGGAGGAGCCGCTCACAGCCGACAGCCTGAGCGAAATCTACCGAGAGCTGAATGTCGCCTACCACGGCCCTGACATGGTGGTGGATCAGGAGGTCGATATGGAGTGGGCGCGCATTCCCCATTTCTATCGCAATTTTTACGTCTACAAGTACGCGACCGGTTTCTCCGCCGCCACTTCATTGGCCAAGCAAATCCTCGAGGAAGGACAGCAGACGGTTGATCGCTATCTGCAGTTCCTGAAGAGCGGCAGCTCCGACTATCCGCTGGAATTGCTGAAAAAAGCGGGGGTGGACATGACCTCCCCAGAGCCGATCCGCGAGGCGCTGGCTGTTTTTGAAGAAATGCTGGCGGAGATGGAAAAGCTGACAGCAGAATAAGAAAGAGAAAAAACCAGGGTGATTCGCCCTGGTTTTTTTGTTGGAGGAGCCCTGTCGAGCTTAGCTGCGAGGACTCAGCGTTTCTTTCAAAAAAGCAGCGAAATCGTCCACCTGAAAGGAGCTTCCCTCCACCGGCAGAAAGGAGCGCATACGCAAGCCCAGCGAAATCAGCACGAACAGCTCGCCCATTTTTTCCATATCGACCGAAGCGGGTATGACGCCATGGTCCTGTCCGGATTTGATCCACTGGCGGGACAGGCATACCGATTGGTCGTAAAACTGCTTGAGCACGTCTTCGATCTCCGGCCTTCCTGTTTTGGACAAGAGATAGACCAGGATCTGATTGACCACGTCCTTCGGATCGTCGAGGAAGGGGAAACGCTTGGTCAGCTCCAGCAGGGGGCCATCCAATTCCTTTCCGGAGGATTTGACCCGATTCTGGAATCGTTGGTCCACTTCTTCCAAGCTCTCCTGCAGCACCCAGGCGTATATCTGGTCTTTGCTGTTTACGTAATGAAAGATGGCTCCTTTTGACAAGCCGGAGCGTTCCATGATGTCCTTCATCGTGACGGCATCGCAGCCTTTTTCCCGGATCAAGTCTTTGGTCGTGGAGAGAAGCAGCTGGATGGTCTGTTGCCGACGTTCTTCCTGTTTCAACGGATATGCCTCCCAAACCGTATTCATCATCAGTATACATACAAACTGTCGGTTTGCAAATGGAGCAAGAGGACAAAGTGTGAGTCAAGCCATAGTGGGCAGGATTTTTTTGTCTCCAAAATAAGACTTCTGGTTTCCTCTTCTTGAAAGCGCTTTATTTTTGTATGATTCCTTTCTTCCACTCGATTTTTGCCTCATCCGCGAAGGGCTTTTAAGGCCAGCCCGGTAGGGCTGCTTTGATATGGCCCGTGCAACAGGCGGATCGTCCCGTTTATATAGCCTTTTGCCTGCTCTTTCACTTCCCGTAGCAAGTCCTTCACTCGGACCATTGGGTTGGGCTGTAACACTTGCTTCTTCGCTATCGCCTGGCCGCTCAAACGACTTCCCTCTTGTCGTGCCATAATGGCTCGCAACATCGCTTGTACTCCCCGTACACTCCAACTGTAGCCGCCTCGTTTGGTCCTTTTTGCCATCACCCGCATTTGCGCTTCCGCACTCCCCATTGGACGCATGCCCGTCGTGTCGATACCAGCTTCACCCAGAACCTTTCGATAGTCGATAAGATGCCTTCGATGCCGCCGTAAATAGGCCACGTATTTCCGCCATTCGTTCCGGTGCTCTTCCAGAATCTTTTCCTCCGGTACGGACTCTACTGTCGCCAGCAAGATATCCGCTTCAAAGGCCGCCAACGCCTGCCTTACCGTCTGCCACGTCTCTGGCAACTGACCCAGGAATCGGCGCAATTCTCGCGCCACATGAAAGCGATCCAGTGTGTAAATACAGCGGTGAAAGTAGGATTCGCATTCTCCAATCCAATTGGCCCCATCCCCATTGACTACGATCCATGTGTTTTCATCCATGTCGTAATGACGAACCAGAAAGTCGCCAAACCCTTCCCAGAACTCTCCCTTCGTCGTATGCAGGTAATGGCGTTTCGACCTAAGCCGCACTCGGTCCCCCTCTTGTTCCCATCCTTCGTGCACAATCGCCATTCGATTTTCCATTCCCCGCTGGCGTTGCCTCTGCAATGAGGTGTAAAGTCCATCCACTTCCACAAACAATACGCGAACCGACCTTCGGGTCGCTTTCGACACGATGGTTGATGCTTGTTCAACCCGCGTGATTAGTTTGTCCCGAATGGCCTCATGGCTCAGTACCCGATACCCCAGTAACGCTTCCAAGCGTTTTGCGCTGTCCCGGTACGAGGGGCCTTGGCTAGCAAATTCGATCGCTATCTCTTCCAAAAACGGGCTTAGCTTCTCCCGCCCGTCAAAGGCCAGCATACGATCCAACAAATACACATGTTGACCCTTCACGCGATCCTGATACAATCGCCGTTTGAATCGAACCGTACCAAAGAGCGTGTCGATCTGGACTTCTCGTTGGTCCTTTAGCCGAAAGCGTGAATGATCCCGTTGATGCATCAGATACTCGTCCAACGCTTCCAAAATATAAGCCATACCGGCAGCGAACTGTTCCTGCAACGTTCGAAACAACAACGTTTCAAGCTCTTTCATTGTGGGAAATTCCGTGGTAAACTTGCTCACAGGGTTTCTCCTCCTTGGTGTGTTTGGTTTTGGCGCTTTACACTTTACCAAGAAGAGAAGCCCTTTTCTATACCCTCCAACTGATTTTTCTTCAAAAATTTCTTTTCGGTTTGCCCACGAACATTTTACTCATACGAGGACAAATTTCCGCTCGCGTTTCTTTCGATTGTCACATTTTTGCAACATTTTTTCCGGATTGCGGTAATTTTTCCCGGTACAAATTCGTACTCACTGATATCCAACAGGGATATTGTGCCATCCGTCCTCAGACGGAGAGGAAGTTCCTTCCGCTGACGGTTTTACAGCGACTGGAAAAATTGCACAATACACTTGGGAATGATCGTTACGACTTGGAGGAATTTTTGTGAAAAAACATGCAACCATTTTACTAGCCCTGGTCGTCCTCGCGACTGCCGGGTGTGGCCCCGGCGCCGCCGAACCAGAAACCCAGCAAGAAACCAAAGCAAAAGTAGTGGAGGTGTACCGGGTCCAAAAAGCGGCAGCTCCCGTCGCATTGACGGCGACGGGGCTGGTTCAGGCCAGCCGGGAAGCGGTGCTGCCGTTCGGAGCCGGGGGCACGGTATCGTCCATCGCCGTGAAAAAAGGAGATCAGGTAAAGCAAGGCCAGCTATTGGCCAGCCTGGATGCCCGCTACTATCAAACGGAAGTAGAGGCGGCTGCCAGTCAGGTAGAAGAGGCGGCCGCCCGAAAGGCTAAGACATTGAAAGGCGCTTCCTCCGAGACGATTCAAAAGCAGCAGCTGCAGGTGCAAAGCGCGCAGCAGGATTTGGACAAAGCCAGCGAGGATGTCGTGGTGGGAGAAAAACTGTTCGCGGGCGGGGCCATCTCGCAAAGCGAGCTGGATGATCGGAAGCGTGCGAGGGACCAGGCGGCCATACGCCTCCGCGACCATAAGCTGGCGCTGGAGGAGCTCCTCCGCGGCGCCGAGCCGGAGGATGTGGCGATGGCCAACGCATCGATCAAACAGGCAGCCGGACAGGTAGAGCTGGCGAAAAAGAGCCTGGGCGAAACCAAAATCGTGGCTCCCTTCGCAGGGACGATCGTCGATGTGACCAAACAGGTCGGGGAGCTTGCTTCTCCGGGCGAACAGGTCATCCACATCGTAGACCTCTCGGAAGTCAAGATTACCCTGGATGTCACGAATGACGTGATCAATCAGTACCGCGAACAGGCAAAGGTCCAGATTAGCGGGGGAGACGGCATGAAACACGAGGGGACGATCAGCTTCGTCTCGCCTGTGGTGGATAAACAGACCGGGAAATACCGGGTGGAGCTAGTGGCCGCCAATCCGGACGGCCAGTGGAGGGGCGGCATGGTCGCCACGGTAGAGCTGCCGCGCCAGCTGAACGGATATCTCGTCCCGCTGGAGGCGGTCGGCGTCTCGCAGTCCGAGCACTACGTGATGGCGATCGAAAACGGACTCACGGTGAAACGACCGGTCAAGACGGGTCAAATGGTGGGAGACCAGATCGAGATTCTCAGCGGACTGCATGAAGGCGATCAGCTTTTGCGCTCCGGCATCACGTTCTACGTCGAGGGGCAAAAAGTGGAGGCGAAAGGGGAATAACCATGGAAAAGCTGATTCACTCTTTGCTCAAGCGCCGCCTAATCGTCTACCTGCTGACGTTTCTCATCGTTGTGGCCGGTCTGGGTTCCCTTTTCAGCTTCCATATCGAGCTGGTCCCGAAGACAAATCTGCCGATGATTAACGTACAGATATCCGGCGGTTCGCTCCCTCCCGAAGAGATGGAGGAGAAGGTGACCAAGCGAATTGAGCAGGAAATCAAATCGCTTACGGGGATCAAAGAGCATTCCTCCACGACCGGCACCGGTTCCGTCCGCATCAACATCACCGCCGAGGAAGGGCAGGGCGAGCAGGTGAAGCAAGACGTGCAAAACGCCGTCAACCGCCTGCGCAATTCCTTTCCCAAAAGCGTCGATACCGTCAACATCGTACAGGGGAACCTCGGGGACGAGGAAATGATCGATTACGCCCTGGTCGGCGCGGATCCCAAAACGATGCTCAGCCTGGCGAAGACATCGATCAAAGAGCGCATTGAAGATGTGCCGGGCGTCAAGGAAGTAGAAGTATCCAGTCGCAGCTTCGAAAACAAGATTGCCGTCACCCTGCAGCCGGACCGCATGAACGCGTATCGCGTCACGCCGTCCGAGGTCGTCGAGCAGCTGCAGTCGACGAATTGGAAGCAGGCGGTGGGGACGCTGGTGAATACCGGCTTTGACACCGTCGTCATGATCGATCATTCCTATTCGACACCGCAGGAACTGAGCCAGCTGCCGATTGAGACGCCGGAAGGCACCGTCACCCTGGACCAATTAGCCGCCGTCGATGATCTGCGCGGCAAAGTGAAGGATTCGGTGGCGTTGACGGATGGCCAGGTGTTCGTCCACCTCAGCGTCAAGCGTGCCCAGGGCAGCGACTTGATCACGACCCAGGGCAAGGTCGAAGAGGTGGTTCGCGAAATTAACGCGGAAGCCAATGGCCAGTACCAGCTGAAGGTCATGTTTGAGGCAGTCTCCTACATCGATCATGCCGTGACCAACCTCAGCCGCGACGTCATTATCGGGGGAGCGCTGGCCATCCTGGTCCTGCTCATCTTTTTGCGAAACTGGCGGGTCACCCTGGTAATCGCCACGACGCTGCCGCTGTCGGCGATGATGACGTTTATCGCGATGAAGGTGGGCGGCTACAACATTGATATGATCAGCCTCCTCTCCCTCAGCTTGTCAGTCGGGCTGATCGTGGACGCGGCCATCGTGGTGCTGGAGAGCATCTATCAATTCCGGGAAAAAGGGGAGCCGCTCTCCTCCGCCATCGTCAAAGGGACCCGGGAGGTCATGACACCCGTATTCACCTCCCAGCTGACAATCATCGTCGTCTTTTTGCCGCTGGTACTGGCCGACTTCGAGGCTTGGCTGAAACCGATCCTCGGAGCGATCGCCTTTACGGTGACGGCTGCGATCACGGCTTCAACGATTGCTGCATTTTTCTTCGTACCCGTCTTCTCCGACCGCTTTTTGAAGAATGACAAAAAAGTGATGCTGGAGAGCGAAGCCAAGGAGCATGCGATCGTGCGCGGCTTTACCAGACTGCTGCAAAAAGCGCTGCGGCACCGCGTCAAGACCGTTATGCTGGCGGTCGGCCTGTTTGCCGGTTCCTTTTTCCTGATGCCGATGATGAAAATGGGGCAGGGAATCAATCCGAATGAAAATATGGTGTTTGCCACCATCAGTATGCCGGAAGGTTCGACCCTGGAGAATACCCAGCGGGCTGCATTGGAAGCGGAAAAATCGCTGCGCGACATCTCCGATGTGAAAGACGTGTTCTTCTTTGCAGGAAAATCAAACGCGGAGCTGTTTCTGCTGCTGAAAGGAAAGAGTGAAAGAGAGCGGGACAAAGAGGAACTGACGCTCGAGATCAATCAAATTCTTCAGGCGCTTCCAGGTGTCGACCGGATCACGACGGAGTTCGGCGGCCAGGGCGGCAGCGCGCCGATCGAATTGGATATTACCGGCGAGGATATGGACAAGATGCGCGAGATCGCTGGCGATGTCGAGGAGATGCTGGCGACCGTACCGGGCGTCATAAATATTCGCAATGACTTTAAAGAAGGCAAAGAAAAGGTAACCCTGCATCCGAAGCCGGATGCGCTGGCACAGATGCAGGTGGATCACCGCTCGCTCTTGCAGCAGATCACCACGATGATCGGGGAGCAGCCCGTGACGACCATCTCATCGGATGGCATCGAAGTAGATGTAGTGGCGATGATGCCGGAGGGGTGGCTGAAGCATCCGGAGCAGCTCAGGCAGATCATGATCACATCGAAGACGGGCGCGCAGGTGCCGCTCGCCGATCTGGTCGAATGGCAGTACAGCAAATCTCCGGTGTCCATCACACATGAAAAAGGGAATCGTATCGTGACGGTATCGGCCGAGCTTTTGGGCAGCGACCTGGGCACAGTGGGAAGGCAAATTGGCGAGAAACTGCCGCAGCTGGCTGTTCCGGCTGGCTATCAAGTCGAGATCGCGGGCAAATTGAAAGAGCAAAGCTCTACGATGACACAGGGGATCTTCGTCTTTTTGGGCGTCATCGCACTGATCTACGTCATCATGGTCGCGCAGTTTGGCCGCTTGTCCCAGCCGTTTATCATCATGCTGACCATTCCGATGGCATTGGTCGGGGTCGTGCTCGGCTTCGTCCTGACGCAGCGCGTCTTCGGCGAGATGGCGATGATCGGGATGATCATGCTCGTCGGGATCGTGGTGTCCAATGCGATTTTGCTGATTGACCGGATCAATCTGCTGCGGTCGCGCGGCATGATGATGGGCGAGGCGATCATTCAAGGGACCAAGGACAGGGTGCGCCCCGTCATCATGACCAAGCTGACGGCGATCCTCGGCATGCTCCCGATGGGGCTGGCCGTGGCCGAAGGCTCCGATCTGGAAGCGCCGCTCGCCACCGCCGTCATCTCCGGTCTGATCTTCCACACGATCGTGACATTGGTGCTAGTGCCGGTGCTGTACTCCCTGTTTGAGACGGCCAAGGAAAGAAGAATGGCGAAGCGGGAGGCAAGAGCCGCGAAGCGATTGGAAAAGCGTCTGGCGAAAGCGGAAATTCGTCCGTCCGATCTGTAAATGGCGAGGATTGGCGCATCGCCACGGCCATCCGCTCTTCAGAGAAGCAGAGACCCCCTCTGCTTCTCTATTTTTTTGGCGGGCTTAAAGCCTGCGGCATCCTCTATGCGTTTGTCAGATACTTCTGTAGAATAGAAGACAAGCAAATAACCAAAAACTGTACAGGAAAGCTGAAGGGAGATAGGAGACATGGACTTACATTTGCAGGGAAAAGTAGCCATTGTCCTGGCTTCGACGAAAGGTCTTGGCAGAGCGACCGCTTTCTGCCTGGCAAAAGAGGGTGCCGATGTCGTGCTCAGCGGGCGCGACGAAGCCGCTTTGAACGAGGCCAAGGCGGAGATCCTGCAAGCGACTGGCAGAGAGCCCCTGGCGCTGGTGACAGACGTGACCAAGGCGGAAGATATTGAGCGGCTGGTGGCTGAAACGGTCAACCGTTATGGACGAGTGGATATTTTGATCAATAATGCGGGCGGGCCGCCGGCAGGCACATTTGATCAGCTGAGCGATGAACAGTGGACGAATGCCTTTGAATTGAACCTGCTCAGCTTTGTCCGCTCGATCAGGGCCGTTCTGCCGCATATGCGCCGGCAGCAATTCGGGCGGATCGTCAATTTTGCGTCGTCTTCTTTTAAACAACCGCTGGAAAATCTGATTTTATCCAATACCTTTCGTACGGGGATCGTCGGACTGGCGAAAAGTTTGGCGACGGAGCTGGGGCCGGACGGCATTTTGATCAATACGATCGGACCCGGCCGGATCGCGACGGATCGGGTCGCAGCACTGGATCAAATCAGAGCGCAGAACCTCCAAATCGATGCGAGCGAAGTGCGCAAAAACGTAGAGGCCGCCATTCCGCTTGGCCGCTACGGCGAGCCGGAAGAGTTCGCCCGGATGGCGACATTCCTCGCGTCCCCGGCTAACAGCTATGTGACCGGCCAAGCTTTTCTCGTAGACGGCGGACTGGTCAAGGCAATCTGAGAAAAGTTTCGCTTCTATCTCTCTTTCTTCCCGCGTATGCATGTACTAATAGGTGACAAGCATTTGCGAAAGGGAGAGTAGAAAATGAAGGTTGTAATCGTCAGTTTGCGAAACCTCATCTTGGGCGGCATTGTCTTATTGATCGTGCTGGTCGCCGGAATTTTTCTGCTGGTGAAGGATCCGTTGAACGTTTCCGACTCCTACCGACAGCAAGAGTCCAGCGTTCCCGCTTCGGCCATGCCGATGGTGCAGCCCGAAGGCAAAGAAAAACCCTCGCTCAATCTGGATGTCAAAGTAGAGGGGAATACGGCGGAAGTGTCGCTGCTCACGCAAAATTTCCAATTTGTAAGCGACAACGGCGAGATGGATCTGCAGGCAGTATACGGCGAAGGGCATGCCCATCTATACCTGAACGGCGAGCCGAAGGGGATGATCTATCAGCCGGAGTTCCTCTTGAAGAAACTCCCAAAAGGGGAGCACGAGCTGCGCGTGGAGCTGAACTACAGCAATCATCTGCCCTACAAGATCGAAGCCGTACAAAAATTTGTCGTAGAATAAAAGGGCGTTCCAATGGGGACGCTTTTCTTTTTTTAACCGGAAGGAATAAGCTGGAAGAGGGCGAATGAAGAAAAATGAGACAGAATAGTCAGAAAGAATTGGAGGGCTGAACACATGCTGCGTTCCATCACGATTGGAGATTTGCTCGATGAGACAGCGGAGCGGTTTCCTGACCGCGAGGCTGTCGTGTACCATGAGCGGGGGCTGCGTTACTCCTACTCCCAGTTCCAGATGATTTGCAATCAGGCAGCCAGAGGATTTCTTTCGCTCGGCATCCAAAAAGGGGAGAATATCGCCATCTGGGCGACGAATGTGCCGGAATGGGTGATCAGTCAGTTCGCCACGGCGAAAATGGGCGGCGTGCTGGTCACGGTGAATACGAGCTACCGCGTCCACGAGCTGGAGTACCTGCTGCGCCAGTCGGAGTCGACGACGCTCCTCTTGATTGATTCGTACCGAAACGCCAGCTATCTGGACATGATCAGGGAAATCTGCCCCGAGCTGGACGAGTGCGAGCCCGGTCAGCTGCGCTCAGCGCGTTTGCCGCATCTGCGGAATGTGATCTACCTGGGCGAGGAAAGACAGCCGGGGATGTTTCTCTGGCGTGACCTGATGGAGCGTGGAGTGGAATACCCGGATGAAGAAAGAGTCGCCCGGCAAAAGTCGCTTCACCCTGACGATGTCATCAATATGCAGTACACCTCGGGTACGACGGGCTTTCCCAAAGGAGTCATGCTCTCCCATGTCAACATCGTCAACAATGCGATCAAAGTGGCAGAATGCCAGCGGTTGGATGAGACGGATCGCGTCTGCATACCCGTCCCGTTTTTCCATTGCTTCGGCTGTGTCATGGGGACGCTGGCTTCAGTGGCGACAGGGGCCGCGATGGTTCCGGTCATCGCCTTCGATCCGCAGGTGGTGCTCGATGTCGTCGAGGCGGAGCGATGCACGGCCCTGTACGGCGTGCCGACGATGTTTATCGCCGAGCTGAATCACGAGAGCTTCCCCGAAAGAGACCTGAGCTCGCTGCGCACCGGCATCATGGCAGGATCGCCCTGCCCGATTGAAGTGATGAAGCGGGTCGTGGAAAAAATGGGCATTCGGGACATCACGATCGCCTACGGGCAGACGGAATCGTCTCCGGTGATTACGCAGACCAGGCCCGATGATTCGATTGAGCGGCGGGTGACAACCGTCGGGCGGGCGCATGACGGCGTGGAAGTGAAAATCATCGATCCCGCCACCGGCGAGAGCTTGCCGCCAGGCGTGCAGGGGGAGCTCTGCACGAGGGGCTACCTGGTGATGAAAGGGTACTACAATATGCCGGAGCAGACCGCCAAGGTGATTGACCACGAGGGCTGGCTGCATACCGGCGATTTGGCCACGATGGATGAGCACGGCTATTTCCGCATCACGGGAAGGCTGAAGGACATGATTATCCGCGGCGGGGAGAATATCTACCCGCGGGAGATCGAGGAGTTTCTCTACACGCATCCCAAGGTGCTGGATGTGCAGGTCGTCGGCGTTCCGGATGCCAAGTACGGCGAGCAGGTGCTGGCCTGCATCAAGGTAAAGCCGGGAGAAACGCTGACGGAGGAGGAGCTGCTCGCCTACTGCGAGGGAAAAATCGCCCGGTTCAAAATCCCGCGCTACATCCAGTTTGTCACGGACTATCCGATGACGGCGTCCGGCAAGATTCAGAAATTCAAGCTGCGCGAACAAGCGATCGAGCTGCTCGGGCTGAGCGAGGAGGGCGGGTATTCGACCGCATGAGCACGGCGGCGAAGGCGGGGGAGGGTAGCGGCATCCCTTTACTTTCTCCCGGGACTCTTCTATGATGATGAGGATAAAAAAAAGCGAAGGCACGGATCCGTCCATGCCTTCGCCCTCTTTTTTTGCCATGGCTTATGCCTGTTGTTTGGCTTCGTAAGCGGCAATTTTGTCTTCGTATTGAAGGGTAATGCCGATGTCGTCGAGGCCGTTGAGCAGGCAGTAGCGGCGGTAGGAATCGACCTCGAAGGGGTAGGAGAGGCCTTCGCTGTCTTTCACCACTTGTTCCTGCAGATCAATCGTCAGTTCGTAGTTGTCGCGGCTTTCGGCACGCGTGAACAGCTCCTGCACCTGCTCTTCGCTCAGCTTGATCGGCAAGATGCCGTTTTTAAAGCAGTTGTTGTAAAAAATATCGGCAAAGGACGGCGCGATGACGGCGCGGAAGCCGTAGTCGAGCAATGCCCAGGGTGCGTGTTCGCGGGAAGAGCCGCAGCCGAAGTTATTGCGGGCCAGCAGAACTGTCGCCTGTTGATATTTCGGCTGATTCAGCACAAAGGATTCGATCGGCTGTCCATCAACCGTAAAACGCCACTCATAGAAGAGGAATTGACCAAATCCGGTGCGCTCGATCCGCTTCAAAAACTGTTTGGGGATGATGGCATCCGTGTCCACATTTACGCGGTCCAAAGGTGCTACCAATCCGGTGTGGATGACAAACGGGTTCATTGGAATACCTCCTTGTTCACGCCTTCGCGCTTCCATTCGCGCACGTCTACAAAATGACCGGCAATCGCAGCGGCAGCTGCCATTTCAGGGCTGACCAGATGGGTGCGGCCACCACGTCCCTGACGGCCCTCGAAGTTGCGGTTGGAGGTAGAGGCGCAGCGCTCACCTTCTTGCAGGATGTCCGGGTTCATCGCGAGGCACATGGAGCAGCCCGACTCGCGCCATTCAAAACCGGCTTCTTGGAAAATCAGGTGCAGACCTTCTTCTTCCGCTCTCTGCTTGACTGCCTGAGATCCGGGTACGACCATGGCATGTACATGGGCGGCTACCTTGCGTCCTTTTGCCACCTCGGCAGCGCGGCGCAGGTCTTCGATCCGGCCATTGGTACAGGAGCCGATAAAGACGCGGTCGATTTTAATCTCGCTCATCGGCGTGCCAGGTTCCAGGCCCATGTAGGCGAGGGCGTCCTGAGCGGCTTTGCGCTGAGCAGTTGTCTCAAACGAGTCGGGATGCGGCACGGTGCTGGTGATGTCGGTACCCATGCCCGGACTGGTTCCCCACGTCACTTGCGGAGCGATTTCGCTCGCATGGATTTCTACGACGTGATCGTACGCGGCGCCCGGATCGGTGCAGAGCTGCTTCCATTTTTCGACGGCAGCCAGGAAGTCTTCGCCTTGCGGAGCGTAGCGTCTGCCTTTCAGGTAAGCGAATGTCGTCTCATCCGGTGCGATCAGACCGGCGCGGGCACCTGCTTCGATGGACATGTTGCAGACCGTCATGCGCTCTTCCATCGTCAGCTTGCGAATCGCTTCTCCGGTGTATTCAATGACATACCCGGTGGCGAAGTCCGTGCCGTACTTGGCGATTATCGCCAGAATCAGGTCTTTTGCGGATACGCCGTAGGGGAGATCACCGACTACGCGGACTTCCAGCGTTTTGGGTTTGGACTGCTGCAGACACTGGGTCGCCAGCACATGCTCCACCTCGCTGGTGCCAATTCCAAAGGCAAGTGCGCCAAAAGCGCCATGCGTGGAGGTGTGGCTGTCGCCGCAGACGATCGTTTTGCCCGGAAGCGTCAAGCCCAGTTCAGGCCCGATGACGTGGACGATTCCCTGGTCGGGGCTGTTCAGGTCGGCGAGCGTGATGCCGAACTCTTGGCAGTTGGTCGTCAGCGTCTCCATCTGCTGGCGGGAGATCGGATCTTTTACATTGAAGCGATCGGCTGTCGGCACATTGTGGTCCATCGTGGCAAATGTCAGGTCAGGGCGGCGTACTTTGCGTCCTGCCAGGCGCAGACCTTCAAAGGCTTGCGGTGAGGTAACCTCGTGGACGAGATGCAAATCGATGTAGAGAAGGCTCGGTTTGCCGGGTTCCTCGTGGATGACATGCTGATCCCAGATTTTTTCAAACATCGTGCGAGGTTTCATGGGGATACTCCTCCTTCGTTCAAAAACTCTTATACAGGTTGTAACATGGCAATGAAAATAGTTCAAAGATATAATTATTATGAGATGGATAGTTTTTGCCTATTGGGAGGTTTGCATGGAATTACGACAGATACGTTATGTACTCGCAGTAGCGGAGGAGAGGAGCTTTTCCCGCGCTGCCAACCGCTTGCATCTGGCTCAGCCGTCTCTGAGCCAGCAGATTGCCAAGCTGGAAAAATTGCTGGGCGTGAACCTGTTTCACCGACTCCCGCAGCATGTAGAGCTGACAGACGCCGGCCAACGCTTTGTGCAAGTGGCGCAGACGCTGGTGGATCTGGCTGAGGGGCTCGAGCGGGAGATGCGTTCGTACGCCGTAGGCGAGAGCGGCAAGCTGTTGGTTGGCAGTCTCCCGATTACCGGAGCCTATGTGCTCCCGCGCGTGATTCCCGATTTTACCCGTCAGTTTCCCGGGGTGGAGCTGCAGCTTCTGGAAGAGACCTCCAGCAATCTGGAACAAATGCTCGTGCGCGGAAAAATCGATATCAGCCTGCTCACGATGCCCATCTCCGATCCGACATTGGAGGCGATTCCGGCGATTCATGAAGAGATTTTTCTCGCGGTGCCGCCGCAGCATCCCATTGCGCAAAAAGAAGAGGTGGACCTCGCTGAACTCGCCGATCAGCCTTTTATTCTATTAAAAGAAGGGCAGGGTTTTCGCACCATTTCGCTGCGCCTTTGCGATGAGGCCGGCTTCCGTCCGCGCATCGTGTTTGAGAGCACCAACATCCAGACGGTCCAGTCCTTGGTGGCGACGGGAATGGGACTTTCGTTTGCGCCGCGGATGATTACCCTGGCACCGGGAACGACAGAACCGCCTGTCTATGTGCGCATAGCAGGCCGTCCGTTCCGCACGCTCGTCGTGGCCTATCGCAAAGATCGTCCGTTATCCCGTCCGGCGGAGGCCTTTGTCAATTGGCTGGTGGATCAGAAAAGTCATTTCTGACAGCCGCCCCATCAGCCGCGACAAGCGAGGCAGCATGTGCTACACTAATGCCAAAATGACACCTGAGGAGGCGTTATCCCGATGAGAGAAATCAAGACAGAAGCAGAATTCACACAGGCCATCTCCCAAGAGAAGCCGGTTGTCGTCAAATTTTATACAGACTGGTGCCCGGACTGCCATCGGATCGATCCGTTTATGCCCGCAGTAGAGGAAGCGTACCGCGAAAAAGTGGAGATGGTGGCCGTCAACCGCGATACCCTGCCGGAGCTGTCCCAACAGCTGGATGTTTTTGGCATCCCCAGCTTTATCGCTTTCGCGAACGGCAAGGAACTGATCCGCTTCGTCAGCAAGCTGGGCAAAAGCCGGGAAGAGATCGAGCATTTTCTCGACCGTGCCATCCAGGTCAGCGAATCGTTGAAGCAGGCGTAACCCTCTGATGATACGCATGGAGAAGCAAGGAGAATGGCTGGTCGGCACCATCCCGGACGAGGCCGACGATATGCCGGTGGGCACGCTGCTCCGGGAGCAGTGGAAATGGCCCAAAAAACTGGTGCATTTGCTGTTTCAGCAAAAAGAGGTGTGGCTGGATGAAAGCCCGGTCCCGCAGCATCGCAAAGTGAAAAGCGGGCAGGCGATCCGGGCAAAAGTATGCACCCCCGAACCGCACGGGGTCGAACCGTCCGGGGCAACCCTCGATGTCCTCTATGAAGACGATCATCTGCTGATCGCAAACAAGCCCGCCGGCGTGCTTCTGCATCCCACGGAAAAGCATCACCGCGGGACGCTGGATCACCTCGTAGCGGGGCATTTTCAGCGGACGGGCGTCCAGGCGAGGGTACGCCATGTGCACCGGCTCGATCTGGAGACGTCAGGGGCCGTGATGTATGCGAAGCATTCGCTGGCCTCCGCTCTGTTGGACGAAGCCCTGCGACAGAGGCACATCAAGCGGCATTACGTGGCTTACGTGCAGGGAACCCTGTCAAAGGACAGCGGAACCATCGCGGAACCGATCGGCAAGGACCGCAATCATCCGAGCCGCCGGCGCGTGACGCCGAATGGCGATCCGGCGATTACCCATTTTCGCGTAACGGAGCGATACGCGGGTGCGACCCGGCTGGAATGCCAGCTGGAGACCGGGCGCACACACCAGATTCGCGTCCATCTCAGCTATCTCGGCCACCCGCTGCTGGGCGATACCCTCTACGGCGGGAAAGCGGGATTGATCCAGAGACAGGCGCTGCACGCGTTTGCCCTGCGCTTTACCCATCCGTTCGGCGGGGAGATGCTCGACGTGCTGGCTTCCATCCCGCCCGAGCTGATGCAGCTCGAAGAGAAGCTGCGTCAATCGCCAATCCGGCGGTAGCTGAATAAACTGCCAGGGAAGAAGCAGAGAGGGTGGTACGATGAAACGACCCATCATCGGCATTTTAACCTGGCGGGAAGGCAAGCGATTCGCTGAGCCTGCCTATTTTCGCAAGCTGATTCGAGCCGGAGAAGAGCTGGGCTGCACGCTCTTTTTGTTCTCCCCGCCCGATGTCTTGGCCGGCGGGAGTCGCGTTCGCGGCTTCATTCCCACCTCAGGCGGCTGGCAAGCGCGGATGTTTCCACGGCCGGACGCCGTGATCGACCGCTACCGCTATTCGCCCGGCGAGGCATTCAAGCGGTACGTGGCCTTTCGCAAGTCCAGCGACTTCCTCTATGCCAACAACCGCCTGGCGAACAAGTGGAGGGTGCATGAGGTGCTGTACAGCGACAGCCGGATGCACCCGTGGCTGCCGGAAACCGTCCTGTACAGCCGGGCCAATTTGCACAAGATGCTGACTCGTCACGCCACCATCTACGTCAAGCCTGTCAACGGGACGGGCGGGCGCAACATCCTGTCCGTGGAAAAGCGCGCCAATGGCTATCATCTCTTGGGACGAGACCGTCAGCGGGCGCGGGTCTCCCTCGTCTTCAAGCAGCTGGAATCCGTCCAGAGCAGGGTGAAAAAATGGGCGACAAAGGACAAGTACATCGTGCAGCAAGGACTTCATCTGGACCTCGTTCCTGATCGGGCTGTCGACATGCGCCTCCTCATTCAAAAGGACGGGGCCGGACGCTGGAGCATCACGGGTGCGGGCATGCGCGTCGGCGGGGCGATGAGCGCCACCTCCAACCTGCATGGAGGGGGAAAGGCCGTTTCGGCAGAGACCTTTTTGCAGCGGCGCTTCGGGGAAGCGAGAGCACAGGAAATCATGCAAGACTGTGAACGTTTGGCCTATCAGACGATGGATACGCTGGAGGGCCACTTTGGCCGGATGATGGAGATGGGATTGGACATCGGCATCGACATTCACGGCCGGCCCTGGCTGATCGAAGTGAACCCCAAACCGGGACGGGAGATCTTCCGAGAGATGGGGGCCATGCGCAAGTACAAGGAAGCGATCCAGAAGCCCGTCCAGTACGCGCTCTATCTGGCACGGACGGAGTCGGGAAAAAAAGCGACGGGGTAATCAGGCGAAGCGGCGCATGGAAAGCGCCGTTTTTTCCTGCGCAGGTCCAACGTTTTGCATTCCTTTTGGTCGGGGTGGGGTGAGCGCGTCCAGCGGGAGCGGTGTGAAACAGAAAGCGGCTTGATTCGTAATACATCATGATTAGACGATGCTCCCTTTTGGCCACAATGGGGAATGAAGGAGTTGATAGTGTGGAGCAGCTAATCCAATTGGCAACCGATTACTGGCCGATCGTCGTCGGGGCGATTCTCTTGATTATTATCTTGCAGTTGATCGTGAAAAGTCTGTTTCGCATCATTTCTATTTTTATCGTGATCGGTGTCGTGCTGGTGCTAGTCTTCGAATTTTCGCCGGAACAGGTCATTAACATGGGGCGCAGCGCTGTGCAGACCACGCAGGACGCCTTGGAGGGCACCGTCGTTCCTTTGTTGGACAAGGAACTGAAGGATGCCACGATCACCTTCCATGAGGATGGAAGCTACGAAATGAAGACCAAGAGCATCCGGATTACGGGCAAAAAGGGAGATACGCGAGCAACGGTTCACTACGGAGACAACAGCTGGGACGTAGATGTAAGCATACTCGGACAGCTGTTTGAGGAGAAGCTGAAAAAGGCGGAGGCTTCCGCCCAATCTTTGTAGTACGGCTTTGGCGAGAGTACACCATCGTGGCCGGTTAAGCAACCGCGACAGGGCAAGAAGGGAAGGGAGGCAACGCCTCGCAAACCGTCTTGCCCTGTTTCTTTGGGGAAAGGCGACGGTCTACAGCTGCGGCGGCTTGCGCAGCAAGCTCGCCTGTTCATAGGCATGCCCGATGCGAATCAGCGACGGCTCGCTGAAGGCTCTTCCCGTGAACATAATCCCAAACGGCTTTCCCGACGATTCAAAGCCGGCGGGTACCGTGATGGAGGGATACCCGGCTTTTGCCGCGATCCCGTAGCCAAAATCATGGGGATAGAGCAGACAGTCCAGCTGGTGCTGCTCCAGGACGGCGTCCAGTCCTTCCGTCCGGGACCATCTGAGATCGCGCAGCCTGCTGAGTAGATACGTAGGCTCCGTCAGGGTGCCGCTGGTCTCTTGCGACTGCTCCAGGATATCCTGGCTATAGCGGAGCGCCACATCCGCATGCGCTTTGTTCCAGGCGATGACATCGGCCAAGGTGCGCAGTGGGAAAGCGGAAGGAAGACGGGAGAGATAGGCATTTACCCCTGTTTTAAACTCGTAGTAGAGAACGGCTGAATCGGTCGGCTCCGATTCGGAGGGGATCCGGACATCGTCCACCAGGACCGCACCGAGCTCCTCCAGGACGCGCAGGGCCGTTTGGAACAAGGAAAGCTGATCGGCATTCATCTGCTCCCCCTGAAAGCTGCGGACGATGCCCACTCTCGTCCCCTGGAGCCCGCGCCTATCCAGAAACGGGGTATAGTCGCTGAAAAAATGTCCCTCACTGGCCGCAGTAGCTGGATCTTCCTCGTCGATCCCGGTCATCGCGCCGAGCAGGATCGCTGCATCTTCGACGGTACGGGCCATCGGACCCGGCGTATCCTGGCTGATGGCGATCGGGATGACGCCGGAGCGGCTGATCAGTCCCACTGTTGGCTTGATTCCTACCAGCGCGTGGTTGGCAGAGGGGTTCAGGATCGAGCCGGAGGTTTCCGTGCCGATGGCGCCCGCGGCAAATCCGGCGGCAGCGGCGGCTCCCGAACCGGAGCTGGAGCCACCCGCGTCAAAGAGACCCGGTCCGTAGGGATTGCGCACTTGGCCGCCGCGCGAGCTGTAGCCGTTGGGCATCTCATGCGACATGAAGTTCGCCCATTCCGTCATATTCGTTTTGCCCAGGATGACCGCACCCGCACTCCGCAGTCGCTGCACCAGGAAAGCGTCACGGCTGGCATAGGCATGAGCGAGTGCCAGAGAGCCAGCGGAGGTGTGCATTTGGTCCGCTGTGGCGATGTTGTCCTTGAGCAAGACAGGAATGCCGTGCAGCGGCCCGCGCTCCCCGCGGATTTGCCGCTCCCGGTCCAAAGCCTCGGCAATTTGCAGAGCCTGCGGATTGATCTCGATGATGGCATTGAGCCCGGCTCCTTGCTTATCGTGCTGCATGATGCGCTCCAGGTAAGCAATCGTAAGCTCCCGGCTGGTGATTTTTCCTGTTCGCATCGCCAACTGCAATGTGCGAATGCTCGCTTCCGTGTAGTGATCCAACGAGACTTCCCCCTTTATGATGAGAAATAGAAAGCAAACTGTTACCGTTAGGGTTCAAGAATAAGCAGGGAAACCCTCTTTGCGGGGAAGAATTGTTTGTTTGCAGTACCACCGTTCTGCATATTAGCCTTCGCAGAAATGCGAGCGGACCTGGTATCCTGTCGCAGAGTACGGGGGATGAAACAGTTTGATGTGGCTCTTTTTTTTCGGAGTAACAATATACCCCCAATTTCTCCACGATCAATCGGGAAATTGGGGGTAGTAACAGTGAAATTTCCTAGACGTTCTCTATCCTTTTCCTATATGTCCGAGCTTACTTGTTCGCCACGGCCGTTTGCAGTTGGGATGCTTCTCCCTCTACATAGCGGTTGCGCGGGTGCTCGCGGCATTCGTCGGAGCATGAGCGCTTGTATTTTACCTCGCATTCCGGGCAGCAGAAGTGCTGCTTGTTGCAGAAGGGATTGGCGCAGTTGAGATAGCGGTCTTCCGGCTTGCCGCAATAGTAACATTTACTGATGACGACGTCTTCCTCCGTATGGTTGATCTTCACCGAAATCCGTTCGTCAAAGACGTAGCACTTGCCATCCCACAGTCGTCCTTTTACTTCCGGGTCTTTTCCGTAGGTCACGATGCCGCCGTGCAGCTGATACACATCCTGGAAGCCTTCCTTCAGCAGGATGCCGGTCAATTTTTCGCAGCGGATGCCGCCGGTGCAGTAGGTGAGGACCTTTTTGTCCTTAAACTGGCTCAGGTTTTCGCGAATCCACTCGGGGAATTCTCGGGAGGACTCGACACCCGGGCGAATCGCTCCGCGGAAGTGACCCAGATCGTATTCATAGTCGTTGCGGCCGTCGATCACGACGACATCATCGCGTTGCAGCATTTCATAAAACTCTTTGGGTTGCAGGTATTTGCCAGTCAGTTCCGTCGGATGGAAATCATCCTCCAGGCGCCAGGTAACCAGTTCTTTTTTCGCGCGAACGAACATTTTTTTAAAGGCATGTCCGTCTGCCTCATCTATTTTAAACCAGATATCCGCAAAACGCGGGTCTTTGCGTACGAACTCCATGTAAGCATCGGTCTGTTCCACCGTACCGGAGACGGTGCCGTTCAGCCCCTCCGGAGCGACGATAATTCGTCCTTTCAGACCGAGTTCCTTGCAGAACTGCAGATGTTCAGCAGCATACTCCTCGTAATTGTCGAGGTGGACATACTTGTAGTAAAGCAGAATACGATACGGTTTTTGTACTTGCAATGTACAATTCACCCTTTCTTGCTATTTGGTTTTACTAAAACGCACACGCTATTATAGCACAGGTAAAAAGTTTTTGCAGAAAAAAATAGATCCAGCACGGTAAACACTTCGTGCCGGATCGGATTTTGGCCAGACTGACCTGTCGACGAGACGGGGTCTTCTTAAGGGGCCGAAGAGACGGCCATATCTTCCACATGCTGCAGGATGTCTGTATAGAGGCGGGTGTGGTAGTACATGCCGAGCTCCATTCCTCGCTCGATCAGCGCCTTGTTCTCTCCTTCATAGAGGCGAGCGGTCACTTCGTAGATTTCGTCCGCATGGGTGATATCCAGCGTTTCATGGTCGGTAAAATGAGCGAGATCGGCATGGTCCCCGTATTCGGCCGATGCGTAGGCCCCGACCAAGGGGGAGACGCGGGCGACGATTTCCTCGATCACGCCGAGCGCTGCCAGCCCCTCCGGGTAGGGATGGTGCAGGCAGAGGTCCATGATGGCCCGGTTGTAGGCGATCACACCGACGCACGGCTTGCTATGCAGCCGCTCCTCCTCCGTGACGCCCAGTCCGTACAGGAACTTCTTGTAGGTCTCCACGTGAACCAGCGCGGTATTCATGCGCCCGTGCTCCTCAAACAAATTTTCCACCAGCGGCATCCGCAGCCGGTAGTCGGGGATGGCGGTCAGGATCGCCGCCAAAAAGCGCGGAAAGTGCTCGACGACATGATACGTCTGAAGAGCGGCTTCCTTGGCTTGCCCCGGCGACACCTTTCTGTTTTTCATCGCTTGAAAAAGCGGGTGCTGCTCTACCTTGGCCCGCGTAAAAAGCGCGCGGGCGCGCTGCTTGATTTGGTCGTAAGGCGTTGTCATACATGCCCTCCTACATCAATGTGATTTCGTGTGCCGCCAGCGACAGGTCGCGAGGCGGATCGCCGTATGCATAGGTGGTGGAGCGGAGCTTGATGGCCAGCGGGTTGCGGTAGGCTTTCGCTTCCTCGGGCGATAGGCCCGTAAATGCATACGCGTACCGCCTCTGCCATCTGCGTGCCAGGTAGGCAAAAAATGCGGGCCGGTGGTCACGCGGCTCGGCGCTGGCGTAATGGGCGAGATAGAGATGGGGAAAAACGTTCCGCTTCGCCGGCAGGGCGATTGCTCCCCGCAAGCGAAAAGGGGCGTGGAGCATCCGCAGCAGCGGGGGAAGGGAGCGGGAGGCGATCAGCTTTCGAACAGGCGTCTGATCGACCAGCTTGCAAACAGCAAGCAGCCCATCCGCGCTCCGCAGGCCGAGAAAGACGCCCCCCTCCGCAAACCGCTCCCGATCTGCAAAGGCAAAGGAGAGCGGAACTGCCCACTGTTCGTAGTGCTTCCAGGCTTCGCCCGCAGAAATCTCCTCCACCTGTTTCCAGTCTCCCGCCAGGGGCAAAAACAGCGGCATGCCGAGATGAACCGACTGGCCGATGGGAGCGGCGGCCGGAAACAGCCGGTCCCCCCGCAAGAGAGAAGGCCGGTGTGAATTGCTGTCCCAGACGATCCCGTAGGCCCAGCGGCTTTCTCCCTGCAGCGCTTTGACCGCCTCGTGCACCAGGCGAAAGTAGGCGCGGGTCCCCGTGAACGCCGGATGCAAACGGAAATCATGCAGGTAGAGCGCGGGCGTCTTTTCTCCCGCGAGGAAGCGATCGATTCGCGTGACGCCGAGGCAGCCGATCAGCCGCTCCCGCCGCCATAGGCCGTAATAGCGCGACTCTCCCCATGTCCGGCCGAGCGCAAAAAAGTCGGGAGATCGGTCGATGACGAACAAGTCGCTCCCCGTGTCCGAAGTCGCGGCCAGATCGAGCAGGGCCTGATTATGCTCTTCCGTCAAAAGAGTAACCGCATAGTTCATGCCAAACGCCCGACCGTAAGCTGACGGTACATCATGGAGCGCTCCAGCGCGGTCATCTCCTGTGAAAGTGATTCATCCAATGTGAACCGGTCCTGCAGGAGCGCGGGGAGCGCGGGAGAAGCCAGCATGTTCCGATAGAGCAGGACCGCTTCCGGGGCTTTCGTCTGCAGGAGCGTGCGTGCGATCGCATCGCGCTGCGGAGCCGTTGCCCAGTCAAATACATTGGACAGGTAGAAGGCATCAATCGCCTGCAGCTCGGGTTCGGCGTCCTGCAGGGCGACAGGCAGAACCGCCAGTTTGTGCAGATTCCGCCTCGCAGCTGCATACCCCTCTTCCGTCAGGTAGGCCGGTGCCCCGTCCGGATGCTCCCAGGCGTACGCAGCGTACAAGAGTTGGGTAAAAAAGTAATTGCCCGCCAACGGGCGCGCCTGCAGTTCCCGCTGAAACATCGACTCAAAAAACAAACCGAAATCCTGCTCGCCGGCCTGAGCGAACATGAACGCCGGAAAGAATTGCAAATGCGTCGTTTTGCTCAGCAGAATTCTCACGGCTGTGCGCCAGGTTTCGCTTTGCAGATACCGCCGGGAAAAGGCAATCTGCTCCTCGACGGTCCGGCAAGACAAAAGCTCCTGCCAGACCTCATCCCCGTAGACGTTATGGCGAAGATTATCCCCGATAAAGCGGTAAAAGCGCTCGGTGGCACCGCAATGATTCAAGCCTTGAGCGATCAGTCCGGGGTGCTCGTCCCAAAAGGAGCGCGCGTACGGAGGCAGCTCCACTCGCAGCCGGGCGTACGTTTCCAGCCGATCCGCCCCTTTGGTTTCACCGAGAAAGGCGAGGTACTCTTCGCGGGTGAGTACCGCAAGCGCGGCCTTTTTGCATTCGATCAGCGCCGCTTGGGCTGGATTCTGGTCGATGGCGTAGATTATATCCACGTCATCGCAGAGCAGAGAAAAGGCTGTGCAGCCGCCAGATCCGATGGCGGCGATGCGGCGCGGGGAAAAACGCTCCGACAGGGCGAGCTCGACCCGGCTGTCTTCGCGGATTTGGGCAAAGTAAATGGCGGTCATCGCGGGATTCCCTCCTCGAACTTTTTCAGCATGACATCGCGAAAGCGGGACCAGTGCTTCAGCATGAACAAGCCCCGGTTCAAATCGTGCTTCACGCGCTTGCGCAGGGCGGGGGCGGGCGGGGAGGAGTGCAGGAGAATTTGGCTCCCGCCTTCCTCGGGATATATGCCTCTGGCTCCGAGCCAGGAGAGCAGCACAGGTGATGCCGCTTTCTTGCGGTATAAGGTATGCCGGCTGCACGTGCTCAGCTTTTGCAAATCAAGCTGTTCGATATGCTTCAGTCGATCAGCGAAGATGCGGGCGGTCTCTCGGGCTTTCTCCGGAATGGCCTCCCCCGTGAGTGCCGGATAGGAGGCGCGGCGGAACAGCGTTTTGAATATTATCATCAGCTCCGGGTTTTGCAATTCGGCCATGAGATGAAACGTCTCGGCAGGATACGCCTTTTGCAAAGATTCATAGAAATGAAGAAACATTCGCAAATAGGCCCCTCGCTCCGAGAACAGGGGACCCAGGTACAAATAGTGCTCGCCATTGCAAGCGAAAGCGTGCAGCAGCTGAAAGGCTGCCATTCCGTGTTCGCTTTTCGCCATGAGGATCTGCGGGTATGCCTCCCATTTGGAGGAAAGGTAGCGGGCCAGATCAAGAGAGTTCGGTTCATGCAGAGCCTTCTCTGCCAGACGGAGACAAGCTTGCCTCTGCTCAGAGGTCAGCTCGGAGACGGCGAATTGGTGATAGGTAAGCATCGTCAGGTGCTCCCTCCCGTCACGGCATGCGTAAATAGCGGAATCAAGATGTTTGCCATCAGGCGGACATGCCGGCGACCGCTATGCAAGATTATTCTGATGATACTCCAAATGCGCCTCTTGCAGAAAGCCCCATCTGCAAGGGGGAGGTTTTTGAGAGAGCCAATCCAGAATAATAGACGCTCGAAACGGGTAAAAAGTCATGTTGCGTCGCGAAAAGAAATGGACACCGGTGCGCGTATTTACCACGACGCTTTTGGGAGACTTGGTTGGCAGAAATGAGACTCTTGTCCTGTTTCCTTTTTCCCTCTCTTGTGGTAATTACACGTTCGGTTCGTTCGAATCAATATATAGTGGTATCTTTGTCGAAAAAATTATTGCCTTGCTAGATATAGTGGTGTCTAGTACACTGGAGGAAAGTTTTGAAACGCAAAATCTACCAAATATAGATCCCGTCATTGTACCCAATCGGCTGGCATAAACACACGGGGCGACGAAGGAGTTGCGGTATGAACGCTGTAAGCACGATTCAGATTCTGAAACGAAACGGAGAGCCGGAAGAGCTGCGGATCGACAAACTGAAAAAGGTGATCGGGTATGCCTGCAAGGATTTTCCGGCATGTGACCCGCTTGAGCTGGAGATGGATGCCTGCATCCAGTTCCGCGACGGCATGACGACGAAAGAAATCCAGCGCATCGTCATGCAGACGGCTGTGGAAAAAACGAGTGTGGACACACCTGATTGGCAGTACGTGGCGGCCCGGCTGCTTGCATATGATCTGTACAAAGACGCCGCCATCAATCGCGGCTATCGCGGGCACTTCGGTTATGGTGATTTTACCGCGCTCGTCCATACATTGACGGAACAAGGCTTGTACGGCACGTATTTGACGGAGACATACAGCGACGAAGAGCTTGCGCAGCTGCAGGCGTACATCAAACCGGAGAGGGACGAGCTGTTCAACTACGCAGGGCTTCGGCTGCTGGCGGACCGCTACCTGATCAAGAACTATGACAAAGGCGTGATGGAGCTGCCCCAAGAGCGGTTCATGATCATTGCGATGCATTTGGCGATGAAAGAACAGGACAGACTCAAGCATGCCAAGGATTTCTACGACGTGCTCTCCAAGCTGGAGATTACGGTGGCTACTCCGACACTGGCGAATGCGGGCACACCTTATCATCAGCTCTCCTCCTGCTTTATCGATACCGTGGACGACTCGCTGACGGGCATCATGAATACGGCAGGTGCGACTTCGATGGTCTCCAAATACGGCGGCGGCGTCGGAATCTACCTGGGCAAGGTTCGCAGCCGCGGCTCTTCCATTCGCGGCCACAAGGGCGCTTCCGGCGGCATCGTTCCCTGGACCAGGCTGTATAACCAGATTGCGATCAGCGTCGACCAGTTGGGTACCCGGGCGGGAGCTTTTGCCATCTACCTGGATGTCTGGCACGCGGACATTCTCGACTTCCTCCTGCTCAAGACGAATAACGGGGACGACCGGATGAAGGCGCATGACATCTTCCCGGGCGTATGCATACCGGATCTGTTCATGGAGCGGGTGAAGGAGCGGGGCAGCTGGTATCTCTTTGATCCGCATGAAGTGCGCGAGGTGATGGGCTTCTCCCTGGAGGACTCCTATGGCGAGGAATTTGAGCGCCGCTATGAGCTTTGCGTACAGGAGGAAAAGTTGACGATCAAGACGGAGATTCCGGCGATTGAGATCATGAAGCGAATCATGGCCAGCGCGTTTGAGACCGGCACACCGTTTCTCTTCTTCCGCGATACCGTTAACCGCGCCAATCCGAACAAGCACAAAGGCATGATCTACTCTTCCAATCTCTGCACGGAAATCATGCAAAACATGAGTCCCACCGTGTTCATCAGCGAAGAACTGGAGGACGGGGAAGTCGTCCATCGCTACAGACCAGGCGACTTCGTCGTATGCAACCTCTCCTCGCTGAACCTGGGACGCGTCCATTCCGCTGCGGATATCGCCCGGATCGTACCGATTCAGATGAGAATGCTGGACAATGTGATCGATCTGAATTACTATCCGGTAAAGCAGGCCGAAGTGACGAATCAGAAATACCGCGCTGTCGGTCTCGGCACGAGCGGTTACCATCAATACCTCGCGCAGAACGGAATCAAGTGGGAGAGCGAGGAGCATGTGGAAACAGCGGACAAGCTGTATGAGGAGATCGCCTACCATGCGATCAAAGCCTCGATGGAACTGGCCAAGGAAAAGGGAAGCTACCCGCTGTTTGCAGGCAGCGAGTGGGAGACGGGCGAGTATTTCGAGCGGCGCGGCTACTCGGACGAGCGCTGGATGACGCTGATGGCGGAGGTGGCGGAAAGCGGCATGCGCAATGCCTGGACCTTTGCTGTCGCTCCTACGGGGACGACCAGTCTGATCGCCGGCTCTACCGCATCGACCGACCCGGTCTACGCGAAGTATTTCGTCGAGGAAAAACGAAGCGGCAATATCCCGCAAACGGCCCCCAACCTGAATGAAAAGACATTCTTTTTCTACAAGGAAGCGCATCGGATTGATCAGCAGTGGTCCATCCGGGCAGCGGGAGCCAGACAGCGGCATATCGACCAGGCCCAATCGTTTAACTTGTACATCACCCCGCATATTTCTGCCCCCGATTTTCTCAACCTGTACATTCAGGCTTGGGAAAACGGGTTGAAAACCATCTACTACGTGCGGAATCAATCCGTAGAGGTGGAAGATTGCGTCAGCTGCTCGGCGTAAAAGACATACCCATTCTGCTCCCCGGTCGCTCTGGCCGGGGACGTTACTTGGTTAAGGAGCGTGAATAGCGTGCGACTGGAAAAAAACCGTTTATTCAATGAAGAGGGACAGCGCGGCACACAGCGTCTGATCGGAGGCAACACGACCAATCTGAGAGAGTGGAACCGGATCAAATACCCATGGGCGGCGAAACTATACCGGACGATGCTGAACAACTTCTGGATTCCGGAAGAAGTGCCGCTGGCCAATGACGCCAAGCAGTTTGATTCGCTTTCTCCTGCGGAACGGCGGGCATTTGACAAGACGATCTCGTTTCTCAACTTTCTGGACTCACTGCAATCAGTCAATTTGCCCAATATCTCCGACTACGTGACCGCCCCGGAGGTATGCTCGCTTTTGAACATCCAGACCTTCCAGGAGGAGATCCACGCGCAGTCGTACAGCTACGTGCTGGATTCGGTCTGCTCGCCGCAGACTCGCGACAACATCTACGACGAGTGGCGCAATGACGAGCATTTGCTGGAGCGAAACAAATTTATCGCCGACCTGTACCAACAGTTTGTAGACAATCCCAATGACGTCAACTTCGTCAAGACCGTGATTGCCAACTACCTGCTGGAGTCGCTCTATTTCTACTCGGGCTTCTCGTTCTTCTACACACTCGCACGCCAAGGGAAAATGACAGGGACGGCGACGATGATCAAGTACATCCAGCGGGACGAGCTGACACATGTGGTGCTGTTCCAGAATATGTTCCGCGAGCTGCGTGCGGAAAATCCGGATGTGTTCACCCCGGCGCTGCTGGAGGAGATTCGCGGGATGTTCCATACGGCGGCCACCCATGAGATCCGTTGGGGACAGTATGTGACCAACAACGAAATTCTCGGCATCAACAACGACATTTTGGAGCGGTATATCAAATACCTGGCAAATCAGCGCTTGAAAGGGCTGGACCTGGAGATCCTCTACCCCGATCACACCGAACATCCGATGAAGTGGGTGGACAGCTTCGCCAATCTGAACCAGACCAAGACGGACTTCTTTGAGCAAAAAGTGACCAACTATACGAAATCCAGCGGACTGAACCTGGGTGATTTGTAAAAAAAGAGTAGAACCGCGTCACCCGAAAAAGGAGAGACATGACATGACGACGAACAACACGACAACCAAACGGCCGACAGCAGCGGTGAAAATCAAACGCCTCCATCCGGACGCGGTCATCCCCCAATACGCCCGCGCTTTTGATGCGGGATTTGATCTGGTCGCGGTGGAGGATGTGCTGATCCTCCCGGGGGAGACGGCAAAAATTCCGACGGGCCTTGCATTTGCCCTGCCTGACGGCTACGAGCTGCAAGTGCGCCCGCGCTCGGGCATCAGTGCCAAATCCAAGCTGCGGATCAGCAATTCGCCCGGCACCGTAGACGCAGGCTACCGTGGAGAAGTATGCGTGCTGATGGATAATATCCGCCAAGCTGCCGGGGAGACGGGAACGATCTGCCTGGATGTAAGCGACAAGCCGGTTGAGTCGGCGCAGCCCGTGGACCGGCATGCTTATCTCATTCGCAAGGGCGATCGGATCGCCCAAGGCGTGCTGGCGATCGTCCCCATCGCCGACTTTGAAGAGGTGGATGAATTGGACGAAACGGAGCGCGGCGCAGGCGGCTTTGGCAGCAGCGGCGTGCAGTAAGAGTGGACTGAAAAAGACCCGGCAGGAGAGAACCGAGTTGTTCGCGGTTCCCCGTGCGACGGGTCTTTTTTGCGCTTTTCGAAGATTTCAGGAAGTCTACGTTTGTCTGTGCAGCTCGTTAAAGCTGCGCGGCAAGATATGCGCGAATCGCATCCCTATCCGATTCGCTCAGGGAGGTGCCGTCAGATTTGACAAAGACACAGGTGCCGTACACCCAATCGCGGTAGCCGTCCGTCGTGATAGGGAAGTTGTTCGCTTCCACGCCGCGCAGCTCCTCGTTTACCAATAGCGAGATGCCCTCCAGCCGGTCATCGGACAAAAGCTCATACTCTCCGCCGACCAGTTCGTTGATCTCGTCCGTCCCGCGTATCTCCAGAGGGTACGCCTCTTCATGCGGCCGTTTGACCAGTACCGTAATCACCATCGATCACTCCTTCTTTTCTCATCATATACGAAACCGTCCCCGGAAAGCGAGAGAGGACCTTTTACAAAATAATTTGCCTGAATCGTTGAACCGCCCTCCCTCCACAGACATACGGTAAATGGGCGGGTATTTACAGAAAAGAAGCGATTAACGGGAGGGATTAACCAGTTGATTTTAGGGAATCGATCGCCTTGGCCTGTTCGCTGGATGACGCTCATCCTGACTATGGCTCTGGTGGGGTGCTCGACGGGGGCTGCCGATCCTCCGTCGGACGGTCACACGGCCGCTAAGGTAGAACTGCTCAATGTCTCGTATGATCCGACGCGCGAATACTACAACGAAGTCAACGAGCGATTTGCGGCGGAATGGCAGAAAAAGACGGGTCAAACCGTTGCCATCAAGCAATCGCACGGCGGCTCGGGGAAACAGTCCCGCTCCGTCATCGACGGATTGGAGGCAGACGTCGTTACGCTAGCGCTCGCCTACGATATCGATGCGATTGCCGCGCGCGGGTATTTGCCGGCGGATTGGCAAAGCCGCTTGCCTGACAACAGTTCGCCTTACACCTCCACCATCGTGTTCTTGGTGCGCAAGGGGAATCCCAAACAAATTAAGGACTGGGATGATCTCATCCGGGATGACGTGGCCGTCATTACCCCGAACCCGAAGACATCGGGGGGTGCCAGGTGGAATTATCTGGCTGCCTGGGGATACGCGATCAAGAAATACGGGGGAGATGAGGCAAAAGCGCAGGATTTTATCACCAAGCTGTTTCGCAACGTACCCGTACTCGATTCCGGCGCACGCGGGGCAACGACCACCTTCGTCGAGAGGGAGATCGGAGACGTGCTGATCGCCTGGGAAAATGAAGCGTACTTGGCCATTCATCTACTCGGCAAAGACAAATTTGAGATCGTCAATCCCTCGCTCAGCATCCTGGCCGAACCGCCAGTCACGATCGTCGACAAAAATGTCGACAAGCACCAAACGCGTGAAGTCGCCACGGAATATCTGAAGTTCCTCTACACCAAGGAAGCGCAAGAGATTGCCGCCAAGCACTATTACCGGCCGCGCTCCGAAGAGGTCCGATTGGCGCATCAGCCGCCGTTTCCAGAGATAGAGCTCTTTACCATTGCAGAGCTTTTCGGGGGCTGGGACAAGGCACAGCAAGTTCATTTTTCTGATGGCGGCATCTTCGATCAGATCTATCAGCCCGCAAAGAAGTAAAAAAGTCGAGAATCTGCAAATCTTTGGGGGAGCCAGCCATGAAAAAACGAATCAGTTCCAGAGGAATTTTGCCAGGCTTCGGCCTTACCATGGGGTATACCCTCATCTACCTGAGTCTGCTCGTATTGATCCCTTTGTCCATCCTGTTCCTGAAGACGTCGAGCATGACCTGGGAGCAGTTTTGGACGACGGTGACCGATGAGCGCGTGTTGGTATCCTTTCGCGTCAGCTTTCTGACCGCGTTTTTCGCCGCCTGCGTAAATGCCGTCTTTGGCGTACTGGTCGCTTGGGTGCTGGAGCGGTACCAATTTCCCGGCAAGCGGATTCTCGATGGCATCGTCGATCTCCCGTTTGCCTTGCCTACCGCCGTCGCCGGGATTGCTCTCGCTTCGATTTACTCGCAGAATGGCTGGATCGGGCAGATTTTCGCCGCATGGGGAATCAAGATTGCCTATACGCCTGTCGGCATTTTTATCGCCCTCACCTTTATCGGGCTCCCCTTTGTCGTCCGGACAGTTCAGCCGGTCCTGCAGGATTGGGATCAGCAGGTGGAGGAGGCGGCCCGGACGCTGGGTGCGACGAGGCTTCAAACCTTTTTGCGCGTCATCGTGCCCTACCTGCTGCCGGCGATCATGACCGGATTTGCCTTGGCATTCGCGAGAGCTTTGGGTGAGTATGGCTCCGTGGTCTTCATCTCCGGGAACATGCCGCTGCAAACCGAGATCGTCCCGCTGTTGATCATGACCAAGCTGGAGCAATTCGACTATCTCGGGGCGACCGCCATCGCATCGGTGATGCTTATTGCCTCTTTTCTCATGTTGCTGCTGAACAATTTCTTGCAGTGGAAAACGAATAAATTTGACGCTGCTCGCTAAGGGGGGAAGCGTACGTGACAGACACGAGCGAACCGGGTTACATTCGCTGGCTTTTGATCGGGATCGCGCTGCTGTTCATGGGACTGTTTCTGATCGTACCCGTGATCGCCGTTTTTGCCGCAGCGTTCAGTGATGGGCTGGATCTGTTCGTCCAGGCGATAACCGAAGAAGAGACGCGCTCGGCAATCAAACTGACCCTGCTCACGGCGGCGATCAGTGTTCCGGCGAATGTGATCTTTGGTGTGGCTGCCGCATGGGCCATCGCGAAGTTTTCCTTTCGCGGAAAAAATATCCTTTTGACGTTGATTGACCTGCCTTTTGCCGTCTCCCCCGTCATTTCCGGTTTGATTTTTGTGCTGCTTTTTGGCAGTCAGGGAGTGCTCGGTCCATGGCTCGAAGCATATGATATCAAGATCATCTTCGCAGTACCGGGCATCATTCTCGCGACGACCTTTGTCACCTTTCCCTTTGTCGCCCGAGAGTTGATTCCGGTCATGGAAGCGCAAGGGAAAGATGAGGAAGAAGCCGCAATCTCGCTCGGGGCCAGCGGTTGGCAAACGTTCCTGAAAATTACGCTGCCCAATATCAAGTGGGGCCTTCTCTACGGCATTATCCTGTGCAACGCGAGAGCGATGGGAGAATTCGGCGCGGTCTCGGTCGTCTCCGGCCATATCCGGGGATTAACCAATACACTGCCGCTGCATGTAGAGATTTTGTACAACGAGTATCAGTTCGTCGCGGCATTTGCTGCGGCTACCTTGTTGGCTGTGTTGGCGCTGGTGACTCTCGTCTTGAAGAGTCTGATCGAATGGAAGACGGAGCGTCAACAGAAAGAGGAGAGAGCGGTGTCAGAAGTCATCGGGGAGGCTCGCGCATGAGTATAGAGATCAGAGGAATCAGCAAGACGTACGGCAATTTTACCGCATTGCGAAACGTCGATCTGGACATTCCCACTGGAGAGCTCGTCGCTTTGCTCGGTCCGTCCGGATCAGGCAAGACTACGCTCCTGCGGCTGATTGCCGGGCTGGAAGCAGCCGATCAAGGACAGGTGTTTTTCAATGGCGAAGACAATACGAATCGGGATGTGCGAGAGCGCGGAGTCGGATTTGTCTTCCAGCATTACGCGCTGTTCAGGCATATGAATATTTTTGAAAACATCGCATTTGGTTTAAAGGTCCGGCCGCGAAAAGTCAGGCTCAGCAAGGCGGAGATCAAGGAACGAGTCTACTCGCTGCTTCGGCTGGTTCAGCTGGATGGACTCGCGCATCGCTACCCTTCGCAGCTCTCGGGAGGGCAGAGGCAGCGAGTCGCATTGGCCAGAGCGCTGGCGGTCGAACCCAAATTCCTGCTGCTGGATGAGCCGTTTGGCGCCCTGGACGCGAAAGTGCGTCAGGAACTGCGCCGCTGGCTGCGGCGGCTGCATGAAAAGCTGGGACTGACCATCGTCTTCGTCACCCATGACCAAGAGGAGGCGCTGGAGCTGGCGGATCGCGTGGTGGTCATGAACGAAGGGCGCGTCGAGCAGGTCGGCTCTCCGCAAGAAGTCTACAATGCACCGGCCAATCCTTTTGTCTACAGTTTTCTCGGACGCGTCAACTTCTTCCGCGGGCGGATCGACGACGGCAAGGTAAAGCTGGGCGAGGCCGAATTTAAGGCGGATTGGGCGGCGCAGGCGGAAAACCTGCCCGCTGTCGGTTACGTCCGTCCACATGACATCGAAGTGAGCCGCGTCCCGCAAAACTCCCAGTCTGTCTTGTCGGAGCTGTGTTATGTATACGATCTCGGTTCGGTGGTCAGACTGGAGCTGAAGCGTAAGGATACGGGAGAAATATTGGAAGCCGAGCTTAGTCGGCGCAACTATGACGAACTGTCCCTCAGGCCTGCCGATACGCTCTACGTCACCTTGCAGCATGTGGCCTTTTATATCGATGGCCAACTGATACGGGGATAACAGAGGGCAGCCGGTCGCGTATGATGCCGACCGGCTTTTTTGCATTCCCCGCTTTTTTGCATTCCTTGCGCGATCACTCGCCGCGCTGCTTGGAGCGGGTCTCCTCTTTGCTCAGTGTGTTGGAAGCCCTGGTTTGCGAAGGGTTCTCTTTGTTTCCCATTTCATTTTTTACGCCGTTTTTCTTCGACATGTCCATCTCTCCTATGACTGATCTGTATCCGTCTTCCATAGGGTTCCCGCGCGCGGGCTGTTCTATCAAATTTTGCGAAAAGTCGCCTTATCTGATATGATTAATGATTGAATGATGAAAAAGGCAGGTATCGCGATGATAAGCACACAAAATGTTACACTGCGCTATGGCAAACGCGCATTGTTTGAAGATGTCACCATCAAATTTACTCCTGGCAATTGCTACGGTTTGATCGGTGCGAACGGCGCCGGCAAATCGACATTTTTGAAGATCCTGTCCGGTGAAATTGAGCCCACCAGCGGTCAAGTGTCGATCACGCCCGGTGAGCGAATCGCTGTGTTGAAGCAAAACCACTTCGAATTTGACGAATTTGAGGTTCTCAAAACCGTGATCATGGGCCACAAGCGTCTCTATGAGATCATGGAAGAGAAAAATGCGCTATACATGAAAGAAGATTTCTCGGAAGCGGACGGCATCCGCGCCTCCCAACTGGAAGGCGAGTTCGAAGAGCTGAACGGCTGGATGGCGGAAGCAGATGCGGCAGAGCTGCTGATCGGTCTCGGCATTCCCGTAGAGACTCACAACAAACTGATGAAAGACCTGTCCGGGAACGAAAAGGTGCGCGTCCTTCTGGCGCAAGCCCTGTTTGGCAACCCGCATGTGCTGCTCTTGGACGAGCCGACGAACCACCTGGATATCGAGTCCATCCGCTGGTTGGAGAACTTTTTGGCCGATTATGAAAACACCGTCATCGTCGTATCCCATGACCGTCACTTCCTGAACAAGGTATGTACGCACATCGCGGATATCGACTTTGGCAAAATTCAGCTGTATGTCGGCAACTACGATTTCTGGTACGAGTCCAGCCAATTGGCCCTGAAAATGGCGCGCGAACAGAACAAGAAGAAGGAAGAAAAAATCAAGGAACTGCAGGAGTTTATCGCTCGCTTCAGCGCCAACGCGTCCAAGTCCAAGCAGGCCACCTCGCGGAAAAAGCTGCTGGATAAGATTTCGCTGGAAGACATCAAGCCGTCCAGCCGCCGCTATCCGTACATCAATTTCAAGCCGGAGCGGGAAGCAGGCAAAAACCTGCTGATCATGGAGGGCTTGAGCAAGACGATCGATGGCGAGAAGCTGTTCGAAAACCTCAATTTGACGATCAACAAGGGCGACAAGGTGGCATTTGTCGGGCCAAATGAATTGGCAAAAACCACGCTTTTCCGCATCCTGATGGGTGAAGTCGAGGCGGACAGTGGGACGTTTGAATGGGGCGTCACGACTTCACGGGCGTACTTCCCGAAAGACAACTCGGAGTACTTTGACACGACGCTGTCGCTGGTGGACTGGCTCCGTCAGTACTCCAAGGAGCAGGACGAGACCTTCATCCGCAGCTATCTCGGCCGCATGCTCTTCTCCGGCGACGAGTCTTTGAAAAAGGCGAATGTGCTCTCCGGGGGCGAAAAGGTGCGCTGCATGCTGGCAAAGATGATGCTGGCGCAGGCCAATGTGCTGATCATGGATGAACCGACGAACCACTTGGATCTGGAATCGATCACGGCGCTGAACAACGGCTTGATTGAATTTGAAGGCACCTTGCTATTCGTCTCCCATGACCATCAGTTCGTTCAGACCATTGCCAACCGGATCATCGAGATCACGCCGAAGGGCGTCATCGACAAGATGATCACGTACGACGAGTACCTGGAAAGCGAAGAAATCAAGCGTCTCCGCGAAGAACATTACGCATAATCGAGCAGGAACACAGAATCCTCTGGTCTGAGCCAAAAACCAGAGGATTCTTTTTATTTGAGTCCGCCAGAAGTTCTCTACTTTTCGGGGGACAAACCGAATAGAATCTAGGTAAGGCAGTATTTGCTACATAATATAAAGGGGGCAATGGCATGAGCATGCAAACGAGGCACCTCGAAATTAATGCGGAACGGCTCAAAACGCGAATCGACACCCTCGCGCAAATCGGGAAAATCGGCGAGACGGGCGTTTGCCGGTTGGCACTGTCCAAGGAGGATCGTGCAGGAGTGGATCAGGTCAAGAGCTGGATGGAGGAAGCGGGTCTTGCGGCCAGGATCGACCAATTTGGCAATCTGATCGGGCGGCTCGAGGGGGAGAATCCGGACGCACCGGTGCTGATGATCGGCTCCCATATCGACTCCCAGCCTTACGGGGGACGATTCGACGGCGCCATCGGCGTGCTAGGCGGGTTGGAAGCGCTGCAAACCTTCCGTGAAAAAGGACTGCGCGCCAAACAGCCCATCGAGGTCGTGGCCTTTTGCGACGAGGAGGGCAGCCGGTTTCAGAAGGGTCTCTTCGGCTCGCGCGGGATATTAAATCGGCTCGAGGAGGGGGAGCTGGAGCGGACCGACAAAAACGGCGTCACCCGCAGAGAGGCTTTGCGCGAATTTGGCTGCGACCCGGATCGCCTGCACGAATCCGTCTACCCGGAGGGGGCGATCGGCGCGTTTTTGGAGCTGCATATCGAACAAGGACCGATCCTGGATCAGCTCGAGCAGCCAGTGGGCATCGTCAGCGGCATCTCCGGACCGCTGTGGTGGACCGTGGAATTTGTCGGCTTCGCGGGACATGCCGGCTCCGTGCCCATGACGATGAGGAAGGACGCGCTGGTCGGGGCGGCGCAAGTGATTACGGCGCTGCATGAGATTGCCAAAACGGATCCCGACGCCCCGACGGTCGGCACAGTCGGCCATCTGCAGGTGTTTCCCGACTCGCGCAACATCATTCCGGAGCGGGCGCGGTTCACCGTCGATCTCAGAGACATCGACCTAGAGCGGCGCGACGAGCGGGAAAAGGCGCTGCGGGCCGCTATCGAAAAGGCGGCCAGGGATAACGGACTGACCTACACGATTACCGAGGACACCAACAGCGAACCGCGTTATTGCGCGGATTGGATCAAAGGGATCATGCGAGAAGAGAGCAGCGCCCTCGGACTCAATCCTCCCGAACTGATGAGCGGTCCTTTTCACGATGCGCTGGCACTCTCCTATGTATGCGACTACGGCATGATTTTCGTTCGCTGCAAAGACGGCATCAGCCACAATCCGCAGGAGTTTTCTACGCACGACGATATCGCACTGGGGACAGAGCTGCTCTATCGCACGATCGTGAGAATGGGTGCGGACCGGTAGCGGCGGTTGCTGCCAATGCGGGTACGCGGGTTCGAGCTAGTCCAAGTCTGAGTGTGACCGATGCGTATGTAAAAATACCTGCCTTCGAGCAAGCTAGCCAGTGGCAGATACATGATCGTCTTTCCCGGTGGTGAGGGAAAGACTTTTTTGTTGGGCTCCGATACAATTTACACCAAATTGAAGCAAGACTTCGCCCCCGTTTTTTGTTATTATTTATTTTATATCTGCAAGTGCAGTAACCAGGTTCCTAGGAGGTTGCCCATGAAAATGCGCGTATCCGCCGTGCAGTACCATCTGCACACGATTCATAGCTTTGAGGAATTTGCCCATCAAGTCGAGCATTACGTCAAAACGGCAGAAGAGTACGAAACCGAGTACCTGCTGTTCCCAGAGCTGTTTACGACTCAGCTCATGTCGATTGGCGATGAAAAGGGACAGGCTCTCTCGATCGGCGATCTCCCGTCTTTTACCGACGCTTATCTCGACCTGTTCACGACGCTGGCGAAACGCCATCGGATGCATATCATCGGCGGGACGCACATCATCGAAGAAGAGGGACGGCTGTACAACACCGCCTTTCTGTTCTATCCGGACGGCCGGGTCGGCAGACAGAAGAAGGTCCATATTACGCCATGGGAAATCAAGGGCTGGAATATGGGCGCGGGCAATGAGCTGCAGATTTTTGAGACGGACAAAGGGAAAATCGCGATGATCATCTGCTATGACATCGAGTTTCCGGAGCTGGTGCGCATGGCCAAAGCTCGCGGCGCCGATGTGATTTTCTGTCCATCCTGCACGGATGACCGCCACGCCTTCCATCGGGTGCGCTATACCAGCCACGCCCGGACGATTGAAAATCAGGTATACGTCGTCCTGACCGGTACTGTAGGCTCGCTTCCGACCGTCGACTTTATGCGGGCCAATACCGCACAGGCAGCCGTCCTGACGCCCAATGACATTCCCTTCCCGCCGCGCGGGGTGCTGGTCGAAGGGGAAATGAACAACGACATGATCGTCACCGCCGATCTCGATCTTCAATTGCTATACGACGTGAGAGAAAAGGGCTCCGTCACGACCTGGCGCGACCGTCGGATCGACTTGTATCCCGACTGGAAATAATCGAGGGGGTGCAGCCATTGTATCGCAAGGAATTATTCGTGTTTCACGGAGACAAGCCTGCCAGGGCTGTGATCCGCAATTACACGCGGGAGGATTTCCCCGAGCTGATCCGCATCCAGCAGGAAAGCTTCCCGCCGCCCTTTCCATCCGAGCTGTGGTGGAACGAGGAGCAGCTGACCAACCATGTGACGCTGTTTCCCGAAGGCGCGATCTGCATCGAGGTCGAAGGGGTGCTGGCCGGCTCCATGACCGGTCTGCTGGTCGATTTCGACCCCGCCCATCCCGACCACAAGTGGGAAGAGGTCACCGATTCGGGGTATATCCGCAATCATGACCCGAACGGGAACACACTCTACGTCGTGGATATCTGCATCCGTCCAGCCTATCGCAAATGGCGCCTGGGGATAAGCATGATGCAGGCGATGTACGAGTTGGTCGTACATAAGGGGCTGGAGCGTCTGCTCGGCGGCGGCAGGATGCCGGGCTACGGCCAGTATGCGGCGGAGCTGTCAGCCGAAGCCTATCTGGAAAAGGTCGTCTCAGGCGAGCTGAAAGATCCAGTCATCAGCTTTTTGATGCGGGCGGGACGCACTCCTGTAAAAGTGGTCCAAGACTACCTGGAGGACGAAGAATCACGCAATTACGCCGCTTTGATGGAATGGAAAAACCCTTTTCGATCCCACCCTGGATCGTAAGGAAACGACATAACCAAGAGAGTTGGAGGAAGCCATGATGCAATACGTACGCATTCAAAATATTCAAGACCCGTTGTTTGTGCAGATGCACCAGCTGATGCAGGAAGTGTTTCCGCCGGAGGAAGTCCTCGACTTTGACCTGTGGAAAGAACCGCTGGAGGATCCGGGCATCCGCGTATTTGTCGCCGTTCACGAGGGAAAAGTCGTAGGTGCGACCGAATATCGCTATTATCCAGACATGAATGTAGCCATGACCGATTTCACGATTATCGGACGGGAAGGCATGGGCATCGGCCGCTTCCTCGCCCGCGAGCGGCAAAAAGATTTGCTCCGCCTGGCAGAACAAAACGGCAAGGTGCTCTACGGAATGTTTGCCGAGATCTACGATCCGTACAAAGCCCAAGACCATGCCTTCGGCGGCATCAAGCCGATGGATCCGTTTGTCCGCAGAGAAGTGCTTTCCCACCTGGGCTACAAACGCATTGATTTTCCGTACGTGCATCCGTCCTGGCAAAATGACGGAGAAGCCGTTTCCGGGCTCGACCTGTGCTTCATGCCGACCGACGAAGACCAGGATCAGCTGGAATCTTCGCTGGTCAAGACTTTCCTGACGCGCTACTACGCCGTTCTGCCGCAAAAGCCCCAGACGTGGCTGGACATGGTCGATGGATTGGCCAAACAAGACAAACTGGCGCTTTTACCCATCTAACATCTATAGCGGCATCGCGCAAAAAAGCCAGGCTGTCTCTTCTGTGATACAAGCAGAGCCGCAGTCTGGCTTTTCGAATGCACAGGGAAATACGGCAACCATGTAGCCGGCCGGTGGTACAATAGAAACACCGGCCGCTGCGCCTGTCATCCCGCGATCAGCGTGGTGCCGGGTGTCCTCTTTATACCGTTCCCGGCGAGAAGGATTCCGCGCGAACCGGCACGAAGAAGTCTGAGTAAGCTGGCACGAACATTCAATGAAGGCAGCAGGATAAAGATGAGTCTGGCGAGCGATCGGACCGGAGAAAATAGCAGTGGAGGCGATCAAGATGCTAGAGAAGGCAACGTTTGCAGGTGGGTGCTTTTGGTGCATGGTCAAACCATTTGATGAGCTGCCCGGCATCCACGGCGTTGTGTCAGGGTATACCGGCGGATTTACCGAGAATCCCACGTACGAGGAAGTCTGCACCGATCAGACAGGGCATCGGGAGGCCGTACAAATTACCTTTGACCCTGACATTTTCCCCTATGAGAAGCTGCTTCACATCTTCTGGATGAACATCGATCCGACAGATGCAGGCGGACAGTTCCACGACCGCGGCGAGCATTACAAGACCGCGATTTACTACCATAACGAACGGCAGAAGGAACTGGCGGAGAAATCAAAACAGGAGCTGGAGGCAAGCGGCCGTTTTTCCGCACCGATCGTGACGGATATTTTGCCCGCGAAGCCGTTTTATCCGGCGGAGGAAGGGCATCAGGCCTACTACAAGAAGAACCCGTTCCACTACAACCGCTACTATGCCGGTTCCGGCCGCAAACAGTTCACCGAAGAACATTGGCGCGCACAAAAAGACCCGGCAGAACTGAAGAAGAGACTGACGCCGATCCAATATGAGGTGACGCAAAACAACGGAACGGAGCGTCCCTTCACAGGCGAATACTACAACAATACGAGAGACGGCATCTATGTCGACATTGTTTCCGGCGAGCCGCTTTTCAGTTCCCGGGATCAATACGATGCGGGCTGCGGCTGGCCCAGCTTCACTAAGCCCTTGCACAAGCACCATATCAACGAGCTTTTGGATACGTCGCACGGGATGATTCGGACGGAGGTCCGCAGCAAATACGGCGACTCCCATCTCGGCCATGTGTTCCCTGATGGACCCGGACCAAACGGCTTGCGCTACTGCATCAATTCAGCCGCCTTGCGATTTATTCCCAAGGAGGAGCTGGAAGCAGAGGGGTACGGGGAGTATCTCAGTCTGTTTGAGCAGGACCAATAATTACTCGCATTCCCGTCATGTCGGGCCGATTCCGTAATAGCTGCGCTGCCTGCGGCGGGAGTGCTTTTCCAACCCGGAGAGGGATAAGCAGGAAAAGGGGGCAGGGCAAGTGAAGACGCAAATGTGGACCTCCAGCATCCTCTGCCTGGCCGTATTGCTCCATCTGCTGGTGATGAGCGGCTGGGCAGAAGCGGCGCTGACGCAGCCGTTGCAGCTCGCGACACTGACGCTCATGCTGACGGCGGTACTACTCTTGCGCAAAAAGAAGCGCAAGCGAAAAAAAGCAGCCAGGAAGCCTCCGGCCACTGTCCATAAAATGCTGGAAAAGGCTGAGGGAGGGGAGACCATCCAGTGAGAGACTATACCCTCATTCAGGCGATACTGGATGCCTCCCATGACGGCATCATCGCGGTGGATCGGGACTCGACGGTGATCTGGGTGAATAAAAACGCTCTGGAGATTCTCGGCCTCCCTCCCCATGTGGTCGGAGAAAAAATTACCCGCTACATTCCCCAATCCGACTTGCTGCGCATTCTGGCCACGGGCAAGCGGGAGATCGGGGACATCGCGACCGTCTTGAACCGCCAAATTATCATAAACCGCCTGCCGATCGTCATCGACGGGCAGACGGTGGGTGCCGTCAGTACATTCAAGGAATTTACCGATATTCAAAAAATGGAACTGCGGATTCGCAAGCAGAGCATGGAAAGCGGCCTCGAGGCCAAATACAGGCTGGAGGATATCGTCGGCCATTCCGACGTCATCCGGGAGGCAAAAGAGCTGGCGGAAACCTTTGGCCGCACAGAGGCCACCGTCCTGATTCTGGGAGAAACGGGGACGGGAAAGGAGCTGTTTGCGCAGGGCATGCACCTGTGCAGCCAGCGTGCAGCAGGTCCCTTCGTCGCCGTCAACTGTGCCGCTTTGCCGGGAAATTTGCTGGAGAGCGAACTCTTCGGTTACGAGGATGGCGCCTTTACCGGAGCGCGCAAGGGAGGAAAGCCCGGCTTGTTTGAACTGGCGCATGGCGGCACGCTCTTTTTGGATGAGATCGGCGAGATGTCTCTGCCCATCCAAGCGCTGCTGCTTCGGGTGCTGCAGGAGAAAAAGGTGAGACGGATAGGCGGAGAGCGCGTCATTCCGGTGGATGTGCGCATCATTGCGGCCACCAACCGCGATGTGGAAGAACGAATCCGGATGAGCCAATTCCGTTCGGATCTTTATTACCGGCTGAATGTTCTGACTTTGGAGCTCCCGCCGCTGAGGCAAAGACTGGAGGACATCCCCGCCCTCACCTGGGCGATCATCCGCGAAATCGCCGAGAGGGGCGACAAGACGATCGAGAGCGTGAGCGAATCCCTTTTTAAGCTGTTCACCCAGCATGATTGGCCGGGCAACGTGCGGGAGCTGCGCAATGTCGTGGAACGGATGGTGCTGCTGAGCAAAACGGCGAGGCTGGAGCGGCGGGATGCCGCCTTTTTTGAAAAGAAACTGCAGAAACGCCGCCAGACGGACGGGGCTGCTGCTGTGGCGGGGACGATTCCTGCCGCCGAGGATGAGGCGGAGATGATCCTGCGCGTTTTGCAACAGACGAGAGGGAATCGACAGGAGGCGGCGAAGCTGCTCGGCGTCGACCGGACGACGCTATGGCGGAAGCTGAAAAAATACGGGCATGGCTCGACATGATGATGTTGCAAATGCAACAACAAATGCAACGGTGTGCAACACCAGTGCGCTCGTGAAAAAAGAGCAAAGCCCGCAAATAACTGAATATTGAAAACATATCATTTGGCACAGCTTTTGCAATAAGCATAGAGTAGAAAACTTATTGCAAAGGAGTCGCTTGGATGAAATATTTCTCGGCTGCGGTTATACCCGGGGACGGCATTGGCCCGGAGGTGATGGAGGTCGGGATGTCGCTGCTCCAGGCCATCGGAGACATTCATGGCGGTCTGTCGTTTGAGGCGGAGTCGTTTCCGTGGAACTGCCGTTATTATCTGCAGCACGGGCGGATGATGCCAGAGGATGGACTGGAGCGGCTGCGGCCGTTTGACGTGATTCTGCTCGGGGCCATCGGCGCGCCGGGCGTGCCCGACCACATCTCCGTCTGGGAGCTGATCCTCCCGATCAGAAGAAGCTTTCAGCAGTACGTCAACCTGCGCCCGATCAAGCTCCTGCGGGGCCTGGAGAGCCCGCTGCGCGGCAAAGGGCATGAGCATCTGGATTTCGTCGTGGTCCGGGAAAATACAGAGGGTGAATACTCCAATATGGGTGGAAGGCTTCACGTCGGCACCCCTTATGAGATGGCGATGCAAAACAATGTTTTCACCCGATACGGCACCGAGCGGATTATCCGCTATGCCTTTGAATTGGCCCAAGCTACAGGCAAAACGAGGCTGACCGCCGCCACCAAATCAAATGGCATCAACCACTCCATGCCATTTTGGGATGAGATCGTCAAAGAAATCAGCCTCCATTATCCGAATATTCAAACCAGTCTAATCCACATCGACGCGCTTGCCGCTTTTTTTGTCAGCAGGCCCGAAGCGTTTGATGTGGTCGTCGCAAGCAACCTGTTCGGCGATATCTTAACCGATCTCGGTGCGGCGGTGGTGGGGGGGCTCGGTCTGGCTCCGTCGGGCAACATCAATCCGGAGAAAACGTATCCCTCCATGTTCGAGCCGATTCACGGCTCTGCTCCCGACATCGCGGGACGGGGCATCGCCAATCCGATCGCCACCATCTGGAGCATCAGCATGATGCTGGATCACCTGGGGGAGAGAGAACTGGGCAGGCTGGTGCTGGACTGTATTGAGGAGGTACTGGTAGAGGGAAAAGTACGTACGCCTGATATCGGCGGCAAGGCGACGACACAGGAAATGGGGAAAGCCATCTTGGCGCAGCTCTATCGAAGAGGAGGATGACAGATGGATCGTGCAGAGCTCAAAACGAAGGATTACCCGCTGTATATCCACGGGGAATGGATCCATACCGAAGAGAGAATTCCGGTTGCGCATAAATACACAGGGCAGGTCATTGCCACGATTGGGAAAGCGTCTCGCCATCACGTGGAGGAGGCCGTCACCTGGGCGCTGCATACCTTTCGCACGCAAAAGCTGACCCCTTCGGAGAGGAGCGATATCCTGCTTCGGGCCAGTCAGATCGCGAGCAGCAGGCGGGAAGAGCTGGAACTGTCGCTCGTGCAGGAAGTGGGCAAAACCAGAAAGGACGCGCGTGGGGAACTGGATCGGGTCATTCATACACTGCGCCTCTCGTCCGAGGAAGCCAAACGAATCTGCGGCGAAATGGTCCCGCTCGGTGCCGCCCCGGGTTCTGAAAATCGCCTGGGCTTCGCCATTCGCGTGCCGAAAGGAGTGATTGCGGCGATCACGCCATTCAATTATCCGCTCTTGCTGAGCACGCACAAAGTGGCGCCTGCCTTGGCTGCGGGAAATACCATCGTCCTGAAGCCGGCCACTGCCACGCCGATCGCCTCCTATTTGCTGGTCGAGATTCTCGAGCAGGCCGGCTTGCCCAAAGGATTTGTGAACATCGTAACCGGTTCCGGCAGTCAGGTAGGCAACTGGCTCTTGGAAGACCCCCGCATCGCGATGTACACCTTTACCGGTTCGGCGGAAGTGGGGACAGAGATCAAGCAGAGGAGCGGATTGCGCCCGGTCGCCTTGGAGCTGGGCAATAATTCGCCCAATATCGTACACGAGGATGCCGACTTGGAGCAGGCAGCCAAGCTGATCGCACAGCGGAGCTTTCACAATGCCGGGCAGGCGTGCATTGCGGTGCAGAGAATCTTCGTGGCAGAAGCGGTCCGCGAGGCATTTACCGAGAAGTACCTAAGCGAAGTGAGAAGCCTCCGCGTAGGGGATCCGGAAGACGAAGCGACGGATGTCGGCCCGATGATCAGCGAAGCGGAAGCGATGCGGGCAGAAGCATGGGTACAGGAAGCCGTCCAGCAGGGGGCTGAGCTTTTGCATGGCGGACATCGAGAGGGGAGCATCATGCATCCGACGGTGCTGGCGAAGACGACGCCGGAGATGAAAGTAAACTGCCTGGAGGTGTTTGCCCCCATCGTCACGATCATTCCCTATCAATCGATTGACGAAGCGTTTGCCGCTGCCAACGCATCCGCCTACGGGCTGCAAGCCGGCATCTTTACCAATGATTTGAATCTGGCGATGAGAGCGGCCCGCGAGCTGGAATACGGCGGTGTCATCATCAATGACGTATCCACGTATCGCAACGATGTCATGCCTTACGGCGGCATCAAGAACAGCGGACTGGGAAAAGAAGGCCCTCATTACGCCATCGAAGAGATGACCGATCTGCGGATGGTCGTCATGAATCTGAAGCAGTAGGGGAGGGGAGTGCATGTTGTTAAAAGGAAAGACCGCGTTCGTCACCGGCGGCGGCTCGGGGATGGGAAAAGCCATCAGCAAGCTGTTCAATAAGCAGGGAGCTCAGGTGGCCATCGTCGACTGGATTGGGGAGGCTGCTGCCCATACGGCTGCTGAATGCGGCACAGCCGTGATGCCCCTTACAGCGGACATGTCCCGGGAAGAAGAGGTAGCCGCAGCAGTCGCCCGCACCGTGGAGGAGTTCGGCAGTATCGACATCGTCGTCAACTCCGCCGGGGTGCCGATGGCCTTCACCCCGGTTGAGGAAGTGTCGCTGGAGCAGTGGCATCGGACGATGGATATCAATTGCACATCGATTTTCCTCACGGCGAAGTACGCTGTCCCTCATATGAAAGCAAAACAGAGCGGCTCCATCCTCAACATCTGCTCAATTGCGGGTGTCCGGGCGCGCCCCGGATTGAACGCGTACTGTGCGTCAAAAGGGGCGGCCATCATGCTGACGAAGGCGCTGGCGATCGAGCTGGCGCCGTACCGGATTCGCGTCAACGGCATCAATCCCGGACCAGCCGAAACCCCGATGCTCAGCCAATTTTTGCAGGGCGACGCCGAACAAAAAGAACGGGATACCAAGGAAATTTTTCTCAGTAGTGTGCCGCTCGGCATGCTAATCCAACCGGAAGATATTGCCGAGGCCGCGCTCTACCTGTGCAGCGATCTGGCCAAGATCGTCACGGGGGAGATCGTCAATGTCGATGGCGGGCGAGGAATCTGAGGAGACAGGGGGAGACGGCATGACGAAAGAACCCATCATTCGTGTGGACAATGTCACGTTTTCTTATCAAGTGAACCAGGAACAGGTCATCCCCGTTTTGCATGGCGTCTCTATGGAAGTTTTTTCAGGTGAGTATCTGGCGATTATCGGGCATAACGGCTCGGGCAAATCGACGCTTTCGAAACATCTGAACGGGATCTTGACGCCACATCAGGGAGACGTCTGGGTAAACGGGATCAATACGAGGGAAAAAACGCGCATCCATGAGATTCGCAGTCAGGTCGGAATGGTCTTTCAGCATCCGGACAATCAGCTTGTGGCGACCATCGTCGAGGATGATGTGGCCTTTGGTCTGGAAAACATCGGCGTTCCGCCGGATGAGATGAGCGCACGGGTGAATGATGCCCTGGACGCGGTCGGGATGAGCGCGTTCCGGCATCGGCCTCCGCATCATTTGTCGGGCGGTCAAAAGCAGCGGGTGGCGATCGCCGGAATTTTGGCGATGAAGCCGCGCTGTCTGGTCCTGGATGAAGCGACCAGCATGCTGGACAGCTATGGCAGACAGGAGATTTTGCAAGTCGTTCGCCAGCTCCATCGGGAAGGGATGACGATCGTCACCGTCACGCATCACATGTCCGAGGTGGCAGAAGCCGACCGCGTGCTGGTGATGGAAGGGGGACAGATCGTGATGGAGGGGACTCCGCGGGAGGTGTTTGCCCGGCAGGATCGCCTCCGGGAGCTCCATCTCGACGTGCCGGACGCGAGCCGGATCGCCCAGTTGGTCCATGCGCAAAACAGGGCCTTTTCTCCCGATCTGATCCACAATCACGAAATTGTGGACGAAGTACGGCGGCTGCACGTCAGACGGGCGGAGGCGAGCGGCACATGACCCAACCGATTCTGAAGACGGAGCGTCTCTCGCATGTGTATATGAGCGGAACCCCGCTGGAGCACCGGGCGCTGGACGATGTAAGCATCCAAATCGAGGCGGGGGAATGCGTCGCCATCATCGGCCACACCGGTTCGGGCAAATCGACGTTGATCCAGCATTTTAACGGGCTCATTCGGCCCCAATCAGGAGACGTGATCATTGAGGGGAAACACGTCTCCGATTCGAAAATCGATGTAAAGGCTCTCCGCCGGCAAGTGGGACTGGTCTTTCAAAACCCGGAGGACCAGATCTTCGAAAAGCTGGTTGGTGACGATATCGCCTACGGTCCGTTTAAGATGGGGCTTGCGTTGGATGAGGTTCGCCGCCGCGTCCAGTGGGCGATGGAACTGGTCGGCCTCTCCTTTGACGAGATGAAGGATCGTCCTACCTTTGCGCTCAGCGGCGGGCAAAAACGGAAAGTCGCCCTGGCTGGCGTCCTGTCGCTGCAGCCAAAGATACTGGTCTTGGATGAACCGACCGCCGGACTCGACCCCCGCTCCCGTCAGGAGCTCTTGGGGCGGATCAAGCATTTGAATGAAACGGAGGGGCTTACCGTCATCTTCGTCAGTCACAACATGGAGGAGGTGGCGGAGCTGGCCGATCGCGTCTATGTCATGGGACAGGGGAAAGTCGTCTGCGAGGGGACGCCCCGTGCGATTTTCAGCAATCAGGAACTGCTCCGCACCCATCAAATCGGAACGCCCGAGAGCGTCGATATCCTGTATCGGCTGCAAGCGGCCGGCTATCCGGTCAATCCGGGCGCCTATCTGGCCGAAGAAGCGGCAGAGGAAATCATCACGATCATCGGGCGATGAGAGGAGGGATCTACAGGTGTCACAAGAATTTGAATTGACGCGAAATATAACGATTGGCCAGTATCTGCCCACGGGATCGGTTATCCATCGTCTGGACCCGCGGTTTAAATTGGCCTCATTTGTCATCATGATCATCGCGATTGCGATCTGCGGCACCTATATCGGCAATCTGTTCGCTTTGCTCGTCTGCCTGCTGATGTTTGCACTGGCGCGCATCCCGCTTCACTACGGAATCTCCGGCGTGAAGCCGGCCGTGCCGTTCATTATCATATTGGCGCTGATGCAGCTGCTGTTTTACGGAGAAATCGCGCAAGGTGGCACGATTTTCTTTCAATACGGCTTCGTCACCATCTCCAGCGAAGTGATCAGGCTGGTGGTCGTCTCCGCCATGCGGTTTGTCGAAGTGATTTTCCTCTCCAGCGTGCTGACGCTGAGCACTTCGACGACGGAGCTGACGCATGGGATGGAGCGCCTCCTGGGACCGCTTGAGAAAGTAAAATTTCCCGTCCACGCTTTTGCCTTGATCATCACCATTTCGATACGCTTCGTGCCGACCTTTGCCATGGAAATGGAAAAAATGATGAAAGCGCAAGCCTCGCGGGGGGCCGAGTTTGGCACCGGCCAGTGGTGGCGGATTATCAAGCGGACGAAGGACATGTTTCCGATCATCGTCCCGCTGTTTAACGTCGCGCTGTCCCGGGCGGAAGACCTGATCCTGGCGATGGAAGCGCGCTGCTATACGCCGGGCGCTGTCCGCACGCGCTATGCCCACTACAAGGCCGCTCCCAAGGATTTCGCCGCGATTGGCGCAAGCGTGCTGCTCTCCGCCGTGATATTGGCAATACCGTGGTAGTTTGCGCAGGGAATTCTCCCTATCACCGGGGATTCCAATAAAAGGTACAAAGGAGGAAGAAGCATGGAAAAAGGCTTGACCGTACGCAGGATTGTCATCGCGGGTGTGCTCGGAGCCATCGCCATTCTGCTGGGAGTGACGCGGCTCGGTTTTATTCCCGTCCCCACAGCGGCAGGCAATGCAACGATCATGCATATCCCGGCCGTCATCGGCGGGATTATGGAGGGGTGGGGCGTCGGGTTAATCATTGGTCTTATTTTTGGTGTCTCTTCCTTTTTGAATGCGACCGTCCCCCTCTTTAAAGATCCGCTGGTAGCCATCCTGCCGCGCCTGTTCATCGGGGTCACGGCCTATTTCACCTACGTCGGCTTGAAGCGGTTTAACGAGTATGCGGCGATCGGTGTGGCAGGATTTGTCGGCTCGATGACCAACACCATCCTGGTTCTCTTCATGGCGGTCGTGCGCGGCTACATGCCTGCAGGGGTGGCGGCATCAGTCGCCGTCATGAGCGGCTTGCCGGAAGCGATCGTGTCCGTCATCGTGACGCTCGCGGTCGTGGTCGCCTGGAAGAAGCTCGGCTCCTCGGGAAAACAAAAGTCAAAAATTTCTGGAGGTTTGTAGCATGTCAGGCACCATTACGGACGTGCCCGGGATTCGCGTAGGGCATGCAGAAGACACGAATGCTTGGACCGGGTGTACAGTGGTGATCGCGGAGGATGCGGCCGTATGCGGCGTGGATGTCCGGGGCTCGGCCCCGGGCACCCGCGAAACGGATTTGCTGGACCCGGTCAATCTGGTAAGCCACGTGCACGCGATCTGCCTGTCGGGAGGCAGCGCCTACGGTCTGGATGCAGCCAGCGGCGTCATGGCTTACCTGGAGGAACAGGGCATCGGGCTTGATGTCGGCTTTGGCGTCGTGCCGATCGTTCCGGCTGCTGTGCTGTTCGATCTCTCCATCGGCAATCCCAAGGTTCGTCCGACGCGGGACATGGGGTATGCCGCTGCCAGCCTTGCCAGCAAAGAGCCAGTGGCACAGGGGAATGTCGGCGCTGGGGCGGGAGCAACTGTCGGCAAGCTGAACGGCTTTTCGCAAGCGATGAAAAGCGGGATCGGTTCGGCATCGCGGGTGCTGCCAAACGGCTTGGTTATCGGAGCGCTCGTCGCCGTCAATGCGGTCGGCCATGTCAAAGACCCGGACAGCGGGGAGATTCTCGCGGGTCCGCGAGATGAAGAGGGCGGGATTGTCGACAGTCTCGAACTGATGCAGCAGCATGCCTTCAACCTGATTCCGCCAGGCACCAATACCACCATTGGCGTAGTCGCCAGCAATGCAGTCTTGACCAAGGCGGAGGCCAAGAAAATTGCCCAGATGGCCCATAATGGGCTGGCTCGCACCATCTGGCCCATCCACACCATGTACGACGGCGATACGTTGTTTGCGATGGGAACCGGGCAAGTCAAGGCGTCGATTGATCTGATCGGGACTTTGTCCGCGGAGGTGCTGGCCGAGGCCGTCGTCCGGGCGGTGCGCACTGCCCAACCGGCGGGAGGGCTGCCCGCTTGCAGCAGCATGCAGCGCACAGAATGAGAAAGGAGCGATCGCATGGTCCACCAAGTGATTTCCAGCGTCGATGAAAAAGAAGTGGTTCGTCTGACTCAGGAGTTGGTTCGCATCCCCAGCGTCTACCGGCCGGGTATGACTGACGGCAATGAAGAGAGAGTCGCCCGGTTCGTCGCTGATTATTTGCGCCAGATGGGGCTTCAGGTGCATTACGAGGAAGTGGTGCCGGGGCGGCCCAATGTAATCGCCTTCTACGACTCCGGCCGTCCGGGCAAGACGCTCCTCTTTGAAGCGCATACCGATGTCGTCACCGAGGGAGACCGCGAAGCCTGGAGCTACGACCCCTTTGGCGGACAAATAGCCGGCAATCGCATCTACGGACGGGGCTCCTGTGATACCAAAGGCAATCTGGCGGCAGCGATCTGCGCGGTGAAAGCCATACAGCGGGCGGAAATCCCTTTCTACGGCAAAATCCTGCTCTGCATCCCCTGTGACGAGGAAGGCATGATGATCGGGATCAAGGATTTTATCCGCAGGGGCTGGGCCAAGGGCGTGGACGCGGCGATCATCTGCGAACCGGAGGAGAATCAGCTGTGCATTACGCAAAAAGGAGCCATCCGGGCGATCCTCCGCACGTACGGCAAAATGGCCCACGGGGCAATGCCCCTCACTGGCATCAATCCCAATACGCGCATGGCCCGCGCGATCGTGGCACTTGAGGAGCTGGAGCGAAAAGAGATGGCCCGGCTGGGAAATCACCCGATGCTCGGCTGGCCCAGCATCACGCCGACGATCCTGCAAGCGCCGGTGAAGGGAGACGCCCAGATCAATGTCGTGCCTGATCAATGCATGACGACGCTGGACATCCGTACCGTGCCGGGACAGGAGCACCAGGCCTTGGTTGGGGAGATGAATCAGATCCTGGAGATGCTGGCCCGCGAGGATGAGCACTTCAAAGCGACGCTGGAAGTCATCGAGGAGCGGCCGTGGACCCTGACCGCGATGGAGGAGCCGATTGTGACCGCTGTCGCCGACGCCTACCGGGATTTGACGGGAAAAGAGCCGGTGTACAATGGTGTGCCGGGTGCCACGGACGGCACTTTCCTGCACCAGGCAGGCATCCCCATCCTGACGACGGGTGCTGGCGACCGGCATATCCCGCATCATGCAGATGAATACGTAGAGATCGATCAGCTGGTTGAATCGACACAGTTATTCGCCTTGTCGGCGTTGCTGTACCTGACGCAGCCGGTCCACCGTTAAGGGAGTGCCCTTGCCGATTGTTGTCGGCGGGGTTTTTTCTTTTCCAAAGCAGTGAAAAAGTTCTGGCAATTTTTTCATCGATAAAACTTGCTCTTGCCATAAGTTTTTTTTTACAATAAGGAGATAGGTCGACCATGATGAAGGGGGCGTGTCCTTGTGGATATGCGTTGGAATTTAGACGGTTTGTATACGTCTTTTGAATCACCCGAATTACAGCAAGATTGGGAGAAGCTCTCCCGACTGATCACGGAATTGCAGGAATGGACCAGAGAAAATCTGCAATCCGATGCCGAGCCTGTCGCGAAAATGGAAGCGTACATAACCCAATTGACAACCATTCTGCAGGTCCAATCGCGTCTGTACAGCTTTGCCGAGCTGACCGCCAGCGTGGATGCCAAGAATGAAAAAGCGCTGCAACTGGTAGAGCGGATTCAAGATATGGCAGTAGAACTCGTTGAGCCGGGTGTTCTCTTTCAGAAATGGCTGGGTGGCATAGAACAGTTGGACCGCTGTATCGAAGCGTCTCCGCTGCTTGAAACCCATCGCTATTTCTTGACGGAAACCGCAGAGAAAAGCAAGTATTTGCTCAGTGAAAAAGAAGAGATCGTTCTCGCCAAGATGAAGAATACCGGCTCCAATGCCTGGTCCAAGCTGCAAGAGATGCTGACCTCCACGCTTTTGGTCGACATCCAGGTGGACGGAGAAGAGAAGCAGCTTCCTCTGCCAATCGTGCGCAACATGGCCTATGAGAAAGATCCGCAGGTGCGCAAAACCGCGTATGAAGCGGAGTTGGCCGCGTATAAAAAAATCGAGGAATCGTCGGCGGCCAGCCTGAACGGGATCAAAGGTGAAGTGATCACCGTATCCAAACTGCGCGGCTATGCGTCTCCCTTGGAAAAGACGCTTCTCGACTCCCGCATGGACCAGGAGACCCTGGACGCGATGCTGACCGCCATGCGCGAAAGCCTGCCCGCTTTCCACAAGTATTACCAAGCGAAGGCAAAACTGCTCGGCCATGAAAAAGGTCTCCCCTTTTACGATCTGTTCGCACCTGTGGGCGAGGCAGATATGCGCTTCACCTATCAGGAAGCGCGCGATTTTATCGTGAAACATTTCGCTAGCTTCAGCGACAAGCTGGCCTCGTATGCGGCGCGCGCTTTTGACAACCGCTGGATCGATGCGGAGCCGAGAGAGGGCAAGCGGGGCGGAGCCTTCTGCTACAATCTCCATGTGATCAAGGAAAGCCGCATCATGTCCAATTTCACAGGCAGCTATAACGATGTCAGCACGCTCGCTCACGAATTGGGACACGGGTACCACGGAGAATGTCTCGTGGAAGAAGCATTTTTGAACAGCGATTATCCGATGCCCATCGCCGAGACCGCATCGATTCTCTGTGAGACCATCATCGCCAAAGCGGCCCTGGAGCAAGCGTCCGAAGAGGAAGCCTTTGCGATCCTGGAGAACGATCTCTCCGGAGCGGGACAGGTCATTGTGGATATTTACAGCCGCTTCCTGTTTGAGTCGGAGCTGTTCAAACGTCGCGAACAAGGCTCCCTCTCCGTGAACGAACTGAAGTCCATCATGCTGCAGGCCCAAAAGGACGCCTATGGAGACGGCCTGGATCACGAAGTGCTTCACCCGTACATGTGGGTGTGCAAGCCTCACTATTATTACGCAGATTTGAATTTCTACAACTTCCCTTACGCATTCGGCCTGTTGTTCGCCAAAGGCCTGTATGCGGTATACCTGGAGCGCGGCGACTCGTTCGTCCAGCAGTACGATGAGCTATTGGCAGTGACCGGCAAAAAGAAAATCGCCGATGTCGCGGCCATCATGGATGTCGATGTGCGCTCGGTTGACTTCTGGCGCGGTTCCCTGCAGCTGATTCAAGAAGACATCGAGCGCTTTGTCCGCCTGGCAGATGCGAAAAAGTAAAAATCCGAGCGGAAAGCCTGTCATCCGCCGTTTTACCGAGGACCCGGAACGTTTGTATCCGGGTCTTCTTTTCATGCAGGTGCAATCCGGGGTATAGAGACAAAATTGCAGGGGCACCCTATGATCGCATAGGGAATCATCAAGAACTTGTTGACGAGGTGATACTGTGTTGAACGGCTTGCAAATACTGGACTTACTTCGGGAAACGGAAAACAAAATGCTGCATTTACATAAAGCCATTGACCGTGTAAGCAACGAGCCTGATTTCAGAGAATCGGTCAGCGTGCTGACAGAGGTCGTGCGCGATTATCAAATGCAGCTGGACAAAATGAAGCACGCACTGCGGAACGTCGAAATAACGAACCAGCATCAGCAGCACGGCAATCAAGAGCATCAGAATACGCAGCACTAGCCGAGTGAAAGCCTTCCTATCGGTACGGGAGGGCTTTTTTTTTGGGAGCAACCTACCGTTTTTTGCAAGGGAGGTAGACCCATTTTTTTGCAGCCCGGCTTGGCAGTCCTACGAAAATATTCGGGTTTTCCGGTGCGAGTTGCAGGACTCCAATCGGAAAATGATGGGAGGAAGGGTATATTTCTCTCGTTAGATTACAGTTGCATGACAACGGGGCGGCTGGTTGATGCAGGAGCAGGTGACTATGGTGGGTGGCGAAATTCTTGCTTATAATGACCGACAAGCGTTCCCTCTGGGAGCAGCCATGATCACAGGATGGGAGAAGTCTTATGGGAAAGACATGGATTCGAAGGCGGATCGGATGGCTCTTTCTCACGGGATTCGCGGGGCTGGCCACCGGGTACCTGCTATGGGGGCCGACAGCGGCTCAGGTGGACGCCCACCAAACGGAGGAAGGGTACAGCCTGAAATTCCGCACCTCTCAAACCGACATGCAAGTGTATGAGGAGGGCGAATGGAGACCCTACTTTGTAAAAGGGATCAATCTGGGAGCATCGCTTCCCGGGCGCTATCCGGGAGAGCTTCCGATCGCAAAGGAGGATTACCTGCGCTGGTTTGGCATGATGCATGAATTGGGGACAAGGGCTGTCCGCATCTACACGATCCATCAGCCTGTCTTCTACGAGGCTCTGGTGGAGTTTAACCGGAAGCATGCAAACGACCCTCTCTATCTGATTCAAGGGATCTGGTCGCCGGAAGAAGCGCTCATCGAAAAAAAAGACGCTTTTCTGCCGGAGATTCGCACGGAATTTCGCAATGAGATCGAATATGCCGTCGGTGCGGTCTACGGGGACATCACTATACCGGAGAGAAGCGGAAAAGCGAGCGGCACCTATTCCGCAAATGCCGGACCGTATTTGCTGGCATGGCATATCGGAACCGAATGGGACCCCGAGATGGTAAAGATCACCAACGAGAAGCGGGCGGAGGAACCACGGTATCAGGGTGACCATTTTCAAGCGAGTGCCGAAGCGTCCGCTTTTGAGTCCTGGCTCGCGGAGATGCTAGATCTGGCCGCAGAGCAGGAAGCGATGCGCGGCTGGCAGCATCCTGTCACGTTTACCAATTGGGTAACCACCGATCCGTTGGAACACCCCGGTGAACCGATGCTTCACGAGGACATGGTCAGCGTCGATCCGACGCACATCGAGCCGATCCGCTGGGAGGCGGGATATTTCGCCGCGTATCATGTCTACCCGTATTATCCGGATCTGTTTCGCTATGATGTCAGCTTACAGAACGTTCGCAATCAGAAGGGCGAAGTGGATACGTACAAGGCCTATTTGCGAAAACTGCGGGAGCACCACAGCGAGATGCCCGTGATGGTAACCGAATTCGGCGTCCCTTCTTCAGTCGGCGCGGCCCATCGCGGTCTGTTGGGGCGGGACCAAGGCGGACATGACGAGCGGGAGCAAGGCCAAATCAATGCGGACCTGCTGCGTGAGATCTACGAGGAAGGTTACGCGGGCGCCATCCTGTTTACCTGGCAGGATGAGTGGTTTAAACGGACATGGAACACCATGCGATTCGAGCTCCCGGAGGAGAATCGGGCCTATTGGAAAAACGAGCTGACCAATGAATCGTTCTTCGGTCTGCTGGCGATGGATGCCGGTTTGGAAAACATCTTGAGCATCGACGGGGACGTGGAAGATTGGGACAAGCTGAAAGACAATGTGAAAAAGCACATGAATGGAACGATGCCGGGAATCCGCGGGATGTGGATGACCCATGACGAGGCGTATGTCTACTTCCTCCTGCGACTGGAGCAGCCGCTTCGCCCGGAGCGGGAACATGTGGTGATCGGCATAGACACGATACCAGGCGGCAATCGGGAAGCGCAGGAATTGCCCGGCCTTCGCCTCGACGAAGGTCTGGAGGCCATGATTCGCCTCGGCGACAGCGATGAGAGTGAAGTGAAGATTGCTTCCAACTACGACTTCCACAAGCGTCTGTACGGCAAACGCTATGGCATGCTTCCTTACCCGGATGAGGAACAGCGGGATAACTCTGGCCTGTTCCTGCCATGGAAGCTGGCCGTCAGCTTGGAGATGAGTCCGCCGGATACCAAAACAACACATCCCTTAGAAGAAATGACCGTCGGACAGCTGAGGCGAGGCACCACCGTGCCGGGCAAACAAGGGTACAGCTCGCAGGCAAACTGGGAGACCCGGGGAGAATGGCTGGAACTGCGCGTGCCTTGGATGCTGCTGGGCTTTACCGATCCAAGCACGAGTCGGGTGATGCGGTATCCGAGCGGAGAAGGCAGTTTGACATCCACGGAATCGGAGGGCATCCGCGTGCTCGCGATGCTCCAGGAGAAAGCGGAAGGGAGCATAAAAGGAGTGAGGGCAGGACAGATCATCCGGCTGACCGAGCTGGATCGCTACTCCTGGCCCGTATGGAGCCTCCCCCGTTTTTCGGAGCGGAAAAAAGAGAGCTTTTCCCTGTATCAGAAAGCCTTGGATTCCATACCAACCTATCGGTAAAAGCTGGAAAAGGAGAGGAGGGCGCGAGGATGTTTCAGCATATTGAGGCGGCGTATCTATTCCTGCTCGTATCATCCGTCTTGATCGTGATCGGGGTTTTGATTCTCTTGTTTTTGAAATACAGGCAAACGTATCTGACGCGCGAAAAAGAGCGTCTGCACCGCAAGCATAAGGAGTATGTCGCCTACGTGCTCGCCCATTTGGATGCCGATCAGCCGCTGGAGATGCCGGTCGGCCCGCTGGAAAAGCTGGATTTGATCGTGCTGGAAGAGTTGCTGATCGAAATTGCCGAACGCGTAAAAGGGAAACACCGCATGAAAGTAGGGGAGCTCTTCGAAAAACTGGGGTTGCCTGAGCTGGAGATAAGCCGCTTGCAGCAGCTCCCCGGTCCGATGCGCAGTGATGCCGCCTACAAGTTGGGGGCGATGGGCTACGAGAAGGCGACGCCTGCCTTGTTCGCCGCGTGGGAGTCGGAAAAGGACGAGGCTGGCCGCTATATTATCGCCAGAGCCATCGCCCGTTGTACGAAGACCGTGGCCGATTTGCGAAAGATGGTGGAAAACATGATCGCATGCGGAGCGGACTCCCCGCGGCTGTTGGCGGAGCTGCTGCAAGATTCGCCGCTCGATCTGCAGCCGCTGCTGCGCGAATGGATGACGAGCGAAGATCATCGCTTTGTGCTGGTTTCCCTTGCATGCCTTCCCGCCACGGCAGTGGACGAGGGATGGACAGAGTGCTTGTGGAGGCAGGTCCAGTCTGTTGAAAAAGAAGTTCGAATCCAGTCTGCCAAGCGTCTGCTGACCGTAGATGAACTCGCTGCGGACCGGATTCAGGCGCTGTTGACCCACCCCGACTGGGAGATCCGTGCACTGATCGTCAAAGCGATCGGCGGCTGGCAGAAGGAGAGCTATGTGCCGGAGCTCCTCGCCGCGATCGAAGATGAAAACTGGTGGGTAAAATATCACGCGGCGCGCAGCCTCGTCAGAGTGGGAGAGGAAGGTTTCCGCGCCCTGTGCGAAATCGCGGCTCGCACGACGCGCAAGGAAACAGCCGATCTCGCGCTGCAGCTGATCCAGGAAGCCTTGCGGGAGGAGCGCTCCTCACTTGCCTCGGCTAAAAATCACAGCACCCGGCGCACCATTTACAACGATACGTTCCAACGCCAACAACAGCGAGTCATCTCATGACGGGAGGTGAGGCACGATGAGAGATTTTTTGCTGGGATACGGAATGTTTGCGATGTATTACGTGTTTGTCGTCAATTCCCTCTATCTCATCATCAACATCTTTTCCCATGTGAATATTTACACAATTATGAAGCGTTCCCGCTTTTCCCGCTTTCAGTCGCTGGCCGGTTCGACGAGAGTCCCGCCGGTCTCTATCCTAGTACCCGCCTACAATGAAGAGCTGACCATCATCGAAAACGTCCGTTCGCTCCTCGCCTTGCGTTATCCGCAATTCGAGGTAATTGTCATCAACGACGGGTCCAGAGACGATACTTTGGGAGTCTTGATCCGAGAATTCGGACTGGTGCGACAGACACACACCTACGTGCGCAATGTCGTGCCAGCCAGTCCAATCAGCGGCATCTACCACAATCCGCAGTATCCGCAGCTGTTCGTGATCGATAAGGAAAACGGCGGGAAGGCGGATTCGCTGAATGCGGGCATCAACTTTTCGCACTATCCGATGATCGCCTCCATCGATGCGGACTCGCTTCTGGAACGCGATGCGCTGATTCGCATGGCCCAGGTGTATATGGAAAATCCGGAGGAAACGATCGCGATCGGCGGAAATGTCCGCATCGCCAACGGCTGCAAGATCGAGGACGGACTGGTGAAAGAAGTGAATTTGCCGAAAAAGCTGCTGCCCATGTTTCAGACCATCGAATACATGAAGGCTTTTCTCGGGGGCCGGATCGGCTGGAGCTCGATCAACGGATTGATTATCGTTTCCGGTGCCTTTGGGCTTTTCCGCAAAGATTGCGTGATCGAAGTAGGGGGCTATCGCGAGGGGTACCCCGGTGAAGATATGAACATCATCATCAAGCTGCACAAGTACATGCTGGAAAAGAAACAGAAATACCGGATCGCCTTTTGCCCCGATGCCGTCTGCTGGACCCAGGCACCCGATACGCTGCACATCCTGTCCAGCCAACGGAAGCGCTGGGGGCGGGGAAATTTGAAGAACATGATCGAGTACCGGCACATGCTGTTTCATCCGAAATACAAGGTGATGGGCATGTTGACGATGCCCTACAACGTCATGTTTGAGACGCTGAATCCGTATTTCAAGCTGACCGGCTTTCTCGCCCTGCTCGGCTACAGCTACTACGACATGACCCATGCCCATATCGTGCTGGTATTTATGGCGGTCAACCTGATCTACGGCTATCTGCTGACGATCAGCGGTATTTTGCTGGAGGAACTGGCGTTTCGCAGATACACGCGGATGAGTGATCTGGTCAAGCTTCTCGGGTACGGCTTTCTCATGTTTTTCGGCTACTATCAGTTGGGCGCCATCTGGCGTGTACTCGGACATATCGATTTTCTCCGCAACAATAATACCTGGGGAGTCATGACGCGCCAGAGCTGGAAGGTCGAAACCAGGCAGCAATCTTCCTAGCTTCCCAAAAAGGAGTGACTTTCTATGAATCCGGTAGAGAAGTCCATGGCGAAACCGCCGGGCTTTGTTGAAAAGCTGCGATATCTATTCCGGTACTATGAAGCGAGCAAAATGGCCTGCGGAATGATCGCGATCCGCTGCCGGCATCGCGGAGATCCCGAGTGGAAGGAATTGCAGGAGTTTCTCGCAAATCAGCGGCCTGAATTGGCGGCGTCATTCTGTTACGAGGAGAATGCAAAACGTCTGGTGATCCTCGCGGAAGAGTTGACGGTGGCAGAAACACATTACCTGGCGATCGTGATCAAAGAGTATTTGCAAAGAACCGAACAATTGGCGGGAGGCGCCGCGGTGGCCGCCTACCCGGAAAGCGGCGATGCCATGGAGGAGATCCTGATGGAGATGACGGAGCGCTTGAACCAAAAGCCCTTTCCACACGCGGGAATCCAAGTCGTGCTCAGGCCCGAGGAAAAATGGGACCGACCGCCTCGATTGCTCCTGGTAGAAAGCGATCCTGTGATTCAGCAAATCCTCTCCGTCCGTCTAGCCAAAAACGGCTATGAAATTTTCCAGGCCCTAGACGGCAAAGAGGGACAGCAAAAAATCCTGCAGGTGCAGCCTGATCTGATCATCACCGAGCTCACCCTGCCTGTGATGAACGGCTACCAGCTGATCGACTGGGTGCAAAGACAGCACGGGCAGACCGCCGCTTGCAAAATCGTCGTACTGACGGACCGACGCTTGGAGGAGGACATGTCGCATTGCTTCCAAAAAGGAGTGGCGGACTTCTTGACCAAACCGTTTTCTCCCGTCGAGCTGGATTGGCGAATCAAACGACTACTCATCTCGTAGTTACTCATTCAACCGGAGGGATGGCAGATGGACCGATATACAGCGCTTAAACAAAAAATCGAGGCAAAGACAGCCAGGATAGGCGTCATTGGACTGGGGTATGTGGGACTTCCTTTGGCCGTGGAGATAGCGCAAAGCGGCTTTACCGTGTTCGGCGTGGACCTGGACATCGGCAAAATCGAAACATTGCAGCGTGGGGAATCGTACATACGAGATGTGCCAAGCGAGTCCGTGGAACAGCTGGTGCGGGAAGGGAAGTTGATTCCAACGACAGACTACCGCGTCCTGAAGGAACTGGATGCCATCAGCATCTGCGTGCCCACTCCGCTGAGCGAGAATCAGGACCCGGATACGTCGTACATATCCCGTGTAGTCGACCAGATCAAGCATTACATTCAAAATGGTCCGCTCATCACCCTTGAGAGCACCACATATCCAGGCACCACAGAAGAGTTGATTCAGCGGGAGCTAGAGCGGATGGGGTATCAAGCGGGAAGCGACTTCTTCCTCTGCTTTTCGCCCGAGCGGGTCGATCCGGGGAATCATCGATTTTCCACGACCAATACGCCCAAGGTGATTGGCGGCACGACAGCGAAATGTCTGGAGCTGGGCGTCCAGCTGTACAGCCACTTTATCCGCCAGATCGTCCCGGTCTCTTCCACGAAGGTGGCGGAGATGTCGAAGCTGCTGGAAAATACGTTCCGCAGCATCAATATCGCGTTTATCAATGAAATGGCGCTGATGTGCGAACGAATGGACATCGATGTGTGGGAAGTGATCAAGGCTTCTTCCACCAAGCCGTTCGGATTCATGCCGTTTTATCCCGGTCCTGGCATCGGCGGACATTGCATACCGCTGGACCCGATGTACCTGTCCTGGAAGGCCAAGGGATACCGGTTTTTCAGTAAGTTCATTGATCTGGCCCAGTCGATTAACAACAGCATGCCAGACTACGTGGTCTACAAGACATCCGTGATTCTGAACATGTACGCCAAATCCATCCGCAACTCACGGGTCCTTCTGCTGGGGATGGCTTACAAGCCGGATATTGATGATTTGCGGGAATCGCCTTCGCTGCAAGTGTATGAATTGTTTAAAGAGGCAGGAGCGCTGGTCGATTACTATGACCCGTACGCCCAATCCTTTATCGATCAGAGCGGCAAGGAAGTCCACAGCGTCTCCTATGACGCAAAAGCATGGCGAAATTATGATTGCATGATCCTTTTGACAAATCACAAGGTGTTTCCGTACCGCGCATGGGCCGAATTGGGCGTAGCCATTCTCGATACGCGCAACGCATTTGACGGAATCCAAGTCCCGCATCTGTATAAATTGGGGAATTCCGTCAAAAACGCGAAAATTACAGAAGCATCGCTCGCGATCTAAATGAAAAAGTCTTCCCGGAACCGGCTGCTGCATGAGCAGATGGAAGAGGGAAGACTTTCTCTGTTTCATCTCGTGCGATTTATTCGGCGATGTATCGCTTCACGCCATAGAAGGGGTACAGCTTGTGCATAGTTGCCAATTTTTCAAATCGGACATCTTCTCCATTGGCGTGCGCGATCATGCCATCCCCCATGTAGATGGCGACGTGGGAGACGCGTCCTTTGCGCAGGGAATCGTAAAAAATAAGATCGCCGGGTGCGGCTTCCTCGAACGGGATGGCTTGTCCGCTCCGAAACTGATCTTCGGATGTGCGCGGCAGCGTGATGCCCAGCTGCTGGAATACATAAGAGGTGAAGCCGCTGCAGTCGAAGCCGTCAGGGGTGGTGCCGCCCAGGATGTACGGGGTTTTGAGCAGCGGACCGATGATCGCTTGCAGTCTCTCGGAGGAGAGGGATACCGGCGGCTGGCCGGCATTGGCGGTGGCGCTGATCTCTGCGAGATAGGCGCTGGCGATATAGGATTCTCCTTGGCCAAAAGCGACACGGGTCCATTCTGCTCCCGGTTCCAGAACGTCGACGACAGCTCCCAAAGGCAGCTTTCCGGCGATTTCCGCATCCAGAGACGGGGCCGTTCTGACATTGACGATATCGCCCGTGATCCGCGCTTTCACCCCGGTGCGAATGGGGGCGGGCTGTTCGCTTGAGAGAATATCGGCCGGTGGGAGTGTATCCGGACGTTCCGTTGCGACAGCTTGCGTAGCAGCGTATTGGGCTGGAGCCGCAATTTTAGGCAGTGTGAGTTTTTGGCCGATGGCGAGGCGATCTGTGGTGAGCTGATTGCTCTGCATCAGCTCTTGCACAGTCGTCTGGTGCTCACGCGCGATTTTCATCAGGGTATCACCTGCTTCCACCACGTATACAGGGGAGGAAGCATGCGCAGGAATCGGCATCAGTGCGCAAAAGGAGAGAACGGTGAGTATTCTTGTCGCAAGTTTCATGGAGATCATCTCCTTTCTACGTTTTTCCGCATTTGACTACATAAATTGTAGCGAAATTCGACTGGTAAATCTATGAAAACTTTTTCGATGAATTTGATAAAAAGTTCTTGTATTCTATTTAACGGCATGCTATATTACAAGAGTCGCCACGAGAGAGCGACGGTTGCGAATCAATATGGAGCTGTGGTGAAGTTGGAGTTCACGCCGGTCTGTCACACCGGAGGTCGCGGGTTCGAGTCCCGTCAGCTCCGCCAGTATTTCAATGAAGTGCGGCTCTCTCACCCGTACCGGGTTCAGAAGATCAACATGCCGGTGTAGCTCAATTGGTAGAGCACCTGACTTGTAATCAGGGGGTTGTGGGTTCAAGTCCTATCGCCGGCACCACGATAGGTTTCACGATTTTGCGGTCGTGGCGGAATTGGCAGACGCGCTAGATTCAGGTTCTAGTGGTGGCAACACCGTGGAGGTTCAAGTCCTCTCGACCGCATCGAACAGAAAGGGCATTTCAACATTGTTGAAATGCCCTTTTTCCTGTCTGTATCCGCTTGATTGTGTTTGCGCATGCTATTTGGTCGTATACTAGCGAAAATGCTGCAAAACCGTTCCTTTGCCGTCCGCTGCCTCTACATCCGCGTAAGTACCATTGATCAAAGTGATTTGCGGAGGTACATGGCCACAATCGATTCGAACAATGGTCAAACCAGCCGGCCAGCTTCATTTGCACGAGGGATCTCCGCAAATCGGTCGTGGACAGCTCGCAGTTTTCGAAATACCACAAGATCGGCTGATCCTCGATAAATTGCTTCTGAAATCGCCGCACGTCACCGTATGGGGTGCCTACGAGCAGTCTACAAAATTGACCCCGTGAGCCGTGGCGATACCTTTTTGCAGGGTAATCGCTAGTAAAAGCACGCTGGTATCGGAATAGCCGAGCACCCATTTGCTCGGCAGCTGATCGAAGTCGATATGCTTCAGAATCTCGATTGCCAATTCACCGCCCCAGGGCGGAAAGATCATGTCGATCTCGCCATCGCCCATCATGGCCTGAAACTCGGCAGCCCGAATTTTCGCTGCGGACGATTTTGGTTTGTTTTGTGTCCAGACTGTTTCTCCGAAGGTTACCGCATACCCTTTGCTCTCCATCCGCTCGCGTGAGAGCAATAGCAGGTGATGCAACTCCGCATCTACCCCTGATGAAGGAGACATGACGCCAATGGCGGCGCCCTGCCTTAAAATCGGATACCTGATCATCATGCCACCTCCTGATTTTTCATGATCGTACCGGATTCAGAGGTAATCATCAATCTTTTTTTCCATGTGAGCCTATCCACTTACAAAAAAATATTAACTTACATGTTTCTTGAGTGTGGAGTGGGCATGGGGTACAATATAGCAAAAGCGAACAGAAGGAGCAATTTCTCATGATCATTGAGATTTATCAAGACACGATCTGTCCTTGGTGCCGAATCGGCAAAAAGAAATTATTCGATGCGATTGAGCAGTGGGACGGGCAGCCGCTTACCATTCGCTATCGCGCCTATCAGCTTAACCCGGATACGCCGAAAGAAGGCCTGCCTTTCTGGGAATCGATGGCAGCGATGAAGGGCGGCATGGACGTGGTGGGGCAAATGGTGCAGCATGCGGCAAACGCAGGTGAGGCGGCTGGAGTGCCCTTTCGGTTTGACCAGGTAAAAAAGTGGCCCCATACATTTGCCTCTCATCAGCTCATCAAACTGGCTCCTGCGGATAAACAGACCTCGGTCCTCGATGCCGTGTACCGGGCCTATTTTGAGGATGGGCAAGACATCGGCCAACTCGATGTTTTGCTCAGAATCGCCGGTGAACATGGGATGGATCCGGACGAAACGCGCCGCCAAATCGAAGCCGGGGAAAAAGCGGATGAGATCGAGGAAGATTTGCGCTATGCAGCAGAACTGCAAATTACGGGTGTTCCCTTTTTTATCATCGACGGCAAATTTGCCTTATCCGGTGCCCATCCGGTAGAGAATTTTCTCAAAGCGTTTCAGCAGGCTGCCGAGACGCCCTGATGCATTTCCAAAACCGTCTGGTGACAGGCGGTTTCTTTATGGGACAAAACGATCCTCCCCAAAATTTACAGATTGAGTAAGTCGTTGCAGCTTGTTACAGTTGTCTATGAGACAGCTGGCAGTATGCACAGCCGGCTGACATTCCGATAAGAAAGGCGAGGACGAAGCTGTGAACAATCGATCTCGTTACTGGATCATCCCTGTCATATCCGCGTTCGCGCTTTCCGTCTGGCATGCTCCCTTTGCCCATGCCGCAGGTCTTGCAGAGCCCGCTGCTCCGCAACACCCAGCCCCGGGAGGTGTACAGACATCCCCAGGCGCACCGACGCAACCGGAGACCGGACCGGCGCCAGCCAACCTTCCTGCAAATCCAGCAGTGACGCAGCCAGCCGAAGGCGAAGCACCGGCACTCGTGCCAGCGTACGACAGGCACGAGCTGATTCAAAAACTGGGTGTCGACGAGGAACAGGTCCTGGGCATCTACTACACTTCCATGGAAGGCAGCACCGATAACCGGAAGCATAATATAGTAAAAGCCATGCGCAAAATTAACGGCGAAAAAATTAAGCCGGGCGAAATCTTTTCCTACAATGAAGAGGTAGGCAACTCCAACCTGGCCGAAGATAACTGGAAAGAAGCGCATGTAATCGTGAACGGCCAGTTGACGGCGGGATACGGGGGCGGCATCTGCCAGGTTTCCTCTACGCTCTTCAACGCAGTTCAAGAGGCGAAGCTCCCCATCGTGGAGCGGCATACGCACAGCAAGACGGTCGGCTATGTGCCCGTCGGACAGGACGCCACTGTGGCATATGGTTTGCTCGATTTTCGATTCTCCAACCCATTTGACCATACGCTGACCATCAAAGCCAAAGTTTTTGACGATACGAATGTCGTAATTGCGATCCTGAAAAAATAGACACTTTTCAAAAGACGTGTTACCAGGAAGAGCTGGTCACGTCTTTTTTTATAACCCGCATCCAGGACGAGGCCATTCCTTGGCAAAAGGGGCGACCGGCTCGTTTCGGACAGCGCTCTCCCGCACATACTGTCTGGTAAAGGAGGGATTGCCGTGTTCGTTACTGTGGAAAAGGAAGGCGAGGGAGCCGCCGTACGTGTGATGGGTGAGAAAATCAGGCATGATGGCAACGGGACCTATCCGCTGCCGGGGCGGTTAATCCAGGCGCTGAAGCCGGCAGATTTGCCGACCGGCCTGGTATTTACGCTGAGCGATACGCTGCCTTGTGGCGTCCGCTTTTTTCAGGAGGATCTCGTCGTGTTTTGGCGGGAAGGGAGCCCGCTTTCGTTTCAGATCGAAGTGATCTCCCGCTATGATCCCGCCACATGGGATGGGCTATTTCCGCTCGCCCAGACGCTGCTTCAGCGCTACCGGCTGTTGCAAACGGTGCGGGATGTCGATGTGGCCGAAGCCCGTCTGGATGAACAGACATATCGGCTGTCCTACCGTTTTCGCTGGCAGGCTCGCGAAGAGGAAGATTTGGAAGGCCTGCTGCTTTCCGTCTGGGAAGTGATCAGCAGGCTGGAGCAGATGGGGAATGCCCGTCTCTGGAAGGGAATTCAATCAGAATCTGGCAATGACTTGTATCCGTCTTGAAAGGATCAGTGGTATAGTAGAAGTGTCAATAATAGAAGAGCAGGGGGAGAGAAGGGAATGGAAACCATCCGCAATATTTTCTGTGTGGGACGCAATTACAGACTTCATGCCGAAGAATTGGGCAATGCCGTGCCTACTGTGCCGATGCTGTTCGGCAAGCCGACTCATTCGCTGACCCTGACGAATGGGCAGACGATCGAGCTTCCGGGCAACCGCGGCGAGGTGCATTACGAAGCGGAGCTCGTCATACATATCGCCAGACCGTTTTCCGAAGGAGCCAGCCTGGAGGAGATGATCGACAAAATCGCCCTGGGGATTGACTTTACCTTGCGCGATGTGCAGAGCGAGCTGAAAAAGAATAGCCACCCCTGGCTTTTGGCAAAAGGCTTTCGCCATTCGGCCGTGATCACGCCGTTTCAGCCATTTCCGGGATTGGCTGTGTGCGAGCAGACCGATTTTTCCCTGAACATCAATGGGGAGCAGGCACAGCGGGGAAATATTCGCAACATGATCTTTGACCTGATGACGATTATCCGCTACACGCATGAACATTTCGGACTCGGGGCGGGCGATATTATTTTTACCGGAACGCCTGAAGGCGTCGGCCCGACCAAAAATGGCGACCATTTTTCCCTGCTCTGGGGAGACCAGATTTGGGGAGAATTTACAGCGACGTTCTCTTAATACCGCTTGGAGAAAGCCATCTTCTGTCATGATCAGGCAGAAGATGGTTTTTTTGCGGGCGATCAGCCATTTTCTTTTTGGCCTAGGCCTTCTGAACCACAGGCCAAGTTTGGCGAAGAGTGAGCCCCTTTTTTTGGCTAGTGCCATTTTACCAAAAATCAGGTTGGTAAATTTTTCGGTCTTATCCTCCTGTTTCCTCCTGCGGTACCCTTTGCTTGTACCCGTTAGCGGGATCACAACATAACAAGGAGGAAAAGAGAGTGACGAAAAGAGATTGGGTGATGAAATCGACTATCGCCGTCATGCTGAGTACGTCCCTGTTAATGGGTGGTCAAGTTGGACAAGCGGCCGCTTATTCACAAGATTCCGTAAAGTCAGAAGAGATTGTCAAACTGACGAAATCACTGGTAGGAAAAGATTACAAATATGGGGCAGAAGGTCCGAAGAGCTTTGGCTCTGCCGGTCTCGCTACGTATGTGTATGGCCAAGCTGGCATCAAAATTCAGGATACCATTTCAGAATTGTACAGCAAAGGCACCAAGGTGAGCCGCACCGCGGTCAAACCGGGTGACCTCGTCTTCTTTTCTTCAAGCGGAAATGGGAAGCCGACCTTCATGGGAATCTACGTGGGGAACGATCAATTCATCTACTCTTCGCAAAGCAAAGGTGAAGTGGTCGTGAAAAAGTACTCCGCGTACAAGAATAAATTCCTCGGAGCGAGAAGCTACCTGTCTGCGGAGTCGGCCGCAAAACCGACCACGCCTGACTCCTCCAAGCCGGATCAAGACGCAAAGGCATCGGCGCTCGCCGACAAGGTCATCAAAATCGGGGAGAAGTATATGGGGACCCCGTACAAATTCGGTTCGAGCAAAAACACGACAAAAACCTTTGACTGCTCGTCCTTTACCCAGCGCGTCTTCAAAGAAGCAGGGATCGAGCTTCCGCGCGATTCCCGCCAGCAGTCTACGGTGGGAAAAACAGTCTCGCTGAAAAACCTGAAAAAAGGCGATCTGATCTTTATGAAAGCATCGGTCAAAACTTCTTCTGACCGGATCACGCATGTCGCCATCTACGCCGGAAATGGAAAAATCCTGCATACCTACGGCAAACCCGGCGTTACATACTCCAAGTTCTTTGATACCAACTGGGAGCGTCGTGTCGTAAAGGTAAAACGGGTCATTCCGGAATAAAATGGGTCCATCAGACTCTTAGGCATGCCGCCTGAGAGTCTGATTTTTTTGCCGTCGGCCCACTTTCTTGTTACGTATGACGGACAGCGAAAAAACTTTGTTACACCGAATTTATTGACAAATGGTGGTTGTGACGTGCATCGTGTCATCAGGAGGTGTTTGTCTTCGATGAATATCCGTTTCCTCTTCGTGTTCGCGATTATCCTCACGGCGACCTATCTCGTCGTCGGGACAGGGAAGCAGGATGGCAATACAGAGGGAATTGCCAAGCCGGACGTGCGCTATCAGGCTCCCGCTTTTCTCGGAACATCTCTGGATGGACAAGAGATCGCACTCTCGCAGCTCCAGGGCAAGCCGGTATTCCTCAATTTTTGGGCCAGCTGGTGCCCGCCGTGCAAGGCAGAGATGCCTGATCTGACGGCCTTGCATGAGCGCTACGGAGACGCTGTCTCTTTTCTGGGCATCCATACCACGTACAATGATTCTGAAGAGGCAGCGAGGGATTTTGTCTCTTTCTATCAGGTGAAATATCCGGTGCTGGTCGATCCGCAGGGCACGATCAGCAAGGAGTATCAGATTATCGCGATGCCTACGAGTTTTATTATCGACCCACGCGGCCAAATCCTGTTCAAAAAAATAGGTCCCCTCACCATAGAGGAGTTTGAACGAGTGGTCCGACCCATGCTGCAAAAGGAGAGTTTTTGATGCTGGAACCAGGGACGATGCTGGCATTTGGCCCGCTTCATTTTTCTGCCGATCTCCTGTCTGTTTTGTTAGCGCTCTTGCTATTTCCGCCATGGCTCAAACGCGTCGAGGCCGACAAGTCAGGGAGCTCCGCCTTTTTGCAGGCAGGGGGCAACTCAATCCTGCTCGCCCTCGTTCTGTACAAGCTGTGGCCGATCCTGGAGGGGGGATTTGAGGTGATACGGGAGCCGTCGCGCTGGCTCCTCTACAGTGGCGGTGCCTTTGGACTCGAAGCCGGAGCAGCCGGAGGAGCGTTGTTGTTCTTCGTGCAGGCTCTGCGCGGCAAATGGCTAAAGCCGGCGGTAGGGGAATGGCTGCTTGCGGCCGTCGCGTTTTGGGCTTTGGCACAGGCCTTGTTGATCAAAGGGTACGGAATCGAAACGGCTGGCTGGGGCTTGGAACTGCAAGGGGTCTATTACTTCCCGCTGCATCTGCTGGAGGCTGCCGTGCTCTTGGCGATGCTTCTGCTGCTTACGTTTCCTCGTTGGCGCGCATCCTTTTCCAAGAGGGAGAGAATCGGCATCCTTCTCATCGGTCTCGGATTTTGGACCATCATCCACATTACTCTCTCCGCGGCAGACCGAATCCCATCCGGGCTGCTGTCTTATCGTGAGGAGGCGGGGCTTGTGGCCGTATATCTGGGAGCCTGGCTTTTCCTCAGGAAACGGGAATAGGCCGTCTGTGGGCAGAATATCCATCAGTCTGAACAGGGAAAATGAGCAACGACAGAGAATCTTACTTTCTATACCTTGTTGGAAATAGGGGGAGTATGCATGCAGCTGCAATTGCCGGAACGCTATAATTTTGCCGCACAGGTGGATCGCTGGGCCGATCTTCATCCCCAGCGACGCGCTATCTGGGAAGTCAATGCAGAGGGAGAAGAAAGGGTACTCACCTACGAAGAACTGCGCCGTCACTCCAATCGTGTGGCCAACGGACTTGAGTCACTCGGCATTGGCGCCGGGGATCGCGTACTCGTGCTGGTGCCGCGCGGCGTAGAGGCTTATGCCATCTATCTGGGCTTGCTGAAAATCGGGGCAGTCGTCATGCCTGGATCAGAGATGCTGCGGAGCAAGGATATCGAGTACCGCGCCAACCATGCCCAAGCCAAAGCGATTATCGGTTTCGATGCCATCCGGGATGAAGTCGATCAGATACGGTCCGCGTCGCCTTCTCTGTCCCGGTTCATAACGATCGGACAGCTGGCGGACGGCTGGATATCGTTGTCTGAATTGTTGGACGATCAGTCGGACGACTACCGCTGTGCAGATACCAAGGCAGACGAATTGGCGTTTCTGTCCTACACGTCGGGGACGACCGGAGGACCCAAGGGGGTCATGCATGTGCACGGCTGGCCTTTTGCCCATCTGGCGGTAGCCGCCAAGCTCTGGCTCGATGTACAGGAAGGCGATCTGGTCTGGGCCACGGCGGGACCAGGCTGGGCAAAATGGATCTGGAGTCCGTTTGTCTCTACTCTAGGGATGGGAGCGACTGCCTTAGTTTATAAAGGCCGTTTTGATCCCGATACCTATCTAACGCTGCTGCAAAACTACCCGATCACCGTCCTGTGCGCGACTCCTACGGAATACCGTTTGATGGCCAAAGTGCCGGGTCTGGAAAAGTATGCGCTGCAAGCGCTGCGCAGCGCGTGTTCTGCAGGAGAACCGCTGAATCGGGAGGTCATCGACACATTCCGGCGCGTATACGGCCTGACCGTTCGGGATGGATACGGACAGACGGAAAATACGCTGCTCGTGGGCACCTTTGTAGGCATGGAGCCAAAGCCGGGATCGATGGGCAGGCCATCTCCTGTGGTGCGCGTCGCCATTATCGACGAGGAAGGGGCGGAACTGCCGCAGGGAGAAGTGGGCGACATCGCCATCGATCGGGACATGATCGCGCTGTTCCGCGGTTATCTGGATGATCCAGAGCGGACCGAGAGAGCGTTTCGCGGCAACTGGTACGTGACGGGCGACCAGGGGCGGATGGACGAAGAAGGGTACATCTGGTTTGAGGGCAGGGCGGACGACATTATTATCTCCGGTGGCTACACGATCGGACCCTTCGAGGTAGAGGATGCGCTGGTGAAGCATCCGGCCGTAGCCGAATGCGCGGCGGTGGCCAGTCCGGATCCGGAGCGGGGCCAGGTGGTCAAAGCCTTTGTCGTGCTGCAGCAAGGCATGCAGCCCTCTGAGGAGTTGGTGCGTGAACTGCAGGATCATGTCAAGCGGATGACGGCCCCTTACAAATATCCGCGCAAGGTAGAGTTCGTGGCGGAACTGCCCAAAACGACCTCCGGAAAAATCAGGCGCGTCGAGCTTCGCCAACAGGAAAAACAAAAATCCCATTCCTAGCCGCAGCGGCTCATGGAAAGCCCGGTCATTAGCCGGGCTTTTTTCATTTTATCTGGGGCTTTTTATCATCTGAAGCGAAAGATTACGAAGTTGTAAGCCGGCTGTAAGCGGATTCGATAGGAGCCTCCCTCGCTGCTGCTTATCATGGAGATAAGATGCGAGCAAAGGAGGAACCCGCGTGAATCCGAGAGCTGCTTACCCGAATCAAGCCGTCTGGAAAAAATGGCTGATCGCGATCTCGCTGACGATGATCATCTTTACTTATCTGCTCCCAGTTCTGATGGCGCAGGCTGGCAGCAGCTGGATCGACGAGTCTAAAATCAATACGCTGCGAAGCGAAAACAGCGCCTACATTCCCATCGAGCAGATGCCGCCGCACTTGTGGAAGGCTTTCGTGGCGATTGAAGACCACCGCTTTATGCAGCATGACGGTGTGGATCTTGCCGCGCTGGCCCGAGCGATTTGGATCGATATCAGGTCCGGCTCGTATCAGCAAGGAGGCAGTACGATCACTATGCAATTGGCCCGCAACCTGTTTTTGACCCATGACAAGACCATCATCCGCAAAGGAAAGGAGATGGCGATCGCGCTGGCGCTCGAGCGCAAATACAGCAAGCGCGAGCTGCTGGAGCTGTATCTCAATGCGATTTACTACGGGCATGGGCAATATGGCATCGGCCATGCGGCGCAGTATTATTTCGGCAAAGGCAACCCTGATGGCCTGCGGACGTTGACGGTGGGAGAATCCGCTCTCCTGGCCTCCCTCCCCAAAGCGCCGGAGTCCTATTCGCCGATCAAGCATTCGCAAAAGGCTCGGCAGAGGCAGGAGCTGGTGCTGGACAGAATGGCCCAACTCGAAATCCTGACGGATGCCGACCGGGAGCGGGCTTTGCGTGAGCCGATCCTGCTGCGCGGACAAAAAATGAACCCGAGCGGGAGCTAGGCTTTCGCCTCATGCCTGTACCCTTGTCCTTTCAAGTGGTTCGGTTGACAGCCTTGCTCAGCGCGTCTTCCAGGACGTGGGCATATTGCATCGTCGTCTCGATTTTGGAATGGCCGAGCTGCGCCTGCAGCTGATGAGCGTCCGGATTGAGGCGTAGAAACTGGGTGGCAAAGCTATGCCGCAGCTTGTGCACGGATAAATCGGGAATGCCAAACGCCTGCGCGTATTTTTTCACCAGCTTTTGCACGGAGCGCACTTCGATGCGATGCCCATGCGGCTTGGATGGAGAGACCGCGAGAAAGACAGCCTGTTCGGATTCCGCCGGCTGATAGCGGTGGCGGACCGCCAGATATCGCTGTAGATAAACTTTTCCCCAGTCGCTAAAAAACGGGGCGTCCTCTTTCTTTCCTTTCCGTATCATTTTTAATTGGTTTTTTTCCAAGACCACGTCGGACAAATCCAGATTGACGATTTCCGATACGCGAAAGCCGCCGGAGAGAATTAGGGCGATCAGCGCTGTGTCGCGATCCCGGTTCTGCTCATGGTAGCGGCGCTTTTTGACGGTATCGCAGTGAGCCAGATAGCCGTCGTAGACGAAGTCGACAAACTGGTGAATCTGCTCGTCGATCAGGATTTTCGCGCGGATGGCATGGGCTCTCGCCAGGGGAGTGGCTTCTTCCGTGTCCAGTTCGATTTTGGCCATCACATTGCGAGTCAGGTAAGATTCTCCCTGTTCATCCTCGGCGATGGCGGACAGGTAGGTGAACAGCGATTTTAGACTGGAGATCTTCCGCTGAATCGTCCGGTCGCTGTATTCCCGCCGCGCGCTGCGCGTCGGTTTTTGCAGGAGACCGGAACGTTCAAACAGATGAGATTCTTGCAGATAGAGGATGTAGCTCTCCACCGTCTCCTTTTTTAGCTCATTCAGTGTTTCCAGCGGAATCTCCTTCATCTCCCGCGCGCTGGTCAGGCCTTCTGCCATCAACCAGCGAAAGAAAAAAGAAAAGTCGCGCAAATACCCCAGCAAGGTCGAGGGGGAATTTTTTTTGCTCTTTTTATGCTCGACAAACTTTTCCACGTACCAGGGAAACGTGGGAACGAGCTGCAGCAGTTGGATGGAATCCCGTTTCTTGATCACAGACATCTGTGAAAACCCTCCTCTACGTACTCTTTCAATCCATGATAGAAGACGAACATATATTCTATCATACCTTCAAAGGAATTGGGAATATTTGTTCGTTTGCGTCGAGAGGTGATTTCGATGCGGGTCTTTCCTATCACTCTCTCCTTGCATAAACCATAGTAATCCTGCAAAAAGGGAGGAATGGTTATGTGGCTATGGACGGGACTTGCGTTCGCCGGTCTTGCCGTTGCGTACCTCTTGTATTGGTACCGGGAAAAGAGAGAGGATGAAAAATGGCACGATCATGTGCCCAATGAATTGATCGTCAAATTTAAGGAGGGTGTCGGTCCAGAGCAGATGGACAGCATCCACCGTCGAGCCAAATGCTGGTCGGCAGGCTGTGATGAGGAGCTGGGTATTCACAAGATTCGCTCCAAGCGAAAAATGAGGAAGATGCTGAATACCTACCGGGATTTGCCTGAAGTCGAATTCGCCGAACCGAACTATCTCTTTTCGTTTCGGCATCGGTTACGCCCAATGACCCCTTTTTCGCGTCTTATCAGTATGGACCACAGCGCATCCAGGCGCCGTCCGCATGGGATGTGACCCAGAGCAACCCCGCGGTCCGCAGCCGTGACCAATAACGGGATCGGGATCGCGGGGATGGCACCGCTGGCTTCCATCCTGCCGGTACGCGTATTGGATAACTCGGGGAGCGGTGATCTGGCCAATGTGGCGAGAGGCATCGTCTATGCAGCACAGCGGGGAGCCCAGGTCATCAATCTGAGTCTGGGAGCACCAGTCTCATCCTCTACGCTGGAATCAGCCATTCAGTACGCGTGGAGCCGGGGGGCGGTTATTGTGGCAGCCGCCGGAAACGAGGGAACTTCCCGGCTCAACTATCCGGCCGCCTACGCCAATGTCATTGCCGTCGCTTCGACGAATGAGCGGGACCAAAAGTCCGGCTTCTCCAACTACGGGCAGTGGGTGGAGGTGGCTGCTCCGGGCGAAAACATCTTGTCCACCTATCCGGGCGGATACTACGCGTATCTAAGCGGTACTTCAATGGCGGCTCCGCATGTGGCCGGCTTGGCGGGATTGCTCGCAGAAATGCCATCCTGTCCACGTCTGACCCGGTGGCAGGCACCGGCGTCTATTGGCTCTATGGACGGGTCAATGCATCCAGAGCCGTCCGATCGTAACCCGGAGAGGGAGGCCGCTTTCAATTCAGCGGTCTCTTTTTTTGCGTACCCGTATCGTCAACGTTCGTTCATTCTATATGATGATTGGGTTGTGCTTTGCACGGAACGAAGCCACCGGGATTGAATTCTCCTGACAAGAGAGAAGAAGATTGCTACAATGAACATTCAGGTTTTGTTTCTGTTTGGCTAGACAGAGAGGGAGAGGAGGGGGAAAAATGTCTACCTGGAACTTATCACGCACCAAACAGCATGTTTTTCTTTGCAATGGTGGAAGCTGCACGCGGGAAGGAGCGGAGGAGCTGACCAAAGCCATCCGCGCCGCGATCACGGATGCTGGGTTGGACGATCAGGTGCACACGACCAAAACGATGTGCAACGGACGCTGTGAGGATTCCTGCGTGGTGATCGTCTATCCCGAAGGCATTTGGTACCGAAAAATGACTCCCCAGCTGGCACGTGAATTTGTGTTAAAGCAGCTGGTTGGCGGAGAGCCATTGCCAGGCCATGTGTCCCATCAACGGGGGGAGAATGGTTTTGAAAGGGCGGGCGAAGCGCCAGAAGGAATCTTTAAATCGGAAAAAAAGAAATAACGCTTGATACAAGCGGAGAAGTTTGGCGCAGCCGGATCCGAAACAAAGGGACCGGCTGCGTTTATTTTATGTACAAAAGCAGGTGGCGGACAGGTCTATCTTTTCCAAAAAAAGGAGAGGGTAAATAGGGGAGGAGGCCGCTATGTTAACGCTTCCAAATATGTCTACGTCATATGGACGTTTTTTGAATAAAATGATATGATATTATCATAAAGGTTGTTATATAGGGGATATTCACCTTTTGTGTGTACATACCATAAAGACAGATGTGCTCGGTGAATGTATCTCGCCACATGCTGCTTACAGCGCAAAACACAGGAATCTGCTGAAATCACCATATCGGGAGGATGTACGATGGGAAGCAAAAAACTGCAGAGCTTTTTGGAAGAAAACCTGGCCGATCTGAAGAGCAAAGGTCTGTATAACGTAATTGATCCTCTGCAAAGCGCAAATGGACCGATCATCACGATCTCCGGCAAACAATTGATCAATCTCTCCTCCAATAACTACCTGGGTCTTGCCACCGACCAGCGGCTGATTGACGCTGCGGTGCAAGCCGCCCAGAAATACGGCGTCGGCGCGGGCGCGGTCCGCACGATCAACGGGACGCTGGAGCTTCATATCCAGCTCGAGGAAAAGCTGGCCGCCTTCAAGCAGACAGAAGCGGCGATTGCCTACCAGTCCGGCTTCAACTGCAATATGGCAGCGATCTCTGCTGTGATGGACAAGGACGACGCCATTCTCTCCGACGAGCTGAACCACGCTTCGATCATCGACGGCTGCCGCCTGTCCCGCGCCCAGATCATTCGCTACAACCACTCCGACATTGACGATCTCCGCGCCAAAGCAAAAGAGGCCGTCGAGTCCGGCAAGTACAAAAAAGTAATGGTGATTACGGACGGCGTCTTCTCGATGGATGGCGACATCGCCAAATTGCCGGAAATCGTCGAGGTGGCCGAAGAATTCGACCTGATCACCTACGTCGATGATGCCCATGGTTCCGGCGTCCTCGGCAAAGGGGCAGGCACCGTGAAGCATTTTGGCCTCTCGGATAAAATCGACTTCCAGATCGGCACCCTGTCCAAAGCGATCGGGGTAGTCGGCGGGTATGTGGCCGGCAGACAGAACCTGATTGATTGGCTGAAGGTACGCAGCAGACCGTTCCTGTTCTCGACGTCGCTCACGCCAGCGGACGTTGCTGCAAGCATGACGGCCATCGATATTCTGCAAAGCAGCACGGAGCTGCATGACCGTCTCTGGGAGAACGGCCATTACCTGAAAAAAGGCTTGAAGGAACTCGGCTTTGACATCGGAAACAGCGAGACGCCGATCACCCCTTGCGTCATCGGCGAGGAACAGAAGACGCAGGAGTTCAGCAAGCGCTTGTATGAAGCAGGCGTCTACGCCAAGTCCATCGTATTCCCGACCGTGCCAAGAGGGACCGGCCGCGTCCGCAATATGCCGACAGCCGCCCATACCAAAGACATGCTGGATGAAGCACTTCGCATCTATGAAAAAGTGGGCAAAGAAATGGGGATTCTTTCATGAAAAAAATCATCATTACCGGTGCACTGGGTCAGATCGGTTCCGAATTGACGGCGAAGCTGCGCGACGTATACGGCGCGCATAATGTGATCGCGACTGACATCAGAATGCCGAAAGACCATCCCACCGTACAGGCTGGACCCTTTGAACTCCTGGATGTAACCGATGCCAAAGCGATGTACGAGATCGCCAAAAAGCATCAGGTCGATACGTTCATGCATTTGGCGGCACTGCTCTCCGCGACGGCAGAAGCCAAACCGCTCCTGGCCTGGAACTTGAACATGGGCGGACTCGTGAATGCGCTCGAAGTCTCCCGCGAGCTGGGATGCCAGTTCTTCACGCCAAGCTCTATCGGGGCATTTGGTCCCAGCACGCCAAAAGATCAGACACCGCAGGACACCATCCAGCGTCCGACGACGATGTACGGCGTGAACAAAGTAGCGGGTGAGCTTCTGTGCGATTACTACTACCATAAATTCGGCGTCGATACGCGGGGAGTCCGCTTCCCTGGGCTGATTTCCTACGTCACCCCACCCGGCGGGGGCACGACCGACTATGCCGTCGAAATCTATTACAAAGCGATCCTGGACGGGACGTACACTTCGTACATCGCCAAAGGAACATACATGGATATGATGTACATGCCGGATGCTCTGCAAGCGATCATCAAATTGATGGAGGCAGACCCGTCCCGCTTGAAGCATCGCAATGCCTTCAATGTGACGGCCATGAGCATCGAGCCGGAGGATGTGGCACGGGCCATTCAAAAGCATATTCCCTCGTTTACGCTGCAATATGATGTCGATCCAGTTCGCCAGGCGATCGCCGAAAGCTGGCCGAACTCCATCGACCCGACGGCCGCCAAAGAAGAATGGGGCTTTGAAGCAGAGTATGACCTGGACAAAATGACGGCCGACATGCTTACGCAGCTCAAAGGGAAGCTGCTGCAAAAAATCAGCTGAGAGAAGCTGCAAAAAATCAGCTGAGAGAAGCGGAACAGTCGCCGCGGATAAAAAAACAAGCCTGCTTTGACCCAGGCTTGTTTTTTTTTAGGAACAATGGGATATAGCGCAACGCGGCTTCGCCCAGCACCATGCCGCTGGCGAAGCCGCGTTTTCACAGATCGCTACGAGGATGTTCCCCTCATTTTCCACTTATGGAGAGTCCACGCATTGGAAATGACATTCCACACATCCGGCAAGGGTTCTCCGACGTACCAAAAAGCAAATCCGGCGATCGGCTGATCCATGCTGGCGCGCAGCTTGGCTCCGATCGATCGGCTTTCTTCCAGCCAGAGCGAATGCGTGATCCCGTTTTTCGCATAGACCGCCTTGTATTGGGAAACGGCTGGATCCCATTTCAGTGTTGGCTTGGTTTGCGCAAGCAGCCGATACGATTCCAGGATGAGCAGGTCTCTGGACAGCAGCGTGCCATTTTCCCGGTACCAGTCGCGCGTATAGAGCGGAAGCCCGGTTATGAATTTTTGCGGCGGTACGAGAGACAGCAAATGATCGGACGCCTTCACGAGCCAGGGAACGGAAGAGACGGAACCGGCCGCAGGACCGCCGCTCCAGTGCTCCTCATACCCCATCAATACGATGTAGTCGGCGATTTTGCCCAACTGGACGTAATCGTAGGGAGCACTCCAATCGGACTGGGAATCCGGCGGAACATCGACCGATACTTTCAGGCCTTTTTTATGCAGCGCGGCCGTCAGCTCTTTGACAAAAAGCGTAAAGGAATAGCGGTCTTCCGGCTTGATATTCTCAAAATCGACGTTGACTCCATCCCATTGGTATTTGACGCTGAACTCTTCCAGTTGAGCGATGACGGCGGCCCGTTTGGCGGGAGATGTGAGCATCTCGTGCGTCGCTTTGGCGTCAAAGCGGTTGCCAAACAGCGCCCATACCTTTCTGCCGTTCTGATGCGCCCAGCGGACGATGGCCGCATCGGTGTGGTCCGAGACAGAGCCATCCGCCTGCAGGTAATACCAGCGCGGCGACAGCGTATTGACCGGCGAATCTTTGATCAAATCAATAAATTCCTGGGTGCTGGTCTGGTATTGCCAGCCGAGGATGATCGGCTGCTTGGCGGATGCGCCTTGTCCCGCCTTTGTCTTCAAGCGGCTGAGGATCACGGCTGTCTCTTCCCGGGACAGAGCGGCGTTTGGGCGAAAATACCCCTGATAACCGACCAGTATTTTTTGGCGGATGACCTCATGTACATACGGGCGCGCCCATCCGGCGACGTCACGGGCGTCATGCAGCGGCAGCGAGTGCGGCTGCGCAGGCTCGTCCTGCAAGGCCCTGATCAGCAGGGCGGCTGCCTCCTGACGCGAGATGGTGCGGTTTGGCGAAAATGTCGTGGCCGTTGTGCCGTTGGCGATGCCGAGCGAAACCGCGGCTTGTACAGGCCCGTATGCCCAAGAGCTTTTCGGCACATCGACATAGGCCGGATACTGACTCTTGACAGGCAAAAGTCCCCAGGTGCGGGTGAGCATGGCGACGAATTCCGCGCGGGTCACCGGCTGCTTGGGGTGATAATACCCGTCTGCATCGCCGAGGACGATCCCCGCCTGATAGAGCGATTGGATCTCAGCCCGGGCGTAGCTGTCCGCGATGTCTTTCAGCGATGCGGTCTTCGCGTCGGACGAGGAGACGCCGACCGTCAGGCACAAGAGGGACGAGGCCCACAAAAAGAAGGTAAGCATGATCGGGTGTTGTTTTTTCATGGTTCTTCACTTTCGTATGTATTTTCTGTCTGTGTTGCGGTTATGTCTCTTTTTAGTGTAAAGAATTGAAAAAGCTCTTTCATTCCTCATTTTCTGGAAATGACATGAAAATGGACCGCCAGCGCAGCCAGAAGCGCCCTCGGGACGGGCGGAGTGTCCGCGAATGGCCGCGGGTATGTTATCATGGGGGTACTGTGTGATAGAGAGATCCAATAGACAAACAGAGGATGGATGGGACCATGGAGCAAGTATTGATTATCGGAGCGGGGCCTTGTGGCCTTGCCGCCGCCGTAGAATTGAAGAGACGGGGAATCGACCCGCTGGTCATTGAAAAGGGGACATTGGTTCATTCAATTTACCGCTATCCCACGTACATGATTTTTCACAGTACGCCGGAGCGTTTGGAGATTGGCGACATTCCGTTTTCGACCCCGAATGAAAAGCCGACGCGCGCTGAGGCCTTGAACTATTACCGTCTGGTAGCTGCCCGCCACCAGCTCAGGATCCACCTGTATGAAGAAGTTTTTCACGTGGAGAGAGAAGCGGAGGGATTTCTCGTCAGGACGCGGGACCGGTTTCAAGCGGAACAGACATACCGATGCAGGTATCTCGTCCTCGCGACGGGCTACTTCGACAATCCCAATCGCTTGCATGTCCCGGGAGAAAATCTCAAGAAGGTTTCCGCGTTTTTCACGGAGGCGCATCCCTATGCGGGCATGAAGGTAGCCGTGATTGGCGGCAATAATTCGGCGGTAGACGCCGCGATGGAGCTGGAGCGGGCGGGGGCAGAGGTGACGGTGCTCTGCCGCAAGCCGACGCTCTCCGATCGGGTGAAAGCCTGGACCCGGCCGGTTTTTGAGAGCTTGGCGGAAAAGGGCAGAATACAGGTGCTTTACGCGGCGGAAGTGCAGGAGATCCGCGAGCGGGAGCTGGTCGTCCGCGTCGGAGGAGAGGTGCGGACCCTTGCCAATGATTTTGTCTTTTCCCTGATCGGCTTTCGGCCGGACCGGGCGATGCTCGCTGCACTGGGGGCACAGACCGATCCGCACAGCGGGGAACCGGTTCATGATCCGGACACCATGGAGACAAACGTGCCCGGACTCTACATCGCCGGCGTCATCGCTTCCGGGGAGCACGCCAATGCCATCTTTATCGAAAATGGACGGGACCACGGCAAGCTGATTGCCGAGCATATCGCCCAGTCCATGGGATCGGCAGAGTAAGCGGCGGCTCCGGGCTGCACGCTAAACGCTCACGGCTGCATTCGCTTACGGAAAGTGCCAAAGGATACGAAGCAAAAAAAGACAATGCCGCGCTCGACGGAGCGGGGAGCATTGTCTTTTTCTTTGGAGAGAACAGCTACATCTTCCACTCCAATTGGCGGCCGCCGATCAGGTGGTAATGGATGTGGAAAACGGCTTGTTGTCCGTGTACGCCCGTATTGGTGATCACGCGGAAGCCCGTCTCGTCTACGCCGACTTCTGCCGCTACCTTTTGCAGGGAGAGGTGGAGATGGCCGATCAATTCCTTGTCTTCGGGCTTGATGTCCAAGACAGAGGTGATGTGCTTTTTCGGGATGGTCAGGACGTGCACCGGTGCGATCGGGTTGATGTCGTGGAAGGCGACTACGTGCTCATCCTCGTATACCTTGTTTGCCGGCAGCTCGCCCTTTACGATTTTACAAAAAATGCAATCCATGTTCGTTTCCTTCCTTTCGTTTTGCTGAACCCAGAATACTTCGGCAGAGAAACATCTTTTTCCTTTTGCCCGCGTGGTTCTTCTTCGCCATTTGTGTGCGAAATGGAATTTCGCTGCTCCCTTTTTCCCGTTTTTCTGGTACTCTTTTAGAGAGCCATTGGAATTAGTCTAGCTCTGCCGCCACTTTTTCAAACCGGGCGGCCGGTCGAAGCGGTCATCCGGGCTTTTTATGCTGTTTCCATACGGGAGGGCTGTATTTCAGTGATTGGGTCGGAGTTAGTGGTATCCACTTCGGAGTGGATACGATCGTGGGGAGTTCTCGCAATTGTCGCCAGCTTGCTGATCAATGTTCTGATCAGTGTGGCCGGTTTCCTGCCTTCCCTGTTCCTGTCGGCGGCCAATGCCGTCGTGTTTGGGCTGTGGGGAGGATTTCTCATCTCGCTCGCGGGCGAAATACTGGGAGCGACGGTGTCGTTTCTCCTGTACCGCTGGGGAATATCCCGTTCGGCGAAGCTGCAGAAGGTAAGCGATACGCGCTTGTTCAAAAGGCTCGCCGAGATGAGCAGATCACGCCGCTTGCTGACGTTGATTCTCTTGCGGATCAATCCCCTGATACCTTCGGGGGTCGTCAACGTGGGGGCATCCTTTGCCCGCATTCCGTTCGGCGATTTCTTTCTCGCGACGGTCATAGGCAAGACGCCGTCGCTGGTGCTGGAAACCTTTATTGGACATGACCTGGTCTTTCTGTCAGAAAACAAGTACCGGTTGATCATTGCCGTCCTGCTGGCGGCGGGTGTGCTGGTGCTGTTCAAATGGACGGAGAAAAAAGAAGAGGTCTAGTCAGCAGCAGTATTAAGTCCCCTTTCAGTTTTGCATGACGCTGGTGAAGGCTCCCTGCCTTTGCCGGCGTATTTGTTTTGCGCATCTTTCAAAAATGAAAGCATGCCGTTCAAAACTGAAAGAAAATCGAGGGCTTGCGGCCTGAATCGTCTCATTATTCCGACGAATCTTGTCTGGCACAATACTTGCGATGCGTCTGGGGAAAGACCTGCATGGCTTGCACAGAGATTTTGCAGGGAATACGACACAGGATTGAAAGGGGAGAGCTTGCCTGAAAATCTCGTACACACATCAGTTTCGTTTGCCGCTCGACACTGTTTGGAGAGGAATGCAGGACGAGGGGGTGTTGAAAAAGGCCATTCCGGGCTGCCAATCCTTCTCACGTGTGGCTGATCAGCTGTACCACGCGGAAATGGGCCTGAGTGTCGGTCCGGTGAAAGGGGTCTTCACCTGTGAGGTCAGGCAGGAGGATCAAGAGGAGCCTGTCTTTTACCGCTTGCTGGTCAAAGGCAAAGGAGGGCCGGGAGAGATCGACGCGGTAGCCGACATGCGGCTCTCTCCAGAGGGAGACGGCGTGCGGCTCGACTGCGCGGCGGAAGTGCAGGTGTCGGGGATGCTTGCATCGGTCGGACAGCGGGTCATGAATGGCGTAGCCAAGCTGGTGATGGGACAGTTTTTCAAAGCGGCGGAAAAAGAGATGGGGCTCTTGTTTTCTCACTCGCAATCAAAAGAAGGATGAGGGGGTGTCTCAATGAACCGTACATGCAAAATCGCACTGACGGTAAATGAGGTGGCAAGAGAAGCTGAGGTGGAACCCCGCCTGCTTCTGGTCCACTTTCTGAGAGAGAAGCTCAATTTGACGGGGACGCACATCGGCTGCGACACCAGTCAATGCGGTGCCTGTACTGTCATGGTCAACGGCCGCGCGGTCAAGTCCTGCACGATGTTGGCCGTCCAGGCTGACGGCGCCGAGGTTCTGACAGTGGAAGGCTTGGGAAATATGGAGCGTCTGCATCCGATCCAGCAAGGCTTTTGGGAGAAGCACGGGCTGCAGTGCGGTTTCTGCACGCCGGGTGTGATGATGGCGATGGCCGGCCTGCTGCAGGAGAATGCCAGCCCCACAGAAGCAGAGGTGCGTGAATCGCTGGAGGGTGTCATCTGCCGCTGTACGGGCTATCAGTTCATCGTCGATGCCGTGATGCATGCAGCCAGTGAAATGGCGAAATCGGCGGAGAGCGCCGAGGCTGCCCAGTCAGTATCAGTCGGGGAGGGTGAATAAGCATGTCCATCATCGGAACCCCTGTAAAACGAAAAGAGGACCCGCGCCTGCTCACCGGTAACGGGAAATTTACCGACGACATCAAGCTGCCCGGCATGCTGCACGCGGCTTTTCTGCGCAGTCCGTTTGCCCATGCCAAAATCAAGGGCATCGACGTGGAAAAGGCTAGGCAGCTCCCCGGCGTAGCCGCTGTGTATACGGCAGCGGATTTGCACGGAAAAGTGAAGCCTGTGCCGACGATGTGGTATGTGCCTGGCGCTGACCTCAAGGCCAAAGACAGGAGCCCGCTGGCCGGGGAAAAGGTATTGTATGCAGGCGAGGCGGTAGCGGTCGTCATCGCGGAGGATCGGTACATAGCCCGGGACGCGCTTGATTTGATCGAAGTGGATTACGAGGAGCTGCCAGCGGTGACGCATCAGGAAAAAGCGCTGGAAGACGGCGCGCCCCAGCTTCATGACGATGTGCCGCGAAACCTCGCCCTCCTGTGGAAAGCCGGGGACATCCCGGACGAAGTATTCGAACAGGCGGAAGTGGTCGTCCGGCAGCGGCTTTACAACCAGCGGGTCATTCCCAATCCGATGGAAACCAGAGCGGCTGTGGCGCAGTACAATCCGGGCGGCGGGGAAATGACGATCTGGTGCACCTCGCAGAATCCGCACATCCACCGGATGATTTACGCGGATGTGCTGGGGATTCCGGAGAGCAAGCTGCGCATCGTCGCACCCGATGTAGGCGGGGGCTTCGGCGCCAAGATCGCGACCTACACCGAGGAGGCGGTCGTCGCTCACGCTGCACGAGATCTGCAGCGGCCTGTGAAGTGGGTGGAGGAGCGCAGGGAGCATTTTATGGCGACTACCCACGCCAGAGATGAAGTGATCGAGGTGGAGCTGGCAGGGACGCGGGACGGCATCTTCACTGCGATCCGGGTGAAGAACACGGCCAATCTCGGCGCCTATCTGTCTACCTTCGGAGCGGGCTGTCCGACGATCGACTTTGGCCTCATGGTGCCGGGGGCCTACCAGATCCCGCATATTGGCCAGGCAATGTCAGGGAGCTGCAAAACATGGTGGAGCGACTGGTCGTAACGGCGAGGGGGGACCAGATCGGCGCGCGCGACGTGCTCGGCAATCTCTATGACCGCAAGCCGCAAGAGATGGACAAAAAGCCGATCATCCGGGAAATTGTCCCGCTCAGGGACGCCATCGAGGAGGTAGAGGCACAGCTGATTCAAATGGCCTTGCAAAAGTACGGGACGGCGGCCAGAGCCGCGCAAGTTCTGGGCGTCAGTCCGGCTACGCTGAGCAGGAGAATGCAAAAACTTCTTCCCTGAAGGAGGAATGGCGATGTTTATGCTGCCGGAGACCCGCTTTGATTTTGGCGGAGACGAATACATATTTGCCGAGATTTCACGCGATATGAGCGAAGAGAGCAATTTTAAGGCGCTGGCGATCACGAGCGAGCTGCGAAAGCGCCAGATCCCCGGTATCCTGGATATCTGTCCGTCCAATTCCTCGTATCTGATCCGCTTTGACCCGGAGGTGATCTCCGCATCGACGCTGCTCGATTATTTAAAAGAGATCGACATGACCAAAAGCAATCCCTCGGCGTTAAATCTGGAGGTGCGCATCGTCGAGATCCCGATCTGGTACGACGACCCGATCACCCGCGAGTATGGAAAACGGTTTCAGGAGCGGAATATCGATCACGGCTTCGACAGCAATTTTGAACTAGTGATGCGGCTCAACGGCTACCGGGACAAAGAAGCCTTTATCGAGGCGCACTCGCGGAGTCCCTACCTGATTTCCATGATGGGCTTCATCCCGGGAACCGCCTGGGAGTATCCGCTGGGGCTGCGGCGGGAGGAGATCATCCAGACGCCCAAATACGCCAGCCCCCGCACGGACACGCCAGGCAGGGCGGTCGGTCTGGGAGGAGCCTTCACGGTGATCTATCCGCTGTCCGCTCCTGGGAGCTATCAGCTCATCGGCATGTCGGCCGTTTCCGTTTTCGATCAGACGGGGAGGCTGGAGGATCTGCGCGATTCCTTCTTTTTGGCGAGGCCGGGGGACATCTGGAAGCACCGCCCCGTTGACGAAGGGGAGTACCACCGGATTTTATCGGAAGTGGAGGAGGGCCGCTACCGGTACCGGATGAAGTACGTTGACTTTTCCCCCGAAGAGTATTTCGCCATGCGCGATCAGTATATCAGACAATTGATGGAGGATTTTTGAGATGCTGTATATCATCGACGGCGGCTTGCAGACACTGGTGCAGGACATGGGGCGAAAGGAATACTACCACCTCGGGGTGCCTCCCTCCGGTGCTGCCGACAAGTATTCGTATGTGCTCGGCAATCTCCTGCTCGGCAATCCCCAAGACTATGCGGCTCTGGAAATCACGCTGCTCGGACCCGTGATCGAATTTCGCAAAAAAACAGTGATCGCCATCACGGGCGCGCCCTGCGAAGCAAAACTGAACGCGGAGATCGTGCCGATGTGGGAGTCGCTTCTGGTGAAAGAAGGGGATGTCCTCTCTTTTCGCATGACCACGAGCGGCGTCAAGACGTACCTCTGCGTATCGGGCGGGATCCAGGTGCCGGACGTGCTCGGCTGCAAATCCACGTATGTACTGAGCCAGCTGGGCGGCTATCAGGGCAGGAAGCTGCAGGCGGGCGACGAGGTGCAGATCGGAGAGCCGCTGCCAGGCGTATTCCAGCAGGTGGGCAAACGGATCCCGGACGAATACCTTCCTCCTTTTTCTACCTCTGTCGATATCCGCATGGTCGTCGGTCTTTCCAGCTATCGGCTGAGCGACGAGGGCCTGCGGGCGTTTCTCAATTCGGAATGGCAGGTGGGTCTGGAGTCAAACAATATCGCGTACCGGTACACGGGCGCCACGGTTACCTTCAAACCGACCGAACCGGCTTTTGGAGCGGGCGACAATTCTTCCAATGTGGTAGACATCGTCTATCCGATCGGGGCGATTATGGTGCCCAATGAAAAGGAGCTGATTCTGCTGCTTCGCGATGCGACGACAGGTGGCGGCTTCGTCACGATCGGAACAGCGATTCACGCGGATCTGGACCTGATCGCCCAGTCCCGGCCCAACACCAAAACCCGGTTTATCTCCGTCACCGTCGATCAGGCGATTGAGGCGCGCATGAATAAAAAACGGAAGGTGCAAGCCGTGCAGGAACTGCTGCGCTGACGCCTGGGGGGTGCCTGCGTGCTGCAAGTCTAGCAGCCGCGTCCGCTTCTTTTTTCCCGGTGGCAATGATATAATGAGAGGCATCCAAATGAAGTGGGCCCTGTGTTTCCCCGCGGAGACAAAGGGTCTTTTCGCTTGCACATTTGTCAGAAGGGAAGAAGAATGGTATGAGACGCATGATGTTTTTCCTGTTCTGTTTGGTGCTCGTCATCGGACTTGCAGGCTGCGGTGGCACCAGTCAAACCGCCCAACCAGCAGAACCAGCGCCGCAAACAGAAGCGAGCAGCCCCGCCGCTCCGCCGCCATCTGCGGAATCGAGCGCAAAGGCGACCAGCTATCCGATCACGATAAAAGATGCAACAGGTCAAGAGATTACGTTTGAAGCAGCGCCGGAGAGGATCGTCTCCACGTCGCCGGCAGAGACCGAGATGCTGTTTGCGCTCGGCCTCGGTGACAAGGTGGTGGCCGTCTCCGATTACGATGACTACCCAGAAGAAGCGAAAGCAAAGCCGAAAGTCGGCGGCGTCGTTACGCCCAATGAAGAAGCGATCATTTCGCATGCGCCTGACCTGGTCATCGGCGGCATTTCGATGAAAAATGAGGTCGTCGAGAAACTGCGTGCTCTCGACCTGAAGGTGATTACGTTTCAACCCAAGGTCGTCGACGACATCATGGACAATATTTTGCTGATCGGACAAATTACCGACCGCAATCAGCAGGCGGAAGACTTGGTCGCGAAGATGAAAGCGGACATCACGAAGGTCACCGAAGCTGTCCAGACCCTGAAACCGGAGGAAAAGAAGAAAGTCTATTTGGAGTTTTCTGCTGGCTGGACGGTCGGCAAAGGGGAATTTCTCGATGAGCTGATTACGATGGCGGGCGGAATCAATATCGCTGCCGATACCGAAGGGTGGAATCCGATCAGCGAAGAGAAAATCCTCCAGGAAGACCCGGATGTGATCCTGTATGCAAAAGGCTTCACCGACGATAAAACGGGGGAGAGTCTGGACCAGATGATTCGCAAGCGCAATGGTTGGGACAAGATCAAAGCGATTGAGGAAAATCAAGTGTTCGGTCTGGACCACAATGTGCTGTCTCGTCCAGGCCCGCGGATTACACAAGGATTGTACGAAATGGCCAAAGCCGTCTACCCGGAACGGATGAAATAAAATGAAAATGCGTTTTTTTCTATTTGGAGGAGCCGGGATGGCTCTCCTCTTTCTGTCTGTAGGGACGAGTCTCTCTCTCGGCTCGGCAGACCTGCCGCTGTCGCAGGTGTGGGGCATTCTGCTGCACCAGATTCCCGGCGTGGGGATGCTGGTGTCAGCCGACTGGCCGCAGTCAGCAGAACAGATCGTGCTGAAGGTCCGTTTTCCGCGCGTGCTCCTGGCCATTTTGGTCGGCGCTTGTCTTTCGTTGGCGGGCGCTGGCTTCCAGGGAATCATGCGCAATCCTCTGGCGGATCCATATACCCTGGGAGTCGCCTCCGGCTCGGCAGTGGGCGCGTCGCTTATGATCCTGTTCGGCTTCCAGTATGCTTTGCTTGGGCAGTGGAGCGTACCGCTGGCGGCCTTCGGGACCGGCCTGCTGAGTCTCTGGATGGTGATCCGGCTGGCCAACAACCAAGGGAACATACATATCGAGACCTTGATCTTGTCCGGGGTGGTGGCCCAGGCTTTTCTGGGATCGATCGTCTCGCTGCTGGTGTCCCTCTCAGACCAGGTCGTCAATGAGATCCTCTTTTGGCTGATGGGCAGTCTGGCTTTTCGGGGCTTGCCCTTTACCATGGTCCTTTTGCCGGCCTTGCTCCTGGGTCTTGTGATTCTCATGGGCTATAGCCGGACGATGAATGTATTTGCCTTGGGGGAGAGGCAGGCAGCCCACCTGGGGATCGAGGTCGACCAGACCAAAATCGCCGTCCTGTCCGTCTCCACCCTGCTCACGGCTGTAGCGGTATCCGTGTCGGGCATTATCGGATTTGTCGGACTGGTCGTCCCGCATCTCGTCAGGCTGATGGCGGGTCCGGACTACCGGCTGCTGCTGCCGCTGTCCGCCCTGTACGGAGGGATCTACGTGCTCTGGGCGGACACGCTGGCACGAACCGTGCTAAGTCCGACCGAAATCCCTTTGGGAGTCGTGACAGCTTTTCTGGGAACGCCTTTCTTCGCGTATCTGTTGAAGAAAAAACAGCGTTCGGGTAAGGGGGAAGCGATGTGATCCGGGTCGTGGATGTATCTAAAAACTACAATGGCCGCTCTGTTCTGAGCAGTCTGAACTTCTCCGTAGAGCCGGGCGAATTCTTCGGCATAATCGGCCCCAACGGAAGCGGAAAGTCCACCCTGCTCAAGCTGCTCTCCGGGGTAGAATCCTGGGGTGACGGGCAGATCTGGCTGCAGGAGAAGCTCGTTTCGCAGTACAAGCGGAAGGATCTGGCTACGTGGCTGGCCGTCCTTCAGCAAGAGCCCCTGCCTCCAGTCGGCTTTCGCGTCCGGGAGGTGGTGGAGATGGGCAGATATCCCTACCAGAGCTGGCTCGGTACGGAGAAAGCGGATTCCTCGGACATGATTGATGACATCCTGCGGACACTGCGGCTCGACGACTTGCAGGATCGCACGCTGGAAAAGCTGAGCGGCGGAGAAAAGCAGCGTGTCGCTCTGGCCAAAGTACTGGCTCAGCAGCCCCGGCTGCTTCTTTTGGATGAGCCGACGACCTATCTCGATATCGGCTACCAAATTCAGCTGCTGGATACCGTCCACCGCTGGCAACGGACGCGACAGACAACCGTGATTGCGGTCCTGCATGACCTGAATCTGGCCTCACTCTACTGCGACCGGATTCTTCTCTTGAACAAAGGCCGCCAGATCGGAGTGGGCGTCCCTGAAGAAATCTTGCGGGCTGAATTGATCAAAGACGTCTATGGGATCGAGCCGATTGTGCTGGATCATCCCGTGCACGAGTTGCCGCAAATCATGCTGCGGTCTCAGCGGGAATAGAGCGATCAGCTTTTGCCATGCATTCTTGTATACGGGAGGTTGTACCCATGGTCATCCTGATTACAGGCGGCGTCAGAAGCGGCAAGAGCCGTTTCGCCTCCACCTATGCGGCACAGCTGGGCGAGAGCGGTCTTTTTGTGGCCACGGCGATCCCGGGGGATGCGGAGATGAGGGAGCGTATCCGCCGGCACCAAGAGGAGCGGGCACAAGCCGCCTTTCACTGGGAAACGGCCTGGGAGGCGTATGATTTGAGCGGATGCTTGCGCCGAATCAAAGAGCAGTGGCAGCGGGAATCAAAAAACCCCGTGATCCTCGTGGACTGCCTCACCCTCTGGCTCTCCAACTGGCTGCTGCGGCATGAGCATGACCAGCCGATGGAAAAGGTGTCGCGGCGAATCGAAGAATTGACCGAGGAGCTGCGGGATTTTCCCGGTACGATCCTGCTCGTCTCAAATGAGGTCGGTTACGGTCTGGTGCCAGACTATTTGCTCGGCAGACAGTTTCGCGATTTATCCGGAATCATGAACCAGAGCGTCGCCGCAGTCAGTGACCAGGTGTTCTTGGTGACCGCCGGCATTCCGCTTGAAATCAAGAGCCGGGCCTTTCATATCCCGGGCCGGTGCCCCTAAAAGAGACCGGCGTATATAGAAAATGCCAACCCTGCGGTCCAGGGTTGGCATTTTTTCTATCGTTTATCGCTTACCGAAATACATTCCAAGTCAGCGGCGGGAGCATTCGCGTCCCCTTCGTCATCGAAGAGCTGCACATCGGGCAGGTAGGTTCCTCTTCAAAGGTCAGATTTTCTCTCATCCAGCAGGTACAGTCATCGTTGCTGCAGGTCCAAATGGTCGTTTCCAGCTCAGGTACGGGCTCCTGATTTCTTTTTGCAAACAATGCAAGACACCTCCAGTTTGTCACCGTGCAGGAAAGAGTAACTCCTTCTAGTTTGTGCTAAGACTGGTTTTTCTATGCATGCTTTCAGCCATGCTGTTCGGTTCACCGGGACACCGGACGCTGCATAGACTGAGAAAGTAAATCATGTGGGAACGGCTGCTCGTGGCAAACCGCTTCAGGAAAAGGGGGAATCAAGATGCCAAGTATCAAAGCGGCCATTGTCGGGGTGGGGAATTGTGCGTCTGCCTTGTTGCAGGGCATTTCCTATTACAAGAGCAGGTCAACCGATGCAAGCGGCTTGATCCATCCGTCAATCGGTGGATATGAACCCGGGGATATAGAGATTGTCGCGGCTTTTGACATTGATGACCGAAAAGTGGGAACGCCTCTTCATCAGGCGATATTTGCCGCGCCCAATTGCACCAAGGTATTTGCCGCAGATGTAGAAGAATCGACGGTAGTGGTCAAGATGGGCCATCTTTTGGACGGGATATCTTCCCACATGGACTCCTTTGCCGAGGAGAGACGCTTCCGGCCATCTTCCTTGCCCCCTTGTGACATTGTCAGGGAATTGCGCGAGAGCGGAGCAGAAATGCTGATCAACTTTTTGCCCGTTGGCAGTGTAGAGGCTACAGAACATTACGCATCATGCGCACTTGAGGCGGGTGTGGCTTTTATCAATTGCATCCCCGTTTTTATCGCGTCCGACCCGAAATGGGCGGACAAATTCGAGCAGGCTGGCTTGCCGCTCATCGGAGATGACATCAAGTCTCAGCTCGGGGCAACGATCATTCACCGGGTATTGACCCGCCTCTGTGAGGAACGCGGCATTCGGATCAACCGCACCTATCAATTGAATATCGGGGGGAATACCGATTTTCTCAACATGCTGAACCGAGAGCGTGTGGCCATGAAAAAAATCTCGAAGACGGAAGCCGTACAGTCGCAGTTGGAGACGCCGCTGGCCGAGGAGCACATTCATGTCGGGCCAAGTGACTATATCCCCTGGCTCAAAGACAATAAAATTTGCCATATACGCATCGAGGGCAGCCAGTTTGGCGGCGCGGACGTGAAGCTGGATGTGAAGCTGTCCGTCGAAGACTCCCCGAACAGTGCGGGCATCGTCATCGATGTGATCCGTTGCTGCAAGCTCGCCCTGGAGCGCCGGCTTTCCGGCTCCATCCTGCCGGTTGCCGCCTATGCGATGAAGCATCCCCTCGTTCAGTGTACAGAAGAAGAAGCCCGCGTCCTGCTGGGGCAGTTTATCCAGGGAGCAAGCTAATATGAGATGAGACACATGCCCTCCTTAGCAGAGGAGGGTATTTCTGTATCTTTTGTTTCTCGGCCATACGCCGTTTCCCTTTGTGGCGCGGTGTAATAGGATAAAAAAGGCGTCGGCGATTAGCGGGACCACTCCAAAAAGCGCTGCTCCAGTTCTTGCACCAAGCCTTCGTACGAGAATTGGCTCAAAGCGCGATGCTTCGCTTGCCTGCTCATCTTCTCCCAGGCAGGACCGTCTTGCAGCAACTGTACGACGGAGTCGGCAAAAGTCTGATAAAAATCAGGATCGTAATCGGGAAGCGTGTAGATCAGTTTCCCCGTATACCCGTCCTGGACAGTCGTGGAGAGGGCGCCTTGATGGGTGGCGACGGTAGGCGTCCCGGCAGCCTGGCACTCCAGGGAAGCAAGACAGAACATCTCGTAGGGGCCGTCGCAGGGGTAGAGATGGACCATGCTCGTCTTTTGCTCTTCAATTAACTGGTGTCGCGGCACGTTGCCGAGGTAGCGAATGCCGTCCAGTCCTGCAAAAAGCCGGCGATAATGGGCGATATCGGGATCGAAGCCCCAGAGGGAGTAGTCCATCGTAATCACCAGAGAGGCTTCCGGCACCCGCTGTTTGATTCGCTCGAAAATGCGCGGAACATGCTGCAGACCGCGCTCGGGAGCCGAACAAAAAATAAGTTTCCCCTGTACCTTAGGGAAATCGCTGAGATACTCGTCCGCCCTGACGCCTAGACGGGCCTCATAGATCTTGCTTTGGCTCAGATGAAAAATATTGCGCATCATTTTGGTGTGAAAGGGACTGATGGTGATAATTTTGTCAACGTAGGCATGGTCTTTCTCCACGCTGTTGTCCCCGGGATCGATGCACCAGTGGAGCTTGCAAGAGGCATGTACGTTAGGAGGCACGGCACAGCGGAAGCTGATGAACACATCCCATCTTTCCTCATGGTCAAAACGATTCACATGACGGTAGACCACGCCATGGTACCGCCCTTCGCGGGAGGTGCTGTTAAAGATGGTGACATCATGCCGTTTGGCCAGTTCTCTTGTGATCGAAATGAGCGCGGATTGGGAACCTCCGACTCCTTTGGTCTCCAGATCTTGGTCATTCCAATCAAAGGAGGAGTCGTAGTAAAACGCGATTCTCATAGTTCTCCTTTCCACTAAAAAAGGTTGATACCTCAGTATATGTGCAAGGCAAGTACGTGTTGACTTTAGGAATGGGGTAGGTGCCGATGAGCGGGAGTGAGACTCTCTTTGTGGCCCCTTCGTACACGAGAGGATTGGCCATTCGGGACGATACGATCTACGTCGGTCAAAGCAACCTGCGGCGGGGTGCAGACAGGCGCGCTGCCGGAATCCACATCCTTCGCCGAGAGAGCGGGCAGCAGACATTTATCCCGCTTCCTTCGGAGGAGGTATACGGTATTCTCGTCACATAGGGTCACATCTTGCGCCCGAGATTCTTATCCGTTTTGGATCAGGAGGTGGTCTGAACGTGGCATTGTCCGAACATCACAAGCATCCCTTGCTCTTCTTTATCCATCTGCCGAAGACGGCCGGAACCACTATGCTGGAGATGGTCACGAGGGAGTATGCGGAAACGGAACGGGAACTGCTCTATCACAATGAAAAGGAAATGGAAGAAAAGCTGCGGCTGGATGAAGAGGGACGGATCAAATGCGTCTATGGCCATTACTTTTTCGGATTGCATAGCCACGTGACAAGGCCGTATACGTACGCGACGATTCTGCGGCACCCGATCGATCGGCTTCTCTCGCTGTACTCCTTCAAACAGCCGGAAATCCAGATGTCGATCACTGAGTTTCTGTCATCCGACTTTCCCCAGGTGTCCAATAATATGATCCAATACCTGGCAGGGGGAGGTGTAGATCTCGGCCGGGCAAAAGAAAACTTGCAAAAGCATTTTTCGGTGATCGGTCTGACGGAGCGCTTCGCGGAATCGGTGTATTTGTTGAAAAGTACATTCGGGTGGACGCAAATCGATTCGCTGTGGAAGTCCAATGTCACACCGAATCGTCCTCATCAGGAGGAGATTTCACCGGAGGTTATCGAGATCATCAAAGCGCAAAATGAGCTCGACCTGGAGCTGTACACTTTTGCCAAAACGCTCTTTGAAGAGCGGATCGCCGCTCTGGATGCCGAGGCAAAAAAAGAGTTGGAAGATTTCGTCAACCAGACAACGGGGACCGTACGGCCGGATGATCAAGCGGCCCCTCCTCATTTTCTATCTTCACATGCCTGTTCGTACACGTGCAGCGTTCTTTCGATCATATTGGCGGGATGCCAATGCTTTCTTCCCCACCGCCTGCTGTTTTCCGCCATCCTTTTTCTGAGGTCGGGATTTTCCATCAGCGTAAGCAGTGCCTCTGCCAGCTGCTGGCTGTTTCTCGGCTCCACCAGCATGCCTGTGTGCAGCGGCGTCAACAGCTCTCCATTTCCTCCCGCACGCGTCGTAATGACGGGAAGGCCGATCACCTGCGCCTCCATGACGGCCAGGGAGTGATTTTCTACGAGCGAAGGCAGGACGAATACATCCGCTTGTTTCAATAGGCGGACGACATCGCTGCGGTTGCCCAGGAACTGGACATGATCTTGCAGTCCCAAGGAAGCCGCCAATGCCTCCAGCTCTGCACGCTGCGAGCCATCCCCGGCAAACTGGCAGATAAAATCGTCGCGCACCTGGCGCAATTTAGCCAGCGCTTCGATCAGATAACGCTGGCCTTTGTAGGGGACGAGCCTCGCCGGACAGAGGAAGACCAGCTTGGCGTCTGATCGCGGGATGGGCGTGATGGCGTCCGCCTCCCGGATGATTTGCTCCGTATTCAGCCCGTAGGGGATGACGGTCAGCTTTTCCGGATTGACGAAAAAGCGATTGACGTATTCCCTGCGCAGCCACTCGCTGGGAAGGATGGTCCGATCGGCGGAGGAGGCGCCGAGCCGCTCTTCGATGAAGCTGTATTTCCATCTGCCGCTGCCCTCCTGCGTGATTTCTCCCGTGACAAAAAACTCTTCCATCAATAAACCGTGAATGGTCGCCACATGAGCCGTTCTTTCGGGGCGAATGCGGGCATAGGCCCGCGTGGAGATGACGTCATGAGTATGGATCAAATCGAACTGATCCAATGAAAACAGAGAGGAAGCCAATTCAAATGCATAGCTTTCAATCTCGCGAAAGCGGGCCCAATCTTCCAAATCCGGCTGCTCCCGCTGAAAATAATCCATCATCAGCTCATAGAGAGGATAGAGAATCGGCTTTTTCTCGATCGTTTTCCCGCTGAGCGGCTGATAAATTTCACTCATGCTGGGATGGTGGGCGAGCAGTTCTACCTGATGCCCGCGTTCCTCCAATCCTTGTTTCAGCACTTTTAGATAGGTATCCACCCCACCTACATGGGGCAGGTACCAAAAGGTAGCCAAAAGTATTTTCAAAGACTACGCCTCCCCTGCGGCAGACTGTGACTCGGACAGCAAGCGGTCGGTAAGCGACAGGACCTCTTGCTTCAACCGCGCCAGCTTGCGGTTGCTCTCCTCCAAAGACGAGCCTTTCACGCCAAAATAGCATTTCATTTTGGGTTCGGTCCCTGAGTGCCGCAGACAAAACCAGGAGCCGTCCGCGAGCGTATATTTCAACACATTGGACAGTGGCAGGGCGAGAGGGTAGGTACGACGCTGGACGAAGTCCTGACAGGTTCCCTGCCGATAATCTTCCTTTTTCGCCACCTCTTCACCGGCGAAATCGGGATACGCGTTGTGGCGAAAATGATCGAGGAGGGCGGCGATCCGACTGACTCCCGTTTTTCCCTTTTGCTCCAGAGAGACCAGCTCTTCCTGATAGAATCCATAGACGGCGTAGAGCTCCAAAAGCCTCTGATGCAAGGTTTTGCCATTCGCCTTCCAGCGTGCGCACATGTCAGCCGTCCAAATGGCGGCCTGGATGCCGTCTTTATCCCGGACAAAATCGCCGATCACATACCCGTTGCTCTCTTCGAAACCAAAGAGAAATTGATATACGCCCGACTCTGCATACGCGCTCATTTTTTCCCCGATGTATTTAAAGCCGGTCAGGGTGTCGATCGTGGCAACTCCGTATGCGTCTGCGATCGCTCGCGCCAGCTCCGTGCTGACGATCGTTTTCAGCACTGCGCCATTCGTGGGAAGCGTGCCATCCTCGGCTTTCACGGAAAGGATATGGTCGAGCAACAACACACCAAGCTGATTGCCGGACAGCACTTGGTAATGATCTTCCGAATCCAATACGGCGACACCCAGTCGGTCCGCGTCCGGATCTGTCGCCAGCAACAAATCGGCGTGCACCTGCCGGCCGTAGCGCATCGCCAGCGAAAAGGCATCGACTTCCTCGGGATTGAGAGAGGAGGCTTGCGAGAAAGCAGGGTCAGGATCGGCTTGCTCGCTGACGATGGTCGGCTGCGGGTAGCCGCATGCGGCCCATGTACGCTGCATGGTTTCCAGGGCAGTGCCGTGCAAGGGGGTAAATACGATCGACAACGGGGGGCTGGCATTCGGGGCGGCTTCAAGTCTGTCTGACGCCGCCTTTTCATTCGGCCGCAACCGGACTGCTTGCAGGCAGGACAAATACGATTGCAGGACGTCTTCGCAGATCAGCGTCAATCGCCCGCTCTCTCGCAGCGAAGCCTCATCGAGCACGGAAAGCGACCATTCATCCTCGATTTTACGGATCTTCTGTGTAATCCGGTCGGCTATGGCAGGCGTCAATTGGCCGCCGTCCGCGCCATACAGCTTGCATCCATTGTACGCGGGGGGGTTGTGGCTCGCGGTAAACATGATCCCACCTGCTGCCTTTTTCATCCGGACAGCGTAGGAGAGCAGCGGTGTGGGGCAGGCGCGGTCAAACAGGTACACGCGAAAGCCGTGCTTGCCCAATAAACAGGCGGCTTCCCAGGCAAAATCGCCGGATTTGTAGCGCGTATCGTAGGCAATCACGACGCCGCTGTTTCGCGCAGCCGCGTGACGATCCAGCAAATAGCGGGCATATCCCTCGACAACCTTGCGAATGGTGTAGCGATTGATTCGGTTTGGGCCGGGTCCGATTTCACCGCGAATCCCTCCGGTGCCGAAGTCCAAATCTCGATAAAAACAGTCCTCCAGCAAAGCCTCGTTATCCTTCCACGCCAGGAGCTGCTGCTTCACCTCTCGATCCATTTCCGCTCGATTGAGCCAATGCTGGTAGCGTTCCCTCCAGGTTAGCATGAATGGTAAACCTCCAGATTCTCGTGAACATTATGCATCTTTTTCTATTGGACATTGTATGTCAGTTTCACTGAGCCGCAACGGCCATGCATCCATTTTCCGCGGGAGACCCTGCGTTATGCGGGGGCGCGTGTTCACTGGGAGAGAACTTTCCGCAAATCATCCGGTCGATTGATACACTCGCGGGGGGAGGCTCGCACATATGGATATTACATGCGATCACAGAGTCAGTCAGAAAAGGGGTGCGAATCCATGAAGCTTGTCCTGCTCTCCGGGGGATCGGGTACACGCCTGTGGCCGCTTTCCTCGGACGACGCCCGATGTTTGAAGAGAGGCGGTGGGGATCTTATCGGGTGCTGGATTATCAGACATTGGACGACGGGAGCGAATTTTTGACCAAGCGCCTGCGGATACGGGCGGGGAAGAATCTCAGCTATCAGTACCACATGCAGCGAAGCGAGATATGGACCGTGATCGTCGGCAGAGGGGAGCTGGTGCTCGATGGCCGGTTCATTCCGATGAAGCCGGGTGATGTCGCCCACATTCCGGTTGGGGCAAAGCATGCCATCCGGGCCGTCACTGAGCTGGAGATTGTCGAGGTACAGCTCGGTACCAGGCTGATCGAGGAAGACATCGTCCGTCTGTTTTTCTCCTGGGAGGAGCTGCTCCGCTCGCTCTCCGAATGATTGATGCCTTACTGCTCGGATCAGGTGTCCCCCGGGCTCGCAATCGAAGGGGGACCTGCTTATTTTTCGTCTTGCCAATCGGTAAATTTTGAATTGCTAAACATCGCCAGCGTACATTATGATGAACGAAGCGGCGTCAAAAATACTGATCATTCGTCATTTTCTTAGCCGTCCTATTTATATCTGCATCGTCAGACAGAGAAACGGAGGAGTAGTATGTTTGCAAAGAAAGCGGCAAGCGCTCTGTTGCTTGCCTCATTGCTGGTGCCGTCCATCGGACATGCCGCGCCGGCTGCATCAGGCAAGTCATCGGTTCAACCCGCGGATTTGATCCTGCAGAACGGGGCTGTCTACACGGTTGACCGCAACCGCAACTGGGCGGAGGCCGTCGTGGTCAAAGGGGATACCATTGTGTTCGTCGGGTCTACCGAGGACGCCAAGGCCTACGCCGGAGAAAAGACCAAAGTCGTCGATTTGAAAGGAAAAATGGTGTTGCCCGGCTTCATCGACAGTCATACCCATGCCAGCAAGACCACCGGTATGATCTATACCGTCGATCTGTTTGATCTGGGATCGATCGAGAAATACGTAGAAGCCGTGAAACAATTCGCGGAAAAATACCCGAGTGAAAAGGCAATCCAGGGACGCGGCTGGACTAACTCGGCAGCCACGGGGATCGGTCCTCGCAAGGAGGCGCTCGATGCGATTTCCAAGGATGTCCCGATCGCGCTCACCTCGGATGACGGCCACTCCCTCTGGGTGAACTCGAAAGCGCTGGAAATTGCGGGCATCGGCAATGATACGCCCAATCCCGAGGGCGGTCTGATCGAACGCGATCCGGAAACAGGAGAGGCTTCCGGAACCCTGCGTGAAAAAGCAATGGATCTGGTGCTGAAACAAATCCCGGGGTTGTCCGTGGAGCAATACATGAACGGCATTCTCGAATATCAGAAGCTGGCCGCCGAGAGAGGCGTGACGACAGCACGCGACCCGGACATGCTTCGCTATCCGAATGTGCTGGAAGCGTATCAAAAACTGTCCGAGCAGGACAAACTGACCGTCCGTTTCCGTAATGCATTTACCGCCGATCCGGAAAAAGGGCCGGAACAAGTGAACGATTTCATCAAACTGCGGGAAGCAAACAAAGGTCCCCATTTTCAGGTGAACGCTGTGAAAATTTTTATGGACGGCGTGGTGGAAGGCGGAACCGGTTATCTGGAAGAGCCATACAAGCATAAGGACACCCATGGCCAACTGATCTGGACGCCCGAAGCCTATAAGAAAACTGCCGCTGCTGCGGACAAGGCCGGCTTCCAGCTCCACGTCCACTCGATTGGGGACGCAGCGACGAGAATCACACTGGATGGGTTTGAGTATGCGGAAAAAGAAAACGGCAAGCGTGACGCGCGTCCGTCGGTCGTGCATTTGCAGCTGGTGAATCCCAAAGATATTGAGCGCTTCAAAAAGCTGGGGGCGGTGGGGATTCCGCAGCCGTATTGGTTCCTCAAAGAACCGGGCTTTTTTGAAGAGATCGAAGTGCCGTACCTCGGCCGCGAGCGCGCCGAACAGGAATACCCGATGAAGAGCCTGATCAATGCCGGCGTCATCATGGCCTCTGGCAGCGACTACATCGTCACCCAAGAATTCAATCCGCTCCACGGCATTCAGCAAGGCGTCACTCGCATCGAAGAAGGGAAGACCGATTTCAAGGATATCGCCAATCCGAGCGAGCGTGCCACGCTGGCTGACATGATCGCCAGCTTCACGATTGACGGCGCGTATTCGACATATGTAGAGGATATCACCGGTTCGATTGAAGCGGGCAAAAGAGCGGACCTGGTCGTACTGGACAAGAACTTGTTCACGATCCCTGCTTCGGAAATCAACAAGACCGAGATTCTTTGGACCCTGTTTGAAGGAAAAGAAGTCTACCGGAGTGAAAACTTCAAGTAACCCTAGCGTTCATGTTTGTTAGACAGAAAAGAAGCTGCCCTCCGCAGGTCTATCCTGCTTGAGGGGCAGCTTCTTCGTTTGGGATATGTTGGTCTTGGCTAGATCTCTGTCTGTTCTTTGCTTGGCACGTGCTTTTTTTTTAACCCGCGGACCGGTTCAGGCTTTCTTTGACCGGCTGCGTACCGGGTACCGGCGGGATCGGCAGCTTCACCTTGACCCAGATAGCTGTAACCAGCAAGAGGACTCCGTTTAGGATAAAGACCAGCTTGATCGGTATCCAGCCGCCTAAAAAGCCGCCCAAAACGGGTCCGATCATCGTAGCCAGCTGTGTCGACGACTGATTCAGACTAAACGCCCTGCCGCGGAAGTCGGCATCTGTCACTTTTACGATCATCGCATTCAGAGCCGGATAGACCGCAGCGAAAAAGAGGCCGTAGAAGAAGCGCAAGATGCCGAAACCGTAGAGATCGTCAAAAAAGACTTGCAGCAGGTTGCCGATGCCGCCGCCCAGCATCCCGAAGAACAGCACGCGGGTGTATCCGATTTTCGCGCCGAGTGATCCCCAGCGCGGCGCCGCCAATACCGTAGCGATCCCAACCGCGGAGAAGATAATGCCGGCGCTGAGCGAGGCGTCCTGCTGCGTGGCGCCGAGCTCCAAGACATAGACAGTAATCAAAGGTTCCAACAGCATCACGGAAATGGTGACGATCATGGCCAGACCCAGCAGTTGGACGAAGGGGCGGTTGCCCATCGCCAGGCGAATGTCCTCCGACACATGCGAGCGTTCACCCGACCGGTTGAGATTGGTTTCTTTGACAAAAAAAGTGGCAATAAATGCGGCGACCAATACGACAATCCCGGAAAAGAGAAAGGCCTCCCGATTCCCCCAGAGATGGCTGACCACCCCGCCGACAAGCGGACCGATAATGCCGCCTGTCGCTCCGGCAGTAGCCATGACGCCCAGAGCGTAGCCGACATGCTTCTCCGGTGTATTCGTGGCGACCAGGGCAATCGAGGCCGGCACGAACCCGGCGAGCAAACCCTGCAGAATGCGGAGCAGCAGAAACAAATAAGGGTCTGTGACCAGATAGGTCAAAAAATACAAAACGGCCAAGCTGTAACCCGACCGAATGAGCATAGGCTTTCTGCCGTACTTGTCGGCGAGCGATCCCCAGTAGGGCGAGATCAGCGCGCTGGCTAAAAAAGTGATGCCAAAGGAGATGCCGGCCCACGCCTCCAAATGATCGTTTACGCCCAATGAGGTGTGGAGAAAGATCGGAAGAAAAGGAATGGAGATGGAATACGCCGAGCTGCAAAAAAAGACACCGAGCCAGAGAATGATCAAGTTACGTTTCCAGGAAAAGTCCATCTGTACACACAACCTTTTCGCCAGTCAATCGTGTTCACAATATGTTCATTTTATCATTTGTTTATGAAAAGGCGTAATCAAGAAAACACATCATGTTGATCGCAAAAGGTGAATGAAAAAAAGTCACAGAAAATTAACGTTTGAAACGAAACGGATCAGGGAGCTGACACGTATAGCTTAGTAGTTTTCGCTGGGTAGAAAAGCAAAAGAAGCCGGATGCCTCCAGAGGAGCTGCATCCGACTTCATCGTTGCTTTTGCTGAGATGGCCGCTGCGCTTATTTCACCAATTTATGGCGGAGAGCGAGAGCGACGGCCTGTGTTCGGTCTTCTACACCCATTTTCTGTAAAATCCGGTGCACATGGGTTTTTACCGTTCCTTCGGAGATGAACAGATTCTGTGCGATCTGGTCGTTCCGGAAGCCAAAGGCCAATTGCTGGAGCACGTCCAGCTCGCGCTCCGTCAGCTCTTCCAACAGCACATGGCGCTGCCCGCCTGGAGCCGGCTCATCCGCACGCTGGTTTTTCAACAACTCCGCTAAGGCTTTTGCCGCCGTGCCCGTATGGTAGAGTACAGCACCGTCATAGGCATTGCGGATCAGCTCCAGCATCTCCTGCGAGTCGGCATCTTTCAGCATGTAGCCCACTGCGCCTGCCCTGATGCCGTCCACCACGTAGTTCTGGATGTCAAATGTGGTCAGAATGAGCACCTTGATGTGGGGAAATTGTTTTAAAATTTCACGCGTCGCTTCAATGCCGGTGCATTTCGGCATCTGTACATCCATCATGATCACATCGGGCCGGCATTTGGCCGCGGCGGCGATCGCTTCCAGTCCGTCCGCCGCCTCGCCCACGACCTCCATATCCGGCTGCATCTGGATAACGTAGCCGAGGCCTTGGCGGATCATCGTCTGATCATCTACGAGCAGCACCCTGATTTTTTTCGTCTTTTGCTTATCTTCCGTCACCATGATTATCCCCCTCCGGGCAATCGCCAGCATACGGGATTGCCACACGTATCTCAAAGCCATGCGGATCCCGTGCCGCGAACGAAATGCTGCCCTTTTGCTCCTGCACGCGCTCCTTCATGCTGGACAGTCCGAAGCCGGGTGTAATGACATTTTGCGGTGTAAGAGCGCCATCATCGCGGATTGTCAGATAAAAATGAGAATCGCTGCGGGAGACGACGACTTCCAGCTGGGTGGCATCCGCATGCCGCAATGTATTGGTAACCGCTTCCTGGAGGATCCGGTAGAAAGAGATCGAGATGGATTGCGTGAGAACCAGCTCGGGATCATCCGCCACCAACTCGCAGCGCAGTCCGGTATTTTTTTCGGTTTGGGAGAGAAAGGCACGCAGTGGAGCCAACCCCAGAGAAGACTGGTCGGTTGCCAGCGTATGGACCGAACCGCGAATATCATCCAGGCTCTGTTTGGCGACAACCAGCATGTTTTTCACAGCCTGCTGCGCATCTTGCGGCCCGTTTTCGAGCATGAATTTCAAGGCATGCAGCTGCACAATCAAAGAGGTGAGGGAATGTCCCAGCTGATCGTGAAGGTCGCGGGCGATTCTCGTACGCTCCTCCAAAACGGCGACCTGCATCGTATGCACAGCGGCTTCCTGCAGTTCATCATGCGCTTCTTTTAACTGCGCCAGTGTATTTTGCAGCTGTTCCAGGTGAAGGCGGGTTTGGGCATTGGCTTCGTACTGCACGCGATATCCTTTCGCTCCGATAAAACAACCGACGTAGGTCAGCACGAACGGCACCAGATGAGAGATGGTGTTTTCCGAGTCCATCAGCAGCACGGCAAGGCTGAACACTCCCATCCCGATGGCATAGACCAGCGCACGTCGATTGACCATTCGGGCTCCGATAAAAATCGCCAGCGGAAACATCAGACCCAGACTTTCCGATCCGCCTACATATCCCTTCAGCAGCGTCACCAGCCCGAGCAGGATCGTGACAATTTCGACACGGGCGGGATTCCACCAGTGCTTGGGCGACCAGAAAAGCCAAAAATGGCAGAAAATAATCAGAAGTGAAAAAGCAAATTGAAAAGAGGTCTCGGTGATGTACGAATTGGGGATCAGGATCAGCACCATGATTGCCAGATACCAGATGGTAAAAAACCGTTCTTTGAGAACCTCCCACACTCGTCTGAACAAAATGAAGAATCTCCTTTCCGTCTGACAAACTTACTTTCATTCTATCATGGGGTGTCATCTATCTCTAGATAGACGGGGAGGATGCCAATATCAATCCTCCGGTAGATCAAATCCAAAAGTCCGCTGTTTATAATGTACAATGTGGTACTCTTGCCATCCTTAAGGAGAGGGTAGGGTGGCCGTTCGTCAGAGGAGGTCAGAAATGGAAAAAGTGGTTGAAAAATTTGGATCATCATGTTTTACTTGTCAGCAGGTTCTCATCTAAAAAATTTTTATTGGGAGAAAAATGCGCGATTTACAAACAGAAAACCGCACCTTGCGCACGAGATTGTCGGGGACAGACATCCTATCCTTCGCAATCGGAGATGGGCAGGTTTGGAAAAAAGCTTTTAGTTGAGTGGGAAGAGGTGAAGTGGAAGTGAACCTGTCTGCACTATCTATCAAACGGCCTGTCACGATGATCATGCTTACTTTGGCATTGATTATTTTTGGCTTCGTGTCGTTGCCGCGCCTGGCGATTGACCTGATGCCCGAACTGGACATCCCGGTAGCTGTCGTCGTTACCAGTGTAAATGGCGCATCGCCAACCGAAGTAGAAAATCTGGTCACCAAGCCGCTCGAAAATGCGCTCGGTACGGTAGCCGATCTCGACAGCATCTCCTCCGTATCGATGCAGGGGGCCTCACAGGTCATCCTGATGTTCAACTGGGGAACCGATCTGGATCAGGCTACTCTCAATATGCGAGATAAAGTAGACCAAGTGCGGGGCATCCTGCCAGACTCGGCGAATGCGCCGCGCGTTCTGCGAATCGACCCGAACAGCCAGCCGATTATGAGCTACGCGCTGACGGGGATGGAGGATGTCAACCAGCTGAGAAAAATCGCCGAAGAGGTCATCCAGCCGCGGCTGGAGCGTATCGACGGCGTCGCATCAGCTGCCCTGTCCGGCGGTCAGGACCGCGTCATCGACGTCGTGCTTGACCCGGCAAAAATCGCCGCTTATGGCCTGACGCTGGAGCAGATCCAGCAAGCGCTCAGCAGCAATAACCTCGCAGGTACGGCAGGGGCCGTGCGCGAAGGGGAGAGCAAGATCAATATCCGCGTAGAGGGTGAATACGCAGATGTCCAACAGATTGGCTTGACGCCGATCTCTGTTGGGGCCGGCTCGATCCGCCTGAAGGATATCGCCACCATCGAAGATACCGTCGAAACCATTACCCAGCTGAACTACGTTAACGGAGAGCCGAGCCTTGGCATTTCCATTACAAAAGCTTCTGGGGGCAACACGATCGAAGTCGCAGACGCCGTCAAGAAGGAAATGGAAAAGCTGAAGAAGGACTTGCCCAAAAACCTGGTGATCAAGTCCACGATGGATAACTCCACCTACATCAAGGACTCCATCTATACCACGGCAGAGCATGCGCTCTTGGGCGGAGGAATCGGGATTATTCTCCTGTTCTTCTTCCTCGGCAGCTTCTCGTCGATGCTGATCGCTACGATCGTACTGCCCGTCTCGATTATTGCAACTTTTCTATTGATGTACATGACCGGCCAGACGATCAACCTGATCTCGCTGTCCGGCTTGACACTCGGCCTCGGCTCTCTGATTGACTTCGCTGTCGTAATTCTGGAAAATATTTTCCGGAAGCGCGAAGAAGGCAAGAGCATGATGGCCGCAGCATTGGAAGGTTCCCAAGAAGTGGGCAATGCCGTCATGGCATCCGCCCTGGCACAGATTTGCGTATTCCTGCCGATTGCCATGACGGAAGGTATCGCCTCCGAATTGTTTGGACCCTTGGCTTTGACCGTTGTGTACTCTCACATCGCCGCCCTGGTATTCTCGCTCCTCTTGGTGCCGATGATGAGCTCGCGCATCCTGAAGCGTGTGCCGCATCATGAGAGTCTCTCCGGCTATCGCGGGGTGAACCCGGTCAAATGGTTCAACATCGGATTTAAAAAAGTGGAAAATGGATACCGCGGCCTGCTGAAGTGGTCGCTGGGCCATCGAAAAACGGTGATCATCTCTACAATCGTGATGATGGTCGGCTCGCTCGGACTGGTGCCGATGATCGGCGCGGAGTTTATTCCCGCCATGGATGAGGGGATCGTCAACGTCTCTATCAAAATGCCGAATGGCACCGTGCTGGAAGAGACAGAGAAGGTAGCCAAAGAGATTGAAAAAATCGCATCCGAAGTGCCGGAACTGGATATCCTCACTACCTCGATAGGCAGCAGCGGTTCGCCGATTGCGTCTACGGCACTATCCAACCGCGCATCTCTTACGCTCATCCTCATCGATGTTACAGAGCGGACTCGCTCTGCGAACGAGATTGCGATCGAGATGCAGAAAAAGTTGGCTGACATTCCAGGCGCTGAGATTACGGTGAGCGCAACCCAGGGCTTCTCCACAGGCTCCCCCATCGATATCCGTCTCAGCGGTGATGATCTTGCCGTTCTGCAGGATATCGGCAGCATTATAAAGGAAGAAATCAAGAGCATCCCGGGTACGGCGAACGTAACGACAAGCATGGAAGAGACGCTGCAAGAGCTGCAGGTTACCGTAGACCCGGAAAAAGCGAGCATGTACGGGCTGACCACCGGACAAATATTGTCCAGCGTCCGCACGTCCTTCCAGGGTCAGACGGTGACCAAATACCGTACCGGCGATGATGAGATCGACATCAATATCAAACTGCCGGAAGCGTATCAGGAAGATATCAACTATTTGAAAAACCTGCGCATTTCCGCACCGGGTGGCGTCCAAGTCGCGCTTTCCTCGGTGGCAAGCATTGCCAAAGTCGATGTTCCGGTCAACATCAACCGTGAAAATCTGGCGAGACAAATCTCGATTACCAGCGATCTGGCCGGACGCGATCTGAACTCGGTCATTCGGGATGTACAGGCGAAGATCAACAAGCTCTCTCTGCCAGATGGCTACAAAATCAGTTTTGGCGGCCAATCGGAGGATATGGCGGAGTCCTTTGCCAGCCTGGCTCTGGCGATCATTTTGTCGATCGTCCTCGTCTACATGGTCATGGCGGGCCAATTTGAATCGTTCTACACGCCGTTTATCATCATGTTCTCGGTACCGCCTACCATAACCGGGGTTCTGATCGGATTGCTGGTGACGGGAACGACGATCAGTGTTACCGTATTGATCGGGTATATTCTCTTGATCGGTCTCGTCGTAAACAATGCGATCGTGCTGATCGACTACGTGAACCAGCTCCGTCAGCGCGGACGCACGCTGCATGATGCGATTCTGGAAGCGGGTCCGATTCGTCTTCGTCCGATTCTGATGACCTCGATGACCACGATTCTGGCGATTGGCCCGCTCGCCTTTGCATCCGGTTCGGGAAGTGAGACGCAGGCTCCGATGGCCATTACCGTCATCTTTGGTCTCAGTTTCTCCACCTTGATTACGTTGGTTCTGGTGCCTGTCGTCACAACCGTGTTCGATGATTTAGGCAGAAAAATGCGCAACAGACGAAGCAAGAGAAAAGCGAAGAAGCAAGCAAAAAAAGGCATTCCTGCCATCGAATCATAAGGACATGGGGGATAAGGAGGGGAATAGGATGAACGTGAAAAAACAACCGGTTATCCTGGCTTTGTCGGCGGTGTTGCTGGTCGCCGGCTGCTCACAGCCAGAAGCGGCTCCTACGGATACACAGCAGCAGGAAGAGAGCGCGACGCCAGTAGAAGTGGATCAAGTGAAAAAAGGGACGGTCAGCTCGGAATCGGGGATCACGGCAAAATTGGCTCCGAGTGAAGAGGTGCAAATCAGTCCCAAGATCAGCGGCAAGATTATCGATCTTCCAGTGAAGCTCGGTGACTCCGTATCGGCGGGGCAGGTGTTGTTTAAGCTGGATCAGCAAGACCTGGCCAATACCGTCGCTCAGCAGGAAGCTGCCTACAAGGTGGCCCTGGCCGGGCTGAAGCAATCCGGAAGCAGCACCGATCAAGGCTTGGTGCAGGCACGCAACTCGCTGAAGCAAGCGGAGCAAGCGCTGGCGGACGCGCGGCTCAACCAGCAGCGCATGAAGCTGTTGTTTGAACAGGGGGCAATCTCCTCTCAGCAGATGGAGCAAGCCAATACGGCTTTGACCAACGCCCAAACCGCCTTTGAAAACGCAAAGCAAGTATGGGAAACGTCGCAGCAGAAGACAAACCTGCAAGTCTCTGAAGCATCGCTTAACCAGGCTGCCGTCGCTCTGCAAAACGCAAAAGAACAATTGGCCAATGCCGTCGTGACGGCTCCGATCAACGGCTATGTCTCCAGCGTCAATGGTGCCGTCGGACAGATCGCTGGTCCGCAAAGCCCGGTCGTCGTGATCGTCAAGACCAATCCGCTGTTGGTAAAGGCGAACCTGTCTGAAGCAGACATCACCAAGGTGAGTGTGGGTACGGCCGTGAAAGTGAGCATTCCGGTCCTCTCCAAGGACGTGGAAGCAAAGGTAACCGCGGTCAGCCCGGTCATGAACCAGCAGTTGAAGGCATACCCGATCGAGATCACCATCCCGAATCCAGATGGCGAGCTGAAGGCCGACATGGTGGTCAACGTGACCTTCGCCGGCCAGGCTGCCGTTCAAAACGAGCAGCTGGTCATCCCGCGCAAAGCGGTCTTCGATCGCGACGGAAAGCGCTATGTATACCGGATCGAAGGAGAGGCCGCCAAAATGGTGGAAGTGACGACCGGCGAAGAAACAAGCGACCTGATCGTGATCCAGTCCGGCCTGGCCGAAGGCGATCAAATCGTCGTCAGAGGGCAAACACTTTTGCAGGACGGCAAAAAGGTATCCATCATCAATAAGAGCAAGTAATGGAGAGTGCGCCTTTTTCATCACGGAGGCAATCAAAAAAACTGTGCTGTCGCAGGCAAGCTGCGGGCACAGTTTTTTTTACCCCATCATCAAGACAGGATGGACAATAACCAGCCTCCGGTTGCGCCAATCACGACGACCACCCATGGCGGCAGCTTCCAGAAAACCAGGAGGGCAAACAGGATCGCGGCCATCGCGAAATCCGCAGGCGAGAGAATGGTACTCGTCCAGATCGGATTATACAAGGCAGCCAGCAAGATTCCGACGACGGCCGCATTGATCCCGGCGAGGGCTCCCTGTGCACGCGGATGGCTTCGCAATACATCCCAGAAGGGCAAGCACCCGATCACCAGTAAAAATGCGGGGAGGAAGATCGCCAGCGTGGCGACGATTGCACCGGATGGGCCGCCGACCATCGCCCCGAGATAGCTGGCAAACGTAAAAAGCGGCCCAGGAACGGCTTGAGCGGCGCCGTACCCTGCGAGAAAGTCTTCGCTGGACAAAAGGCCTGTCGGGACGAACTCTCTTTCCAACAGCGGCAGCACCACATGTCCCCCGCCATAGACCAGCGATCCGGCGCGATAGAGGGAATCAAACAGTTGGAGCCAGGCGACGCCGCTGCTTCGGCTGATCCAAGGCAAGACGAGCAAAAAAGCGAAGAAGAGCAGCAAGCAGCCAAGCGCAAACCTGCGGCTGATCGGGATGTGCAGATTGGCCGGGGCCGTTTGCGAGGAATCTCTCCACAAAACGCAGCCCAGCAGGCCCGCCAGTAGTATCAGGATGACTTGGGTGACAGCCGTCGGCCACAGCAAGGCGACGGAAGCGGTGAGTACCGCGATGCTTGCGCGCATTTTGCCCACGGCCAGCTTTTGGCCCATGCCAAGCACCGCCTGCGCGACGACCGCGACAGCCACCAGCTTCAGTCCGTGAATCCACCCGGCATCGCCGAAAGACCCCAGGTGGAGGATGTACGCGAAGAGGGCGAGCAGGAGGGCAGAGGGGAGCGTAAAGCCCAGCCATGCGGCGATTCCTCCCCAGACGCCGCCCCGCAAGACGCCAATCCCGATTCCCACCTGACTGCTGGCGGGACCGGGGAGGAATTGGCAGAGAGCCACCAGATCGGCATAGCTGGCATCGTCGATCCATTTGCGGCGGCGAACATACTCCTCATGAAAATAGCCGAGATGAGCGATCGGTCCTCCAAAGGAGGTTAGGCCTAGCTTTGTGGAGATGAGGAAAATTTCTTGCAGCGTACGTGCCAATGAGAGTCCCGCCTTTTCTCTAGCGTAATAGAATCGAGAATCGGGTAAATGGACAGAATCCCCCTATAATTATAGATCGGAACGGCCGGCGAACCAATTCTTTTTCCCTTCCTATCCGTACGGCTTGTCCTGGTAGTCAAAGTTGGGACTGTGCCAGGTATTGTCATAGGTTTTATGGAAAATATGCGTCGTAGCGGGCGATACCGGGGGGATGAGCCAGGTCCAGTCCCCTGTGACACGGCGACCCGCGTCCTCTTCCTGCTGTTCAAACAGTTTAAACTGCTGAGCAGCCGTATGATGATCGACGATGCTGACTCCCGCTGCCTTGTACGAGTGATGGACCGCCACATTCAGCTCGATCAGGGCTTTGTCCTTCCACATCGTCGCATGGCTCGACATATCCAGTCCCATGCGGGAGGCGACAGTCGGGAGCAGGTCGAAGCGATCTTCGTCAGCCAGATTTCGCGCGCCAATTTCCGTTTCCATATACCATCCGTTAAAGGGTGCCGCCGTATAGGAGATCCCGCCTACCTCCAGACGCATCTCGGAGATGATCGGCACCGCGTACCAACGCAAAGAAAGCTCGGCGAACCAGGGATACTCCGGATGAGCGATCGGCACTTCGAGGACGTGGTCGCCGGGTATCTCAAACAGTGCGGGCGGTCGGTCGCCGATTTGTATCACGAGCGGCAGGATGCGATACGGTTCTGCATCCGCTTTCCATCCCAACTCCAGGCATTTTTTGGTAAAGGGGACGGAGTGAGGATCGCCCACAACGCCTGCCTCTGTCTCGAAGCCTGCGTAGCGGATCAGCTGGTGATTCCAGATGCGTATGCTCTCCATTGGGTTCGTCGCTGCACGAAAGACGGTGATGGCCGGCCGGATTCGTCCGTCATTGGTCGCGTAGTCGATGTGGCGGAGGAGCGCATCGCGTATCTCTTCTGCCGTTTCCGCCTTGCGCTCGTCGAAGAGATGGATGGTTTGCCAAAACAGCCGTCCGATGCAGCGATTGCTGTTCCGCCATGCCGCTTTTGCACCGTAGTGAAGCTCATCGTAGGTATGTTCGTAGGTGCCGGTTTGCTCGATCTCCTGCTGGATTTGCCGGAGGCGGGCCTCGATGTCTGATTCCGGTTTGTGTAAAAAGGTATAGCACTCGCGAATAAACGTGCTGGCTTCATTCCATAGTCGATGTGTAATAACAACCACCCTTTCCATTGGCTAAACCTGATCTGGTTGGCCGGACATCTCCGTGTGTAAGCCATGCATACACATGCACATCTAGCATAGCATGTCCTTTTGGGTCGACTCTGGAAAGGGAATGAACGTTCTTCGAAATTTTTACCGATAGTAAAAAGCAGCCCTGTGTTCCATTAACAGGAAAACAGAGCTGCCCAAGAAAGAGAAGAGGCACAGGTTGCGATTTTTTACAGGCGAAACCGCTCCACATGATCCCGCATATTTTCCTGAAGCAGTATCTCCTTTTGCCGCGAACCAATCAGATCGAAGTGGGGGAAGGGCGGCCGGTGATGGATATAGCGCGGATTCAACTGATGGCGCTCACACCAGGAGGCCAGCTTCCCGAGATCCGCACAGCCGACCTTGGTCACCGTCGTGATGCCGGGAAAGCGGGGGTCGCGCCAATAATGGGTCAAAAAAGCGATTTCCCCCCGCGCCACAGCTTCTTTCCACCGATTCAATTCCTCTCGGGTAATGCCAAATGCCATAAGTCTTCACCCTTTCGTTTTGCATGACGAAATCGCGATCCGCTTTTTCGTTATCAGGGAAGATGCGCAGGATTTCATACCGCGTATTTCGCTGAGCGGGTATGTTTCCTGTTTCGCGGATCAGGCGAAGGATGAGATCAATGTTCACTTTATGGGTCGTGCCGGCTGCCGACACCACATTCTCCTCGATCATCGTACTTCCAAAGTCGTTCACCCCGTAGGAGAGAGATTGCTTGCCAATATCAGGTCCCATCGTGACCCAGGATGCCTGGAGGTTGTCGATGTTGTCCAGCATGATCCGGTTGATCGCGACCATTTTCAGGTACTCCTCCGGCTTCGATTTTTCCACCCGCAGACCGGAGAGCACTTTCATTTTTTGAATCTCCGCCGGGGAAAAGGAGTGCATGATGATCTGCGGGAAGGTCCACTGTCTGCATGATGCAGGCCTCCTTCATTTCCATATAGGGGTTCACGAATTTAGAGAAATCGATCTATCCTACCATAGAACGAGGAGTTCGTCATCCCAATTCTCCAGTTGGGCATACTTTACCCGCAGCATTGGTTGACACCTATTTTCCACTCCGATATATTGGTTTCATGAAAATCATTAAACCATTGGATCGTCCCGTACTGAGAGATCAGATTTATGATTACCTAAAAAAAGCGATCGTCACGCTGGAGCTGGAGCCCGGACAGCGGATCAAGGACAGCGATCTGGCAGCGGAATTCGGAGTCAGCCGTACGCCTGTGCGCGAAGCACTCAAAAGGCTGGAGGACGAAGGACTGGTGGAGTCGGCGCCCGGCTCGCTCACCCGGGTCACGCCGATCCAGATCGAGGAAGCCAAGAACGCATTTACCGTAGCTGCCACCCTGCATGGGCTGGCCGCCCGGTTGGCCGTACCCGCGCTGGAGGAAGCCCATCTGGCAGCGCTGGAGCAGCACAATCAGCGATTGCAAGAAGCTATGCAGCAGCAGGATATGCAGGCCGCGGTCGAAGCCGATGACGCCTTTCATCAGGTCTTCCTGGAGGTCAGCAAAAATGGGGAGATCGCCCTCGCGCTGGAGCGCATCGTCCCGAAAATCCGCCGGCTGGAATTCGCCAAGTTCGGATCTCTGGCAGGCCTCAGTTCTGTCGAGCAGCATCAAGCCATTATCGCCGCCTGCCAGGCGCAGGATGCCGGGCTTGCATCACAACTTATGGAGGAGAATTGGTTAAGTCTGGGCCGTGTGCTCACCGAAGAGTCGTAAAACAGCTCCCGCCGTTTCCAAACGGTTGGGAGCTGTTTTGTATTGACATCATAAACCAATATCCGATATATTGGTTTTAAGTGGACGAATGCCAATACTGTGACTCTAAAAATGGATCGAAAATCGAACAGGGAAAGAGGGATGGCGATGGCTGCCAATCAGACTTCTGCACAAACAGTTGAGGTACATGATGCGAAGGTTTTGCAATGGGCGCGCGATTTGCTCGATCAGTGTTCTTCTCCCCGGATGATGCAGCGAGAGGTCATACAGGCGGTGGAGCGAAACGAAATCTGGAGAGGCGAAGAGTGCCTCAATCTGCTGGCTCCCGAAGCGCCCACGAGTCCCACCGTGCGCAAGCTGCTGTCCGCAGAGGTAGGGACGCGCGCTGCCGAAGGACATATCGGCCCGACCGAACGCTGGTTTGCCGGGACGAAGTACATCGACGAGATCGAAGCCTTATGCGTAGAGCTGTTGAAGCGCGTTTTTCGCTGCAACTACGCCGACCACCGGCTCGTCGCCAGCATGCTCGGCAATATGACGGTCTATGCTGCCCTGACCAAGCCGGGCGATCACGTGATGACGATCTCCCAGCCATTCGGCGGACATTCCAGCAATCGCGTGGACGGTCCCGCCGGGATTCGTGGTCTGCAGATTCACGATGTCCCGATGGACCCCGTGGAGTTGGAGGTCGATCTCGACCAGTTTGCAGAGGCTGCCCGCCGCATCAAGCCCCGTTTGGTATCCTTGGGCGCATCGATGACGCTGTTTCCGCTGCCGGTGCGGGAGATGTCCCAGATCGTCTCCGAATGGGGAGGGCGCATCTTTTTTGACGGCGCTCACCAGCTCGGACTGATCGGCGGCGGCCAATTCCAGGACCCGCTTCAGGAAGGCGCGTGCATCCTCACCGGTTCTGCCGGAAAGACCTTCAGCGGCCCGCAGAGCGGCATTATCGTCTGGAATGATCCCGAATTGACAAGACCCGTCACCGACGCGATCTTCCCGGCACTGGCTGCGACGCACCAGGTCAATCGGGTCGCAGCGCTGGCGGCATCCGCGGCAGAATTTTTGGCCTATGGAAACGAGTACATGGCGCAAATCGTCGCCAATGCACAAGCCCTGGGCAAAGCGCTGTCCGATCGAGGCTTTGCGGTCCTGGGGGCGCATAAAGGGTTCACGCGCACGCATCAGATTATTCTGGATGTTCGCGCCTACGGAGGCGGCCTCAAAGTGGCGCAGGAACTGGCCAAAGCCAATATCATAACCAACAAGAACCTGATTCCCTGCGACAAACCGGAGGACTGGGATTACCCCAGCGGTTTGCGGATCGGTACCACGGAAGTGACGCGTCTCGGCATGAAGGAAGCTGAAATGGAGACGATCGCCGATTTGTTTGTCTCTGTCCTGGAAGGCCAGGAAAAGCCGGAGCAGACGCGTCAGCGAGTCGTCGAGATGCGCCGTGCCTATCAGAAGATTCATTACTGCTTCGATTAGTGGATCCATGATGATGAGGGCATGGTAGGCAAGTGTACGTTTACTCAATGAAAACCAGGTAATTCCCCATCAACTTGAAAGCTGTCCCGCACCTGCGGGCGGCTTCTTTTTTTCGCCTGGTTACCAAATACCGACATGCTTTGCAAATCGGCAACGAATTTTACAGGCAAAACGATTACGACAAGGGGCATCTGACGAGGCGCAAGGATATCTGCTGGGGCACATACGAAGAGGCGGCCAGAGCCAACTACGATTCGTTTTGCTACGCCAATATCGCCCTGCAGCATCATTCGTTCAATACCGGGATCTGGAACTGCCTGGAGGATTGGATACTCAGCCGGATGAAGGAGCCCAATAGGCTGCTGGTCTATACCGGGCCGATTCTGAAAGAAGAGGATGAGGAATATTGCGGTGTACAAGGGGAGCCGGGCTGTCAGGTCAAGGTTCCGTTCGGTTTTTGGAAAACGGTGTTTTTCTTGCAGGAAAATACGGAGATCACCTGTCTCTCCTTTCTCATCAGGCAGACACCCGACCGGCTGCAGGGCGACTGCGGCTATCAGCGGCTTGCGACTTATCAGGTCCCGCTCTCGACGATCACGGAGCAGGCGGAGGTGAACTTCCGGCCCGAGCTCTATGAGCGAAATCCGTTGCTGGTCCGCGCGGTTGATGCGGACAGACGGGGCGAGACGAAGCGGCCAATCAGACAAGAAGCAGTTGTCATCAACAATCTGGAAGATATCCGCTTGGCTTGAAACGGGGTGCAAAGGCAGCGCGTTCTGTACATCGGCCGCGGACTCACTGTGCAGCGTAGGGAATCTTTGTTATAATCGGTGTTATGATTTTGATCATTCGTAACACTTTATTCATGCAAAGTGAGGTCAGCGCCAAGTGAAGAGAAAATGGCTGGGATGGACGATCGCCCTGGGCTTTGTGTTTTCCGGTTTGCTTGCCGGCTGTGGGCAATCCAAACCAGAGGGACGGGATACGGCCCAGAACGTTCAGGAGAAAAAACAACTGGTCTTGGCCGTAGGGGGAGAACCCGAAAATGGCTTCGACCCGACAACGGGGTGGGGGCGCTATGGCTCGCCGCTTTTTCAAAGCACCCTCGTAAAGCGGAATGAAAATTTCGGCATCGAGTATGATTTGGCTACGGGATATGAAGTGAGCGGCGACGGTCTGATCTGGACGGTCACCCTGCGCGAAGATGTGAAGTTCTCCGACGGTCATCCCCTGACCGCTGACGACGTCGCATACACATTTGCCACGGCTGCGGAGAGCGGCTCCGTCATCGATTTGCAGAACTTGGATCAGGTAGAGGCCGCCGATCCGAAGACCGTGCGCTTCACGCTGAAACAGCCTCAGTCTACGTTTGTCCATGTACTGAGCACGACCGGGATTGTGCCCAAGCACGCCCACGGCAAGGATTACGCAGAAAAGCCGATCGGCTCGGGCCCCTACAAGCTGGTGCAATGGGACAAGGGCCAGCAGTTGATCGTGCAGGCCAATCCAGACTATTACGGCACAAAACCGTTCTTTGAGCAAATCACCTTCCTGTTCCTCGGAGAAGATGCGGCTTTCGCCGCTGCCAAGGCCGGAGCGGTAGATGTCGCCGCGATTCCGGCTTCGCTGAGCCGGCAAAACGTGCCGGGCATGCGTCTTACAGCCGTCCACAGCGTAGACAACCGGGGCATTGTCTTTCCGGTGGTTCCTGCCGGAGAAAAAACAAAAGAGGGCGCTCCCATCGGCAATGACATTACCGCAGACCCGGCGATTCGGAAGGCCATCAACATCGCGGTGGACCGTCAGGGATTGGTCGACGGACTGTTGGAGGGCTACGGTACGCCTGCCTATACATCGAGCGACGGACTGCCGTGGTGGAATCCGGAGACCGTGATCTCCGACGCCAATCCGGAAGAGGCCAGAAAAATCCTGGCCCAGGCCGGTTGGCGGGACGAGGACGGAGACGGCATCCTCGAAAAAGGCACGCTGAAAGCAGAATTCTCGCTGCTCTATCCGGCGAGCGATGTGACCCGTCAGTCGCTCGCGATCGCGGTCGCCGACATGATCAAGCCAATCGGCATCCGGATCCATGTCGAAGGCAAGAGCTGGGATGAAATCAAATCGCAGATGCACGCTCAAGCGGTCCTCTTCGGCTGGGGCAGTCATGATCCGCTCGAAATGTACAATCTCTACAGCAGCAAAACAGCGGGAGTGGAGTACTACAACCCCGGTTTTTACCAAAATGAAAAAGTAGATGCCTATCTCATGCAAGCGCTGGCCCAAGCGACGGAAGAGGAAGCGCTGGCTTACTGGAAAAAAGCGCAGTGGGATGGAGAGACGGGGTTTAGCGCCAGAGGGGATGCAGCCTGGGCTTGGCTGGTCAATGTGGACCACCTCTACCTCGTCGATGACCGCCTGGATATCGGCAAACAGCGCATCCACCCGCATGGGCACGGCTGGCCGGTGACGGACAACATCACAGAATGGAAATGGAATGAATAGTGTGAAGACGAGTACCGCTCATGCCCTTGGGCTTTTTCTGGCCAAGAAGCTGCTTAGGCTGGCCACCCTCCTGGCGGCCATCAGCCTGCTTTCCTTTCTGCTCGTCAAAAGCTCGCCGATCGATCCGATTCAAGCATACGTCGGTGCGGACATGATGCGGGTAAGTCCGGAGCAGCGAGAACAGATCGCCCAGTATTGGGGCCTCGACAAACCGGTCATGGAGCAGTTTGGACATTGGGCCTCCGCTGTGCTGCAGGGCGACCTCGGGACCTCCATGATCTACCGCCGCCCGGTTGCAGAGGTCATCCAGGAGCGTTTTCTCAGCTCCTTGGCTTTGATGAGCGCCGCCTGGATCGCCTCGGGCGTCATCGGCTTCGCGCTGGGCGTCGTCGCCGCCATGAATAAAGGCGCGTGGCTCGACCGATCGATTCGCTGGTACTGTTATACGCTTGCCTCCACCCCGGCTTTCTGGCTGGGGCTGCTCTTGCTGATGGTGTTTGCCGTCTGGCTCGGCTGGTTCCCTGTCGGCATGGGCGTGCCGGCTGGCGTGCTGGCGGAAGACGTCACGCTCGCCGACCGCCTGCGCCACTTGATATTGCCCGCGCTGACGCTCAGCATCGTCGGCGTAGCTCCGATGGCGCTGCATACGAGAGAGAAACTGATCGATGTATGGAACAGCGACTTCATCCTGTTCGCCCGTGCGCGGGGAGAGCGCGGCTTTTTGTTATTCTGGCGGCACGGTCTGCGCAATGTGGCGCTGCCGGCGATCACTCTGCAGTTTGCCGCATTCAGCGAGCTCTTCGGGGGCGCTGTACTGGCTGAGCAGGTCTTTTCCTATCCCGGTCTGGGACAAGCCACCGTAGAAGCCGGGCTGCGCGGGGATGTGCCGCTGCTGCTCGGGCTCGTCCTCTTCAGCGCCCTGTTCGTCTTCACGGGAAACACCCTCGCGGATCTATTGTATCGCATCGTCGACCCGCGGATGAGGAGGGGAGATCGGTATGAACCCTCCAGGTAACCATCTCAGATATCGCATGGCGAGGGCGATCGGTTTGGCTGCGACACTCCTCGCCTGCATATTGCTTTGGGCCCTTCTGGTCGGCGACGAAGGGCTGTCCGCGCAATTGTCGCAGCGCAATGCTCCGCCTTCGCTCGCCCATCCATTCGGGACGGACTGGCTGGGGCGGGATATGTTGACCCGCACAGTAAAGGGGCTCGCCCTCAGCATGGGGGTCGGGATGCTGGCTGCGCTCTGCAGCACGCTGATCGCCTTGACACTCGGCATGGCTGCGGCCACAGGTGGCAAGACAGCGGACAGGCTGATCTCCTGGCTGGTGGACCTCTTCCTTAGCGTGCCGCATCTGGTCACGCTGATCCTGATCGCTTTCGCCCTCGGCGGAGGTCTGAAAGGCGTAGTCATCGGCGTGGCCCTGACGCACTGGCCCAATCTCACACGGATCATCCGCGCGGAAGTGATGCAGCTGCGCTCGGCGGATTATGTGCAAATATCGCGCCGTTTGGGCAAGTCGCGCTGGTGGATTGCGACCAGGCATATGCTGCCGCACCTGATCCCCCAGCTCGCCGTCGGTCTCCTGCTGCTGTTTCCTCATGCGATCTTGCATGAGGCAGCGGTCACCTTCATCGGGCTGGGTCTGTCTCCGCATGAACCGGCCATCGGCATTATCCTGTCCGAGTCCATGCGCTATCTCTCCACAGGAATGTGGTGGCTGGCCTTTTTCCCGGGTCTCTCGCTGCTCGTCCTCGTCCGATTGTTCGATGTGATCGGGGAAAATCTGCGCAGGCTGAGTGATCCGCGAAGAGCCTATGAACATTGAGGAGGTGAGCCCGGATGTCCATTCTGGAAGTCCAGCAGTTGTCGATCTCGTTTTTACAGGGGAGGGGGAAACAAACCACCACGCAGGCCATCATCAGCCTGGATCTCAGTCTGGAAGCAGGGGAGATTCTCGCCGTCGTCGGCTCCAGCGGCTCCGGCAAAAGCCTGCTGGCCCACGCCATCCTGGGGATATTGCCGGATCACGCGAAGATGGGCGGGACGATTGTCTATGATGGCGAGCCGCTGACTCCCGAGCGGCAAGCCGCGCTGCGGGGGAGGGAGATCGCGCTGATCCCGCAAGCGGTCTCCTACCTCGACCCGCTGATGAAGGCGGGCGCACAGGTGCGGACAGCGGTCAGGGACAAGGATCCGCTCGAGGCGCAGCAAGAGGTGTTTGAGCAGTTCCGGCTCGATCCTGGAGTGGAGGAGATGTACCCTTTTCAACTGTCGGGGGGGATGGCCCGCAGGGTGCTGGTCTCGATGGCAATGGTCAGCGGAGCCAAGGTGTTGATCGCCGACGAACCCACACCCGGTCTGGATGAATCCGTGATGGAAGAAGCGCTTCGCCTTTTTCGCCAATGTGCCGACCGGGGGTCCGCAGTCATGCTGATTACGCATGACCTGGAGTCCGCTCTGCGGATCGCGGACCGAATCGCCGTATTTTATGCCGGTACAACCGTAGAAATCGCACCTGCCTCCGACTTTGCGGGACGGGGAGAGCGGCTGCGGCATCCATACAGCCGGGCCTTGTGGCGAGCGCTGCCGCAGAATGATTTTCAGCCGATACCCGGCAGTCAGCCTGCTCCGGATGCCCTGCCGCCCGGCTGCGTATTTGAGCCGCGCTGCGATCAGGCGACTGCCGAATGCGCCAAGGAGCGGCCCGAGCATAGAGCGCTGCGCGGCGGAAGTGTGAGGTGCATCCATGCTACTTGAAGCTTGTCATGTCGGATTTTCCTATCAGAAAGGCTCCTGGCTGTTTCGCGAGGTGAGTCTGTCGCTGGGCGAGGGGGAGGTCGTCGGCTTGCTGGGCCCGAGCGGAAGCGGCAAGACGACCTTTGCCCGCATCCTGGCTGGTTACGAGTCCGCCCACGAGGGACATATCCGTTTGGATCAGCGCCCTGTTCCGTCTCGCGGCCCTCATCCCGTGCAGATGGTTTTTCAGCATCCGGAGAAAGCAGTAAATGGCCGCTGGCGCATGAAAAGCGTGCTGGAGGAGGGAGGGAATCCGGGGGATGAGCTGCTGGATGCGCTGGGGATTGAGAAAGCGTGGCTCACACGCGCGCCCCATGAGTTGTCCGGGGGAGAGCTGCAGCGTTTTGCAGTGGCCCGGGCATTGGGGCCGGACACGAAATTCTTGATCGCAGACGAGATGACGACGATGCTGGATGCCATTACGCAGGCACAGATCTGGCAGAGCGTACTTGCGATCGCCGAGCAGCGCCGGATGGGCGTGCTGGTCATCAGCCACGACCGTCATCTCATCCGCCGGATTTGTCACCGGGTCGTCGACTTTACACAGTTTACTTCATAGGGGCTACGGTAAACTTTCCGTATTTGACGCCTTTCATGCTGATCATCCGGTCACTGAAGCCGCGCAGCTCCTTTGCCTTGCCCTTGACGACGATCAGTTCGAGACAGTGATGATGGTCCAGGTGAAAATGGGTGGTGGCCATAATTCCGTGGTGCATCTCATGCTGAATCGCGGTCAGCTCATGCAGGAGATCGCTTTGATGGTGGTCGTAAAATAAGAGAATCGTCCCGGCGACCATCTGTTCATCGTCTTCCCAGGACTGTTTCACCAGCGCGTTGCGGACGAGATCGCGGACCGCCTCGGAGCGATTCTCGTACCCTTTTTCCCGGATCATCCGATCGAACTGCGCCAATAACTCTTCATCCATCGAGACGCCAAAGCGCTTTAACGTCGAATCTGACAACTGGTATCACTCCTAATAAAAACGCCGTCATAATGCCCCATAGGGTATTTTCACTCTATGAAAAAGTGTAGCATATTTTCAGAAAGGCGGGTATCGCCGCATCACAGGTTGAGGCGGGAGATGAGCAGGCCCGAGCAAAATGGAAAAAGTCCGGCGAGAACAGTTTGGCTCACCGGACGCAGCTGGATCGATGCGTTTAGGATCGGTCTTTTACAGCCTTTTGGATTTCCTCGTAAAAGCGGCGCCATGGATCGGGCAGCCGATTATTTTCCGGAGGCTGCGATCCGGGCGGAGAGGAGAGTGGCGCCGCCGTCTGCCCCGGCCCTCCCGCTGTTGTCTTTTCCTGTCGTTCATACCGTTTTTGATCGTCCATACGTCCTCTATCCTTTCAGCTCCAGCCATTCCCGGCGGAGCAGGAACAGTTCGCGCAACTCCTCAGTAGACAGCTCCGTAATCCAGTTATCTCCATTGCCCACAATCTGCTGGCTCAAATGGAGCTTTCTTTCCATCATCTCATCGATCCGCTCTTCGATTGTCCCCAGCGAGATAAATTTATAGACCTGAACATTGCGCTCCTGCCCGATCCGGTAGGCGCGGTCTGTCGCCTGGTTCTCCACGGCGGGGTTCCACCAGCGGTCGATATGAAAGACATGATTGGCTGCGGTCAGATTCAGGCCGGTGCCGCCCGCACGCAAGGAGAGGAGAAAGACAGAAGGGCGCTGCTCATCAGGTGTCTCCGGATCTTGGAACCGGGCGATCATCTCGTCCCGCTGCTCTTTGGGTGTCGACCCGTTCAGGTAGAAGACAGGGCCGTATCCTTCCCTCTCCAGAACGCGCTGCAGCAATCTGCCCATTTCGATGTATTGGGTAAAAATCAAACTGCGCTCCTTTTTCTCGCGAATCTCCTGCAACAGCTCCAGTAATCGCTCCACTTTGGGCGAACGTTTTTCTTCTCCTGCCGCAACCACTGAACGATCGATCAAAGCCGGGTGGTCGCAGAGCTGTTTCAAACGGGTCAGCGTCGTCAGAATCAGGCCGCGCCTCTGCATGGGAGAGGACTCATCGAGCCGATCGAACATGCGCTGGATCAGCGTTTCGTACAGCGCGCCCTGCTCGGCCGTCAGCGGCACGTATTCCTTGATCTCACTCTTCTCCGGCAGATCGAGCTGAATCTGCGGATCCGTCTTCACCCGGCGCAGCAAGAAGGGCTGAATCAGCCGCTGTATCTCTGCGATCCGTTCCTGATCGTGATCCCGCTCGATCGGGAGCACATAGCGCTGGGAAAAATCCTGCAGGGTCCCGAGATAGCCGGGGTTGAGAAAATCGTAGATGGACCAGAGCTCTCTCAAGCGATTTTCGATCGGGGTGCCGGTCAAGGCGATCCGGTGCCGGCCGTTCAGTTTGCGGATGGCGGTCGCCTGCTTGGTCTGCGCGTTTTTGATATGCTGCGCTTCATCCAGGCAGATGGTGTCCCAGCCGACGGCATCCAGCTCGGATTCATCCAAAAATGCGAGCGAGTAAGAGGTAATGACCACGTCGGCTTGCTCGGCCGCCTGCCAAAAAGCCTGCCCCTTTTTGCGCGAGGCGCTATAGTGGACATAGACAGACAGCGTAGGCGCAAAGCGCTCCAGCTCCTTTTGCCAGTTCCCTATGACCGAAGTCGGACAGATGAGCAGGGAAGGGGCAGAGGCGATGCCCTGCTCTTTGACCGCGAGCAGATAGGTGATAAACTGGATCGTCTTGCCCAGCCCCATGTCATCGGCGAGACACGCTCCCAGCCCGTATTTGCGCAAAAACAGCAGCCAGGAGCTGCCTTCCCGTTGATAGCTGCGGAGCGTGCCCGCAAAGCCTGCGGGCGGATCGATCAAAGGAATCCGTCCTGTATCTTGCAGCTGCGATAGAAACTGGAAAAGCTGACGGTTAACCTCCACCTCGACAGGCAGCGGCAGGGGAGAAGGCGTGTCGGTTTCGGCGTCCGCGTCACCACCCGTTGCGCCGAGCAGATGCAGCTTCATGACTTCCCGCAGCGACAGGCCATGCTTGCCCGTCGTTTGCCGCAGGGTTTCCTGCAATTGGGCGAACAGTCCGGGCGTCAGCTGGACCCATTCTCCGCGCACCTTGAGCAGCCTCTGTTTTTGTTCCAGCAACGCTAAGAATTCCTGTTCATCCAGCTCCAGCGCACCGACGGCCAGCTTCCACTGGAAATCCATCAATTGACCGATGCCGAAAAAAGCGGGGGTCTGCCCGCCCGTTCGCGAGGAGACGTGAAGCCGCAGACGGGGCTTGGTCCGTCTTACCTGTTCCCACCATGCAGGCAGCCATACATGGATGCCCGCTTTCACCAGCTGCAGACTGCCTTCCGTCAAAAAGGTCCAGGCCAGCTCGTTTGTAATCGGAAGGATAGCGGATCCGGCCCGTATCACGTGATCTGCCTGGGCGATGGCCTCTGGCAGCCAGACGAGGATCTCGCGGCATCTTTGCACATCGCGGCTGAGGCGATGCCTGTACGCCTCCCAATCGTCGGGGAGGGAAAGGTCCGCTTCCGCGCTCCAGACCGCTGCAGGCAATTCAGTCAGTCGCTCGGACTGCTCCCGATCTTGCAGGAGCAGCTTGATCCCCCACTTCGACTCCCCATCCTCCGGTTCCACCAGCTGCAGACACGTCCGAAACGGCGAATCATCCGGCAGCAGGCCGATCGCTTGCAGCCAGTCCGCCTCGTTCATGTCTGCTGCGATCTCTTCGCCGTGAACCAAGAGCGCAGGATAGTGACGCTGCAGGTTTTGCCAGGCGTATTGGGCGCCTCCCGGCTGTGACAATAGCTCCGCCAGCACATCCGAGAGCCAGCGCTCGCCTTCCAGCGGGAGCGGCTCTTCCGTGTCGGGCAGCTTCCAGCCGACGCGCCCCTGCTTCCACTCGCAAAGATTGGGGAGATATGCTCCGGTGCATAGAGCCTGCCAGATCCGTTGTGCCACCTGCTGATATTGCGAGAGCTCCGGACTCAGCTCATAGGAGAGATGAGAGAGCCAGTGGGGCTGCGTAAAAAAGGAGAGGGCGTCCATGGGACCGAGAAGAAGACCGTTCTCCGTCGTTTCAATAAACGTCCCGTAAAAAGAACGATCATCCCAGGCGAACAATACGCTAGCGGCCTCCCCGGGCGGTATCGCCTCTCCCTGGGGACTGGCAGCCTTGATCAAGAAATGTCCGTCGCTCAAGCGTTCTCCTGTCAGAAACATCTCTAAAACAGCATTCATAGGTGCAAGTTTCCTCTCCTTAATTCCTCCTGAAAAGCACGCAAACGGCTGTACTTTGCAGCGAGGCGGTCGATGTACTGCTCCCAGCGCTCCTGCTGGTTCGATTTCTGAAAACAGGCGCGTACCTTTTTCAGCAATTTTACCGCTTCCCGGTAGCCTGTGCGGTTGCGCTCCTCGATCAGCCGGTTGATGTCACGCACCAGCATGGGAATGAGCAAGTGCGGTTCCTTTTCTTCGATCGCACGCTCCCTTTTTGGCTGGTCGGCGGCGCCGAGCGGAAGACCCTGAAACGTCATTTGCAGATCGATCCACGCGCGATACTCCCCCTGCTGGTAGAGGTGAGCGGCGTAATCATGGTAGCTGGCCGGCAGGAACCGTTTTAAACCGGCACCGTACTCATCCATCCGGTTCAGCGATATGAGGGCCTCTCGCCAGATCGCCGAGACCAGTCGGTATTCGGACGCTTCCGAGCGGCCGATCAACGGTCCGATCCGATTGATCCACGCCAGACAACGCTGCCACTCCTGGTTGCGGGCGAATTCTTTCAAATACGGCATGTAAAATGAAAGGGGCAAGCGCACAGATCGCAGCCAAACCCGCAAGGCTTCATCGTCTTCCCTCCGCAGCACGGAAAAATGTCCCCGGAGCCATGCATACTGCTCCCGTTTGGCGGCGGGCAGCGCGGGATCGCGTAGACATGATTCCAATGCCTCCAGCTCCTCGTCCACCCAGCCGGGCTGTGTAAGCAGCTCGGTCCAGATCAGCCGGTAGGCGAGAAGTCCGTAGAGATGGGTGACGTCCTGGTGCTTCCAGTTCTTCAGCTTCTCGTAGCTGGCTTGGAGGTGAGAGCGGCGATCGCGCCACAGCCGCTCTGCATCCAGATCGTAGAGGGTGCCCTCGAGATATTCCACCAGTCTCTCAGCCGTCTGCGTCAAGTCTCCCGTCCATTGCGAATGGCGGTAATCGGTTGCGAATGCTTGCAGGAGATGGAGATGAAACAGAGTGGCATGGACGGAAAACAGCTGCGCCAGGTCATCCGGCCATGAACTGGCGATGCCAAGTGCGTTTTCATAGCTGGAAAACAGCTCCGTCGACGCGCGGGAGGCTTCCATGGCTGCAGGCAGATTACGCGTCCATTTCGTCAGGAACTGCCACCACTCGCCGATACTGCTCTCAGGGGCGAGAGCGGCGCCGCCAACGGTCGGCTGCGCCAGGTTTTTCCGCGCACGGGGGTTGCTCTTATAGGCAGGGGCCAGAATAGATGAGGTAAAAGCCAAGGGCCGCGGCTCATGCAGCTTGTTCATGAAAGCGCGTGGATTTTCAAATACGCTATACGCCTGAAAAAACGTAGCCGCGATGTGCTTGCACAGCCGAGCGTAGGGACAGGTACAGCTGCTGCTTGCAAAGCTGCCCAGATCAATCGTGACGTGGTATACCTGGGAGCCCTGAACATCGCTGACCAGCTTGTTTTGCTCCACCCGAATATTGAAGACGAACCCATCGGAGAAATAGCCGTATCCCCTCTCGACAATCGCCGCCTCCATGTTTGCGAGGACCTGTTCACCCAGTTGTTTGACTTGTTCTCGCGTCAGTTCTCTTTGCAACATGCAGGTATGCCTCCGTGCCAAGTGTCATCCCTCCATTATAGCGAAAAGAGCGGGAAAATGGAAAAGGGAGTGACCGCTTGACTTCATCCAATAGTATTGGAAAATGAGAGAGATGATGAATCTCGAGAGGGTGGAGCCGCATGCTGCTCAATGAAAAAATCAAAGCGTCCGAAGTGCAGCTCACGGGCCTGCGGGGCGAAGATCTGGGCATCCTGCCCACAAAAGAAGCGCTGCGAATGGCAAAAGAGCTGAAAGTGGATCTGGTCTGTCTGTCCCTTGCTGCCAGCCCGCCGCCCTGCAAGCTCGCAAGCCGGAGCGATTATTTGGCAGAGCGGGATCAGGAGAAAAAGAAGGACCGGAAAGAAGCCAAAGGAGCCAAGATCAAAGAAATTCGGCTCACCGCTGGCATTTTCTCAAATCAATTGAAAATTGGGGGAGTTTGCTTGCAAAACTTCAATGTACTCAAATCTAAATCGGCAAAAACAGGATTGGCCGGCGCAATTTTGGTCGGGATGCTCGCGGCAACCGGCACCGGTATGGCCGCAAGTCCGCTGCCTTTGTCTGACATTGCCCAAAATGCCCACAAGAGCGCGATTCTGAAACTGAACTATGCCGGTGTCCTGAAGGGATACACAGACGGTACGTTTCGACCGGACCGGGAAGTCACCCGTGCGGAATTCGCCAAAATTGCAGTAATGGCAATGGGCTTTACCGAAGAGCAGGCCAATATGCTGAAAGGAAAAACGGCATTCAAAGACCTGCCTGCCGACCACTGGGCGACTGGATACATAAATCTTGCGGTGTCGCAAGGGATCATCAAAGGTTACCCGGATGGGACTTTCAAACCAAACAACAACGTGAAAGTAGCTGAAGCCTTGACGGTATACGTGCAGGGTTTGAAAATCAGCGTCCCCGCTTCGACAAACGGCCAATGGTATCATCCGTATCTGCTGGAGGCCAACAAAGCAGGTCTCTACGATGCCAAAGAAACCCCGACCGTCGCAGCGAAGCGTGATGTCGTCGCCAAATACACGGATGCCTTCATGGAAACCCCTGTATATGCAAGCGGCGCCTACTACGACAAGGACGGCAATGCGGACGGAACGATTCAAAAGCTGCCGGTCGTCAAAGGGGCTGTGGCTTCCTATGACAAAGCGGGCAGCAAACTGAAGTTGGCCGGTCAAAAAAGCGAAGTCGTCATCGCGGACAATGCGCAAGTATACGGCAATCTCATCGTCGGCGCACAAGTGGAGTACATCCTGAAGAACGGAAAGATCGCATTCCTGAATGTCGTAACGGCTGACGCCAATATCGTACAGGGAATCGTGAAAACCGGACTCAACTTCACGACGGCTGTCGGCGATGAGAAGAAGTTCAGAGCGCTGGTCAACGGCAAAGAAGTCATCCTCGACGTAGAAACCGGTGTGTCCGTCACACGCAGCGACATCGGAAAAAAATTCGTCGCAGTTATGGACGAAGACGGGAAAATCATATCTATTACGATTACGGACAACGCTGTCAGCGGTCTGGTCAAAAAAACCTCGACGGTGAGCGGCACCAAAGCGAAGAAAGAGATCGAGCTGGATGATCAGACTTATCAGCTCGCAACCGATGCGTCGATCAAAGTGAAAGCACATCCGCAGGCCAAAGCTGCGACGGGCTCCTTTGCCGACATCGAAAGAGGCGATCTCGTAGAGCTGACGCTGGACGTAGACGGCAAAGTGTCAGCCGTGACTGCCACCAAGCTGAGCACGACCCAATCCATCGAAGTCGACACCAATGACAACACGATCCGCTTTGATGGCGCAGAATACGATGTGCTTCAAGACACCAAGCTGTACGTAGATGAAGAGCGCGTGGACGAACTCGACGAGCTGAGCGATGATCAAGTAGCTGTCCTCACTTTTGACGAAGACGGAAATCTGATCAAAGTCGAGCAAGGAGTGGGCGTATCTGCCGGCAAACTGGTAGACGGTACAACCGCTTATGCAGCAGGCACCCCGGCGAAACTGGCGACGATCAAAGTCGACGGCAAAACCTACGACATCCTGGCAAACGCCAAGCTGACCATCGATGGCAGCTCTGTTTCCGCCACCTCGATCAAGGCGGATCAACTGAACGACTACCGGATCATCAGCTGGAAATACAATCTGGGTACCAATGACATCGTAGAGCTGACCGCAGAGAAGCAGACAGTCAAAGGCTACGTCACAGAAAAATCGGGAAGAACCGTCACGGTGAATGGCAAGGAGTACGTCCTCCTGTCGGGTGTGACGATCGACGCGAACGCTGCGACCAACGACAAAGAATATACGCTCGTCCTGAACAATGACGGCAAGGTAAAAGCGGTCACAGGAGCAGCGAAAACAGTGAGCGGCATCGTGGAATCCGTCGAAGTGCGGAAGGAAAACGGTTCGGTTGCCTCCGCGGAGATTGTCGTGGATGGCAAAAGCTATGACGTCCTGGAAGCGGATGCGGTAGACGAAGTGGATCAGTTCGAATGGGTGACCTTGACGCTGAACCGCGACGGCGAAGTGACCAAAGCAGTTGCCCAAGGAAAGGCGTCCGTGGAAGGCGCGGCTTACATCGGCATCGAATCCCGTGTGAACGGCGACCGTTACGTATTCCATACCAATGTGTCGACCAGCCTGAAGCTGACGAAAGATGCCAAGATCAAATACTACGATGGTTCCGAAATGGAAGAAAGCCAGCTGAAGTCGACGGATGAGATCGATCTGTGGACGAACGCCGAGGGCCAAGTGTACCTGATCGTCGTAAACAAGCGGTAACCATTGAAAACAATCCGTAAACAAGCGTAAAACAAGCGCCGTCAAGCGCCAAACGCCAGATCCAGAGCTGCCTTTTGCCATAAGAGGCAGCTTCTGGGTCTTTTTTATGAGCGCTGCCGGTTCAAATTCATCGAATTGTAGAATTCGATCACCCATGCATGCTGGTAGAGATTCTCCTCCATCAGGTATACTAGTAGGTGATTTCCATCCGCGAAAGCATTTCGTTCGCTAAAGAGATGGGCAGGAACTGTCAAACGGGATGAACAGGCGGCATATGCCGAACAGGATCAGCGAGCTTTGTCAGCCAGGCATGATCGCCCAGTGTTAGAAATTCACTTGCTGGGAGCAGCAGGGCGCAAGACGCAGGAGGGATTTAATGTGAAGTATCGCAGATTGGGGAAGACCGAACTCAAGGTTTCCGTCATCGGGATTGGTACGTGGCAATTTGGCGGTGAATGGGGGATAGATTTCTCTCAGGAAGAAGTAGACCGCGTTCTGGCAAAAGCAAAAGAACTCGGGATCAATCTGATTGACACCGCTGAGTGCTATGGCGATCATTTGTCGGAGCGCTTGATCGGCGGTTTTTTGAAAAAGGACCGCCGCGAAGACTGGGTGCTGGCGACCAAATTCGGCCATCATTTTCACGACAAGTTTACCCGGACCAATGACTATTCCCCAGAGGATGTAGTGAAGCAGCTGGATGCTTCCTTGCAAGCGCTGCAGACGGACTATATCGATCTCTACCAGTTTCACTCGGGACCGGACGAAGCCTTTGATAACGATGAGCTGTGGACCATGCTGGACAAGCAGGTACAGGCGGGCAAAATCCGGCATCTGGGCCTCTCCATCGCGAAAAATGACAATGTCCACCAGACCGGCTCTGCGCCGAGGGTAAACGCAAAAACGATTCAGGTGGTCTACAACCGACTGGACCGGACACCCGAGGAGCAGGTATTTCCGCTCTGCCAGCAGCATGATCTCGGGGTTTTGGCCCGTGTTCCTTTGGCGAGCGGCTACTTGCGCGGGAAATACAAGCCGGGTGCGCAATTTGCTCCCAATGATGTTCGTCACAATCACGATCAAGAGCGGGTGCACTCCCTGCTTTCGCAGGTGGAGGAAATCCAGAGAAGCGAGGTCCCAGACGGTGTGGATATGGCTCAATGGGCATTGGCCTGGTGTCTGAGACATCCGGCGGTGACGGCCGTCATACCGGGTTGCAAGAGCCCGGAGCAGGTGGCGGCCAACGCCAAAGCGGCCGATCTCGCGAGTGCGGACCACCCGCAAAATATATAGCAAGGCGGTGTTTTTTTGGGTAACGTAGATTTGTCCTTATTGTCCTGGAATGTGTTTTGGATTGGAATTGCCTTTTTTAGCGTGACCGGAGTATTGTTCTGCTTCGGCTTTCTGCATCTGGTCCAGAAAAAGATCAAAAGCGGCGTCTTGTTCATGATCAGCTCCGTGATCAGCGCCTATTTGTTCCTGTCCTATCTCTTTACTCATCATATCTAGGGAAGTGAGTTCGCTTGAACAAAGTCATGTTTATCGAAATCGGCATGGGGATTGATCTCCACGGTCAAGACGTGACCAAGGCCGCCGTCCGCGCGGTGCAAAATGCCATCCATCATAATTCCATGCCGGGCTTGCGTTCGGTCTTGCCTGACAATGACATCAATCAAATGAAGGTGCATGTTCGTCTGGCTGTCCCTTGCGACCGGGACCGTCTGGATCTGGATGCGGTGAGAGAGGAATTGCCTTATGGCGAGGTTAGCTTTGAAGTGATTGACGGGGGCATGCTGACCAGCAGCGGTGTCGTGCTGACGGACAAAGACGATAAGAACGATCTTGCCTATGTCGTCATCGCGTCCGTGGAGGTTGGCTATTGACAGTCAGGATGTGTGCATAACAGGTCTGCTGCGGCAGGCCTCTTTCTTTTTGGGCCACGACAGAAAACCAGACGCTCGCTGGGGAGGAGAGGTCTGGCTTTGAGCATGCGGATCGGGAAGTGGGGAGTCCGTTTACGTAGCCCGAGGCGCACTGTCAAATTCGATTTTCTTATGGGTCCCGTCACAGAAAGGCTTGGTCCCCGACTGGCCGCAGCGGCAAAGGGAAAAGGTGTTGCCGACATCAAATCGATTTCCTTCCGCATCCAGCAGGTCGACCTCGCCGGTGACGCGAATGGAGCCATGGTCGTTGATTTTGATGGTTACTTTCTCTCCAGCCATGCTGTTTCACCTCCGCATGCTTAATCATCCACACATGGCAGGGAGCCGTCTGAGGCGGTTTTTTTGCCGCTCCGCTGCCGGCTTCTTCCGAAGAGTAGTATCCCCTCGGGGTGCCGGGCTATTCCCGATTGGTAATCTGCCGCGAGCCTATGATATAATCGTGGGGATAAAGAGACTTGGCCGATGGAGGAAGACATGCTTACTTTTGAAGAAAAACTGGCGATTATCGAATCGTTTCCCGAATTACATAAGAAGGCCGTATCGCTTGGCCGCTATAATTTCCACTATGAAGAGAGCGTTCACGACAAGAAAATCGTCGTGCATCATCTGCATCCGAACGGTAACTGCTTCGTGTATGCGGGACATTTGCCGAAGAAGCTGACAAATCCCAAAGGCATGGTAAACATCCGGGATTACACAGAAGAGCAGCTCCGCAAGATCATTCGCGACTCTATCGAATACCTCTCGAAAAAGCCGGAGCCGCGCGATACGACAGCAGCTGCGGAGGAAGCCCGCCAAGAAGTGTGGGTGGGGCCCGGCAATCAAACCTTGCTGCTCACAGGCGAAGGTGATCTGTGGCATGTATACGCGGGCGAAAATCTGGAAGAAGCGTTTGAATCCTATGTCGAGGCAGAACGGTATTTGCTCGAAGAAGGCTTCAAACGGCAGTAATTCATGCGGCAGTATTGGAGCAGCCTCTACAAATCAGGAATATAGGAGCTCTTTCCCTAGTGGAAAGAGCTTTTTTTCATTCCCGGGAACTGGGTATTTTTACTCATTTTTGTGTGGTTGTTATGCAAAAATGCGGCATCACATAGAATAAAAACAGGAAAATACAAGGTAAATTGCCAACTGTCTCACTTTCCTTCCAAATGTTTGCAATCATTATTACTTTTCATTATACTTAGAGCAAGTGTCTTTCATCTAGTTATTACACCTATTACTATTTATTATGTTAGGGGTGTTTTGCGTTGGAAGATTTTCAAAAAATTGCGGCATCACAGGAGTTTAAGGAGTTCAAGCGTTCCAAAAGCAAATTTCTTTGGCCCATCGTCATCCTATTTGTCTGTTATTATTTAGCGCTTCCGCTGATGGCCGGTTACGCAAAAGATTTGATGGGTTCCTTTGTCTTTTCTAATATTACTTTTGGCTATCTTTTTGGTATTAGTTATTACATTGTGGCATGGGGACTTGCTTTTGTTTACGTCCTAAGGGCCCGCAAATTTGACCAAAGAGCCAGTGAAATTCTGAGTAAATATTCGAAGTACAGCAAGGGGGCTTGAGTATGGGTACGGCGAAAATAGTCGGAATATTTCTCTTTTTGGCAATTATTGCGCTCACGATGTACGTGACGTACCTGGCCTCCAAGCGAAATCGCAGCACGGAGGATTTTTATGCAGCGGGACGGGCCCTGACCGGTTGGCAAAACGGGTTGGCTATCGCCGGTGACTATCTGAGTGCCGCATCCTTTCTCGGCATCGCGGGCCTGGTAGCTCTGAACGGCTACGATGGCTTCATGTATGCGGTCGGATGGCTGATGGGGTACGTCGTCGTTCTCTACATCGTGGCGGAGCCGCTCCGCAACTCCGGCAAATTTACGCTGGCGGATGCTTTGGCCTATCGCCTGAAGCCGACGCCGGTGAGGACGACCACGGCATTCGTAACGATGGTGGTCACGATGTTCTACATGCTTGCGCAGATGGTGGGAGCCGGTGTCATCATTCAGCTGCTGGTCGGCATCCCGTATGAGGCCTCCGTCGTGATCATCGGCGTCCTGATGATCGTCTACGTGTTGTTCGGCGGCATGCTGGCGACCAGCTGGGTACAAATCATCAAAGCGGTTTTATTGATGTTTGCGACCATCGCCCTCATCCTGATTCTGTTCGTTCCCTTTAACTTTAATCCGTCCAAGCTGTTTGGCGCGGTGATCGAGAAAAACGGAGCGGAGTTCCTCACGCCGGGGATTCTGTACAAAAATCCGATTGATCTCGTATCGCTGGGGATTGCGCTGATCTTGGGCACCGCGGGCCTGCCGCACCTGCTGATTCGGTTTTACACGGTGCCGACGGCTCAGGAAGCGCGCAAGTCGGTCATCTGAGGAATGGTGCTGATCGGCATCTTCTACGTCCTGATTGCGTTCGTCGGCTTTGGTGCCTCCGTGCTGGTTGGCCCCGATGAGATCCGGGCGGCTGACAAAGGCGGAAACATGGCGGCTCCATTGCTCGCTCAGTATCTGGGCGGCGGACCGGGCACCATCGGCGGAGAAATTTTTAAAGCAGCAATCGCGGCTGTATCCTTTGCGACGATTGTCGCGGTCGTCGCCGGACTGGTGATCACGGCTGCCGGAGCCTTTGCCCATGATATTTACACCAACGTCTTCAGACGGGGCGTCGCCGATCAGCAGAAGCAATTTACCATTGCGCGCCGTGCTGCGCTGGTCATCGGTGCATTGTCCATTCTCATCGGAATTCTCGGGAAAGGACAGAACGTCGCCTATCTGGTGGCCCTCGCCTTTGCGATTGCAGCCAGCGCCAACCTGCCGGTCATCATCTTCTCCATGTACTGGAAGCGGTTCAATACGGCAGGGGCTGTCAGCGGCATGCTGGCCGGTACGATTAGCGCCGTGACACTGGTGATGATCGGGCCGAGCGTGATGGGAGCAAATGCCATCTTCCCGCTCGCCAATCCGGGGATCATCAGTGTACCGCTCGGATTCCTCACCTCCGTCATCGTCTCGCTTTTGACGAAGCCGGAGCCGATGGACGGACGCTATGAGGAGATGGATGTCAAGTCTAACACCGGCTTGGGTGCCGAAATGTAATGGATCGCCCATAAAGAGGGTTCCTCAGCTCGATGCTGGGGAGCCCTTTTCTGCTGCAAGCGCCCCCGGGGTTTGCCATACGCGCGGCGGGGATATAATGGATGTATTCAACAAGAAAGAGGGATTGCATGAAGTTTTGGTTTCTCACCGAGCCTGAGACAATTGGCGTCATCATCGGCGTATTTTTTGGCATCGTCTCACGAATTTACATGCTGCGGACGGACTATCGGCAATACCCCACATACCCTCACGGCAAATTGATTCACCTATCCTTGGCCATCATCGCGGCTGGCCTGGGAGCCATCCTGGTCCCGGCCTTGCTGAATAAAGACTATACGGCGGTGACGTTTCTCACCCTTGCGGCACAGCAATTTCGTGATGTTCGCAATATGGAGAGGCAAAGTCTGGAGAAAGTGGACCAGATGGAGCTCGTCCCTCGGGGAAATGCCTACATCGAAGGGATTGCGATGGTCTTTGAAGGGCGCAATTATCTCGTCATCTTCAGCGCGTTCGTCGCCTCCTTTTTTGGCATCGTCTTCGCCTGGTACTGGGGCATCCTTGCCGGACTCTTGTCGCTGATCGTAGCGAAGATCTTTCAATCGGGCAAAAATCTCGGACAGATCGCGGACATCAGGGAGGCGCAGGTACGCGTAGAGGGTCCCGATCTCTATGTCGATTCCGTCTATATCATGAACGTCGGACTGCCCAGCAATCAGAAGATCATCCAAAAGCATGGGATGGGCCTGATGGTGACACCCAAAAACCAAAACGTAAAGGTGACCATTGCCAATTTGGGCCAAAGACAAGCCATCCTGCATAACCTCTCGACGATTCTCGGCGTGTACCGCGACTCGGGGGAGCCTGCGCTGATCCCGATGACCAAGCTGAATCTGGAAACGGGGGAGCTCGCTGTCTTCATCTTGCCGCAAATTGCCGATACCGAGACCGCCAAGCAGGCATTACGCCGCGTCCCGGTGCTGGAAAATGCCGTACGGATGCCAACGGAATCGGCGGCTCGCAGTAAAGGAGGGAAGTGAACATGAGTCGAATCGTTGCGGTCGTCATTACCGATTCGCAGCAGGTATCCGGCGGGGTTCCGGTGTTTCATGCCAAAAATCAGGAGGAGCAGCAGCACCTCATCCTCAACCTGGAAAAAATCCTGGACGCCAATGCACACGACCTGAAAAACGGAACATATATCCTGGTGGATCACACCAAATCATCCTAGACCATCGCGAGAAAATCATGCCTGATGCCAAAAGGCATGATTTTTTTCATGCTGTCACAGCGTGATCGAATGGACGCGGCGGCTGTCGTAAATATTTGGCCGGAACCTCACTGGGAGCTGCCTTCTCTGCTGTATTTTGCAGGTTGGCTGTTTTATACTAGGATACAGGTACGCGTACATGTATGGAGGGGGATCATGATCCATGGAATATACAGATGATGTAAAAAAACGGCTGCGCCGCATCGAAGGTCAAATCAAAGGGATTCTTCGCATGATGGAAGAAGAGAAAGATTGCAAGGATGTAGTGGCTCAGCTCGCCGCTGTGCGCAATGCAGCGGACCGGGCGATGGCTGTCATCGTGGCGACCAATCTGGAGCAGTGCATCCTGGAGGAAATGGCCAAAGGCGGCGATACCGGAAAGATGGTCAGAGAAGCGGTGGATCTGTTAGTCAAGAGCAGATAAGGGAACGGGCATTCAGATAGAAAACAGGAGGTTGACTGTCGCATGAGTGAGAAAAGATTTAATCCTGCCAAACTGGCGAAGCTGGATAATCCGGAACGTCGCAAGGCGCTGCCCCCGGAGAAGCTGCTGGCCATGCTGCCGATCAACAATCAGGATGCGATCCTGGACATCGGTGCGGGGACAGGCTATTTTGCCATTCCGGCTGCGAAGATCACGAAGGGGACGGTGTATGCCCTCGACGTGGCACCGCAGATGCTCGCCGTCCTGCAAGAGAGGGTCGAGGAGGCAGGGGTGGCCAACGTACAGTATGTAGAGGGCGTGATCGAGGAGATCCCGCTGCCGGATCAGCTGGTCGAGCATGTGATTGCCTCACTCGTGCTGCATGAGGTCGAACCGCTCGACCGCGGCCTGCAGGAGATTTACAGGCTGCTGAAGCCGGGTGGGACCTGCTTTTGTCTGGAATGGGAAAAGAAAGAGACAGAGCAAGGTCCTCCGCTGGACCATCGGATCGGTTCCAGCGAGTTAGCCGAAGCGTTTGCGAGCGCGGGCTTTGAAATTGTTGCCCGCCATTTCCCGACCGATGCTCATTACATCCTGGTCGCCCGGAAAAGCGAATAGGAGCCAGCGATGCCAGCATCTCTTGGAAGGATTGCCAAGAGATGCTTTTTTAGCCGCAGAAATTCTTGCGTGCTCGCTTGCGTGTTCGATCTTGCATTTTTGAAGAGGTACAATCGATAGGAAGGAACGATACAATCAGGGTAAACGCAGTTCTTAGGGAATTCAATCTAAAGACGAGACAGAGAAAATGGAGGTCCCCAGGGTGGAGAATACAGACAACCAAAAGAAAGCAGGAATGCACTACGGATGGGTGGTCGTCGCCATTACGTTTGCCACCCTCCTGATCTCAGCCGGAATCCGTTCCATGCCGAGCATTCTGATGCTGCCGTTCGAGGAAGAATTCGGGTGGAGCCGCGGAGGCATATCGAGCGTCATCTCTATCGGCATCTTTTTGTATGGCCTGACGGGCCCTTTTTCTGCCGCATTGTTGCAAAAATTCGGGATTCGCCGCGTCACGGTCCTCTCGCTGGCGGTGCTGGCGGGTTCGCTGGCGCTTACGCCGCTGATGACATCCCTGTGGCAGTTTGAGATCCTGTGGGGGCTGGTCTCGGGTCTGGCGACAGGCATGATGGCCAATGTCCTCGGGGTCACCGTCGCCAATAACTGGTTTGTCAAAAGAAAAGGTGTCGTCGTCGGACTGCTGACGGCCAGCGCTGCCACGGGACAGCTGCTCTTCCTGCCGGCCATGGCCAAAATCTCCATCGAAGCCGGGTGGCGAACTTCGATCTATGCGGCCGTCGGTGTCATTCTCCTCGTACTGGTGTGCGTCGCAATCTGGATGCGCAATCATCCGTATGAGGTGGGGCAGTCTCCCTACGGCATGGATGAGGTTGTAAAACCGGCAAAATTTGAGGGAAACATCATGTTGGCGCCGCTGCATGCACTGCGGACCGGTTTGAAAAACAAGACATTTTGGCTCTTGGCCGGCACTTTCTTTTTCTGTGGATTTTCTACCAATGGCCTGATCGGCACGCATCTCATACCCGCTTGCGGGGATTTTGGCATCCCGGTGGTAACAGCAGCCGGCGTCCTTGCCTTGATGGGCGTTTTTGATTTGATCGGGACGACCTTCTCCGGCTGGCTGACCGACCGCTTTGACAGCCGAAAGCTGCTCTTTTGGTATTATGGTCTGCGGGGATTATCTCTTTTGTTTTTGCCATACGCACTGGAAGCCGGTCCGACGATGCTCGTGATTTTCTCGGTATTCTACGGCCTCGATTGGATCGCGACCGTTCCGCCCACGGTGAGACTGGCCACAAATGAGTTTGGAAAAGAGTCCTCCGGCATGATTTTCGGCTGGATCGTCGTCGCCCATCAGATCGGGGCTTCGGCAGCCACCTACAGCGCCGGGCTGATGAGGGAGGTGCTCGGCAGCTACACGGTGCCTTTTCTCACGGCAGGTTTGCTCTGCTTTTTTGCCAGCATCATGGCCCTGCGGATATCGAAAGCGTCCGCAGCCATCCAATTGCCTCAGCACTAGCATTCCGCTTAGCTGGACACCGAACTGGCACCGCCAGAGAAGGATCGCCCATCACTCATACAAAAAGGACAGAGACCGATGCTCTGTCCTTTTTTCATTGCATCATGCGCTGTACGCTAGCGCGGATAATGCTCGCCCTCTCCATGAAAGAGGGAGACGACCTTCTTGTACTGCCTGGCGGGCATATGCGGCAAGACGATCGCCAGCTGACCTTGCGAAAGCGGGAGACCTTCGGTTGGATCCTCGACCGCATAGGGAATACCCAGCGCGTCCAGTGCACGGGAGTAATCGGCCGCATCATCCCAGGAGACGGGAAAGTACACAGATTTATTTTCCACAAGTATCTCTCCTTTCTCCCTATCTGTTCCCGGTTGGCGCTTGAAACATAACCCGATCCGGTTGTCTTTTTAATTTTTCTTGGCCTTGGTTTTTCTGGAATATTTCACTGGTCAATGGAAACAATACGAACATGAAAGACAACAAGGAGGATATGACAAATGGTAAATGCTTTTCAAAACAACCAATTTTCCAATGCAGCAGTGACCGGGTTCCAATCCGGGCAGGCAAACTTCGGTTTGTCCAATGAAGCTACATACCAAGCGCAAACAGCTGGTATCCCAGCAGCATTTGGCGGGGGAGCCCAAGCGGTATTCCAGCCTGGCTTTGCCGGTACCGATGTTCAGCAAGTGCGCAACCAAATCGCCCGTGACGGCGGATATGGTTACACCGGCGCGCAACAGAGCTTTGCTCAAACCGCAGGAAACGCTGGTGTGCCTGCTTCGTTTGGAGGCGGTGCGCAAGCCATTTTCCAGCCTGGCTTTGCCGGTACTGACGCGCAGCAAGTTCGCAATGAGATCGCGCGCGACATCGGTTTTGGCGTGCAACCGAACTTTGCAAATGCCGGTTTCGGCCAATCCGTAGGGACTGCAGGAATCCCAGCCGCTTTCGGCGGTGGTGCGCAAGCGATCTTCCAGCCTGGCTTCGCAGGTACGGATGCGCAGCAAGTCCGCAATCAGATTTCCCGTGACGGAGGCTTTGGCTACGGTAACTTTTAATCCAGGAAGCGCTCCGCTAGAAATTCCGACTCGAAAGTAAACAAGTGGATCGCAATGCGAACAAGAGAACCAGCGTGCTTTGGACCAGCCAAGTGCGCTGGTTTTTTATTGGCTTCCGAGGGGGACGGGAAATCTGCCGGTGTCCTGGTTCCATACATAATGTCCTCCCGCTGCGGGAAGTCTTATAGTGGGTTGTACTCTGTACACCAAACCACGACATAGGAGGTCCATTCATGCACAAATTTGCGGCGCATGAATTTTTGGAAACACAGGAAGCCCTGCGCACCAAACACGCAGGAATCGAAATGCATGGCCTGTTCGCTGACATGGCTCAAGACCCGCAGCTCAAAAACATGATTCTGAACCATCAGCGGAGCATTATCAACGCCTACCAGCAAGGGGTTAACCTGTTGATGGGCAAAGGCGTGAACATGCAGTCCGCGCCAGGCATGGGGATGATGCGCACGACGCAACAAACGGCAGTAGGTCTGAACAACCCGCAAATGATGGCGCCCAATCCGCATCCAAACCGTCTGTCCGACATGACCATTGCGACGATCATGCTGAACTGGCATAAAGCAGGTTCGGCTATCGGCATGCTCTGGGCGAACGAGTGCGTAGACCCGCAAATCCGCCAGTACCATGTCAACGGAGCCAATCTCTGTCAACAGATGGCGTATGAAACATGGCAGTACATGAACATGAAAGGGTACTACCAAGCGCCTCAGCTGGCTGATCACACCATGAACACCATGATTAACGCATTCAAAGAGCAGCCCGTATTGATTTGATTTTGCCCCTGAGTAAAAAAACAGACCAGTGTGCAGCCGGAAGCGCGCGCTGGTCTGTGGATTCATCGGAATTCACGGGGATTGCGGTTAGAAAGCAGTCTCCGGGAACAAACTATACATAATTGACTGGTGAGAAGGAGGGCGAAGTCACTTGTCCACTGATCAAAAAGAGAACAAAAACGAAGAACTGGAGATACTGGGAACCCACATGGCCGGCGCTACGGATCTGTTCCAAACCCGCAAGACGGAGAAAGAAGTGCAAGTCGAACCGCCCGAGCACCCGGGCGCCCCTGGTTCATCCGGCGTATATTGAGGTATCCGGCGTGAACATGAATAGAAAAAGCATGCTGATCTTCTTGTTGCGGTCAGCATGCTTTTCTTTGTTAGCGCCTGGACGGAGCGGCCACACCCATCCGGTCTATCAGGAGCTGACTTTCTTGATTTAGTCCGATGATCGTGACTTGCTTTCCGAACTGCTGATATTTGAGCATTACTTTCTCGATGCCGTTCACGGCTGAATGATCCCATACGTGGGAGTGGCGAAAATCGATGATGATGTGCGCAGGATCATGCTGGTAATCGAACGCTTCGACGAAATGGGTCATCGTGCCAAAGAAGAGCTGGCCGGAAATGGCATATACTTTTTCTCCCGAGGGAGCGATCATGGCGGTGGACTTGAGCTTTGCCATCTTCCAGCCGAAGATGAGTGCGCTGATGATCACTCCGGCGATGACTCCCTTGGCCAAATCGTGGGTGGCTACCACAATCGCTACCGTCGTGATCATCACGAGGGAATCGCTGAGAGGGACCCTGTGCAGATTTCTGACGGACTGCCAATCAAAGGTACTGACAGACACCATGATCATGACACCGACCAGCGCCGCCATCGGAATTTGCTTGACGATATCGCCCAGCATCAGGATCAAAAACAGCAGAAACGCGCCAGCGACAAATGTCGAAAGACGGCCGCGGCCGCCGGACTTGACGTTGATCACGGATTGACCAATCATGGCGCAGCCTGCCATTCCTCCAAAGAAGCCGGTGACGATATTGGCGATGCCTTGCCCTTTGACCTCTTTATTTTTATGGCTGCGCGTATCCGTCATCTCATCGATAATCGATGCCGTTATCAGAGATTCCAGAATACCAACCAGTGCCAGCGGAAAAGAGTACGGCAAAATGATCGAAAGCGTTTCCCAGTTGAGCGGAACCGCCGCCAGATGAAAAGATGGAAGCGACCTTGTGATTTGGCCCATATCGCCCACGGTCCGCAAATCCAATCCGCCGAAGATCGCCAATGCCGTCATCACGATAATTGCGACCAATGCGGAAGGAACGGCTTTGGTAAGGCGGGGGAGGAGGTAGATGATCGCCAGTGTCCCCGCGACTATCGCGTACATCTCCCACGACGTGCCGATAAAATGCGGCAGCTGCGCCATAAAAATGAGAATGGCCAAGGCATTGACAAAACCGATCACCACGGAATGGGGCACAAAGGTGATCAGCTTGCCGATTTTGCATACTCCCATGAGATACTGAATCATGCCGGTGAGAACCGTCGCCGCGAAGAGGTACTCCAGTCCATGCTCCTTTACCAGCGTGGTCATGAGCAAAGCCATGGCACCCGTAGCCGCCGAGATCATTCCCGGCCGTCCTCCGACGAACGCGATGAGTACGGCGATGCAGAAAGACGCGTACAAGCCTACCATGGGATCGACGCCGGCGATGATGGAGAATGCAATGGCTTCGGGAATCAGCGCGAGTGCGACGGTCATGCCCGCCAGAATGTCGCCGCGTACATTGCAAAACCATTCTTTTTTCAATTGTTCGATGTTCAAATCATAACCTCTTTCTATCATGAAATGGGTGACTTTCCCCTCTCAGAAAAGTCGGGGCCGTTATAGACAGTTATCGATTATAGCGAAACTTTATTGATTTGACCAGTAGTAAAAAATTCTGACAGTCCCTTTGCAAGCTGTTTGAAGTCTCCAGGGCTGGCTATTCCTTTTACTTGAAAACGACACACAATATCGAGAGTGTCGCTGGCCACACGGGAGCTCGAGACGACAATGAGCTGGACCTTTGAGGAAGCTTTGGAAAAGACGAAAGACGTGACCGGACTGATCGTTTACAGCGACCAGGGGATCCAGTACACGTCTTACGTTTGCCATGACATGCTGCAGAAGGTTGGCGCCCATATCAGCATGTTAGGAGAGGCCGTCGCGATGACAATGCCTCGATGGAGAGCTTCTTCTCGCATTTCAAAACGGAATGGCGGTTTAGTCGTACTTATCCTCGTCGATCCGGAATTGCCTCTCGATGATCAGCTCTGCTTCCGTCTCAAAGTTTAACAGAAGAGGGGCGGGAAGCTGCTCGACAATCTCCGTAATCAGCGGGAGTTCCAGCAAATCCTCGACGGCAGCCGGACGCGGATCCAAGCCATCCGTCCATTCCCGGACCGCATCCATGAATGCGTAGAAAGAAGACTCAAAGGTATCGGCGGCAGACTCAGCGTCGTCCTGATCAGCCGCCGACATCATGTTCCAGCGTGACAGCATTTCTTTCAGCTCTCGCATGACCTTTTCCGTACTTGTCATGAATCCGACCTCCCAGCTTTCCAGCGGCATCATGCGCTATGTCTCCCCCATTGTAACACCGCTTGCGGCAAAGCGGATAGGAAGTGGCGTCGGACGAAGACCTGCTGTGGATGAAAGAAATCTTGAAAAGCGACAAAGAATTCTGCAAAATGAATAAAAATGCAGCCAGTGGCAGATGGTGCAATCGGTTGATACGGGAGGAGCAGACATGAGGGGAGACGCAAAACAGATTCGGTTAATTGAAGAGCTCGCGGCCAACAGCTGGCCCGCATACATCCAGCAAACGCTGGGAGCGTGGAGGCTGCGGATAAACAGCGATGAAACGAAGCGGGCGAACAGTGTCTTTGCATGCGGCCCGTTTCCCGAGCATGAGGAATGGATGGGGATCGTCGAGGACTTCTATCGGAGACGGTCGCTTTCACCTTGCTACTATATAAGTCAGACGTCGCCTGCTGGACTGGACGGGATGCTGGCTGCTGCCGGATATCGCAAGACCGAGGCGTGTTATACGATGATCGCCCACTGCCGGGACCTGATGAATCGCTCAGGGATGGCCGAACCGTTTGCTTGCGAATTCGCAGGAGAAGCGAGCCGGGAGTGGATCCTCGATTTTTTGCGCTTGGAAGGCTACTCGCCCGACTCGTATGAGGGGTATGTCCATATATTTTCCGCGATCGGTCCGAAGAAAGCGTTCGTGATCCTCCGCGATCAGGGCGAAGTGGTCGCGCTTGGGACTGCTGTAGCCGAGAGAGGCTGGGCCGGTCTAAGCAATATTATTGTGGATCCGCAGCACCGGGGAAGGGGAGCGGCGACCGCTCTGGTCCGTTCTCTTGCTGATTGGTCTTGGTCGAACGGTGCCGATCAATTGTATTTACAGGTCTTGCAAGATAATGCGCCTGCCTTGTCGCTCTATCGCAAATTGGGGTTTACCTTCATGTACGAATACCATTACCGATTGTTAGACACGTAAGCTCTTAGAACACAGGCAACCATTTATACATGCCAGTATCCGGGTCATAACTGGAAACATGCATCCAGGCTATGACCCGTTTTTGCTCGCATTGGTTTTGCATATGACTTTTCGGCCGGTTCCAAGTCACGGCGTGAGGAAAAAGGGAAGTGTCTGGTATCTCGACCATAGCGGCCATTTGCGGAAACCGATTGAAGAAAAAGTTCCTTGACTCCGTACCTACATACAGGGTGGATACTATCGCATAAGGAGGTTTATTCATGCATTGGCTAACGGCAAGTCAAGCTGCCAAAGAAGCAGGGGTTCATATCGAAACCATCCGCTATTACGAAAGGAGAGGCCTGTTACCCATCCCGCCACGAACCAGTTCGGGATATCGCATGCTATCAGCGGAAACCGTGCACGACATTCAGTTTATCAAACGAGCGCAAGACTTAGGATTTACCCTGGAAGAGATCAAGAAGCTTTTGAGCATTTACAAGACAGAGGACTACTTACCCGTAGAAGAGATGCAACAATTTGCCGTAGAGAAGATACGCCAAATCGATGAAAAAATCCAGCAATTGAACAGGTTTAAATCCATTTTGGAGATGGTGGCCCACAGGTCCGATCCGCACGTGCTGCTATCCAAAAACGACTGCCTGATCATCCAAAATGTAGCCAACGGAGGGAAGAATAGTGGCGAGAATTGAAGTGTTTACAGCCGGAACTTACTTGTGTGAAGAGATCGTCAACCAGGTACAGGAGGCGGCGTGTTCCAAGTGTGAAGTGGTGGTCTATGATCTCCATCAAAGCAATGCGACTGCGGAAATGGAAGAGATCGCGAAACGATACGGCATTCAATCCTTGCCGTGTGTTGTGCTGAATGGAAAAGTGATTGATGTGGAAACGCTGAAAGTGGAGGAAGTAAGATAATTTCTCGGAAATTTCCGCATACTGATTCCCTGTTTTTGCAAAAATGATAATCCGTGAAATATTTTTTGTTTTGACAAAGGGATTAAGTGGCGATGATATGTAACTATTTAAGCAAGATTGGTACGAAATGACTACGATAGAACTACTGTTACTCGTGGCAGCCTTTGGTCGATCAGTACAAAATCATCGAACAATTTCGCTTGGAAGGCTAAAAAAAATCTTTATCCTGACGGTACAAATTAGGACCACATGTAATACACTTTCGACATATAGCCTAAAATTATAGTTAGAACTCTAGTGTTGCCAATAGGCTCAACTAGAGTTCTAATTTAGAGTTCTAATTTTTTTGAAGTGGAGTTTAGTTCTGGCAGACAGTACCTTCATAAGTTACGAAATACGCCTTTGTCTGGTGGGAAAATAGCGGCCCAAACCGGAGATTGTGTATTCCAAGGTCCGCTGTGCTGCATACGGCGACAACCGCATTGGTGGGAGGCGACCGCGGAACGGATGGGGTCCTGGAGCGATCTCGGTCGGCACGTGTCTGTATGATCGATAGCCTGGATACATCGAACGAACGTTATATAGTAAAATATAGCGTATGAAAAGATGGGCCGTATTCTGAATTGTCCGCATAACTACCTTATCACTCCCGGAGGGCCTTCATGCACGCTGAGCAAAAGAAGACTGCCAACCTAACGAGAATCCAGGCTTTGAGTAAAGTATCCATTGCCTTGAGCGAAACATTGAGCCTGGATAAATTATTGTACAAAGCTGTGACCCAATGCATTGAAACCCTCAAATTTTGATGCTGCGGTGGTTTATTTTCTGGATTCCACCGGGGATTATTTTGTCGCCAAGCATTTCTATGGCATTTCTCCTGAATCGATGAAACGACTCCGCAAATTGCCGACGGATTTTATCGGGGGAACGGTGGTTAGAGACGGGAAAACAATCGTTACGGAAGATCTCGTCCAATTCTATAACAAGCGTCCGCAGCTTGAAGAATACAAATCCCTGCTGTCTGTGCCGATAAAAGTGAGAAAAGAAACAATCGGGGTATTAGACGTATTTACCCGGGAACACCGTGAATTTTCCAGCGAAGATATTTCACTGATTGAATCAATTGGCTTGCAGATCGGTGTCGCCAGCGAAAATGCCAAGCTGTTTGAGCCGATTGATGCGGTTACGACGAAGCTAAGAGAACTCGTTCAATTGAACCAACGATTGTCATCCTGCCTGGACCAGGCGTACCTGATCCACTTGCTGACGAGTGAGTTGGGCCGGGTGTTCAAAGCAAAAGTGATGTTCGTAACCATCACAAATGACCGCCATGTACGGGTACAGACACAGGGAAGATACGATGGGTTGCTGCTAAGATATGACGACAGCATCAAGTTTGGATGTTTCAACAAGAACCCAACCTCGTCAATCATTATGAGCCTGAGCTAGGCGACATCTGCCAAGTTAATTTCTTTGGGAAATTTGGCCTCAAGACGGCAAAGTATGTCATGTTCTCGCACAGGGACAAGCGTCACTGTCTGATCATCGGGAAACATACCGCTTATCGATGGGCACCGTCCGAGCTGGAAGTGATGGAAGGGATTGTAAAAACAATCTCGCTTGCCCTGATTAATTCGTATTTGTTTCTGGAAGTGGAAAAAAGCAAGGAAATGAATTCACACCTTCGCGCCATGCAGTTAGCCGCCCAGGAAAACGAACGCAAGCGCATTGCGCAAGAAATCCATGACTCGATCAATCAATCCATGTCCGGAATCTACTTTCACCTGCAATATTGCCGGGACGAAATCGAGCAATCGCCGCAAAAGGTCAAGTCGATTTTAGATAAGCTCCTCGTCATGACGAAGGAGAACATCAATGAGCTGCGGCACATCATTCATGATCTTCATCCGCTTCCCTTGCAAAAATTCGGTTTCGTCGGAGCGGTGGAGGATTTGGCAAAAACGTGCTCGCAACAAGGAATGATGGAAATACATCTCTCTGTTCGCGGACAGGCGATTCGCCCCAGGCCCGAGGTGGAAATCCATTTGTTCCGCGTGATCCAGGAATCTGTCAGCAATATTTTGAAACAGTGCCTCTTTACTTGGGGTGGAAAATCTGACCCCATGAGTAGTAGCCGAGAAATGGGGGATATACATGTCAAAGATAGGGAAGTTGCGCTTGTCAACGGCGGAAATCGCGGAATATGCGCAAAAATTTAAGGAGCCAAATCTAGACGTTTCATTTGTAGTGATGGATATAGACAATCAAGAAAGGAAGTGATTTATCTATGTAATGAAGGTTGGATGGAAAGGATGTATAAAAAAACTTCAGTTCATGAAAATAGCATTTCATGAACTGAAGTGAAAGTAGACGAATGAGCACAAGAGGGGCTCACGAAAAGTTTAACTTTTCTCTTTCACCAGATCCATCGTACTCTCAAAGACATCCAAGATTACTTGCAACTGTGGTTAATCATTTTCTACCATGTATGTAGCTGCACCGATATATGATCTATTTGTCATCCATTTTCATAAAAGCTTTCACTCAATGGCAGGCAAATTTCCGAAGCAATACAGGAGCAACTGCAGCGATAACGCATCATATCGTATCCAATAGCTGACCGAAGGCTGAGCTTCATCAATAACACGGGAATGCTTCTGCAATAATTGCAATATAAAAGAATAAATCATCGTCGCTTTGATACATTCCGCTAACTGATTCTTTCTTTATCAGTTTACATAATATATATTATCGGACTCAAAATAAAACCGAGATTACCGAGAAGGAGAATCACCAAAAGTAATATCCCGCTATACTCACCTGCCGGAAAGCAAGGAGAACGATGACCGGAGCGTGTTCAACGAATTATGGCTTCTGTATTGTATCGAATTATTATCCAGGCAAGTCATCCATCTGTCATCCATCCGATAGATTATAACACCGAGTCAGAGTGTAAAGCTTGCCTGCATCCTGACCATGATCCGACATACTTTTTCCGGGATGCGAATATAGATCATCCAAACTTCAGCGCATATGCGCATGTGCTCGACGCAGCTATCCATCAGATTCAGTCCGGCATTCAAAAAAATATTTCAAAAAAAATCCAAAATAACCGTTTACATTTTTTACCTTTTCATATATACTAAAATTAAGGAAAGTAATATTAAATTCACACGGAGGGAAATTAAATGAAACTCCTGACCAAACAACCGCCAACCAGCACTCCCCCGAAACCCAGAACTTACGAGGATACCTTGAATAACCTGGCCCGTTATCTCCAGCAAAAAACAAATAAATAACAAACGAAAGCGAGTGCCACGAACAGGCACTCTACTTCGCGTTCTTCTCCCAATTCCATTTCAACATGCCGATTCCGCCTCTTTGGGCACTTTCCCTTCCCACTCTTCCCGCTCGGATGCTTAGGCATTGTCCGGACTTCAGACTCGCTTCATGCCCCCTCAGCTGACCGTTTCTTCCCCTTATGGATCACTTGTCTATAAATGACCTTTCCTGCTCATACTAACCATAATTTCCTCTTGCCTTCATGCGGATCTCCCCCCTCTCTACCGATAGAAAAAGGGTGATAAAAAAAGGGAACGATTCTCTCCACAAATAGCAGAATCACTTTTCCAAGATAGAATAGCGCTTTCCATGATAGAATAACCTTTCATGCTGAATCCGATCAGCCGGTACAACGAAAGACATTCTACTCATCACGAAAAAATGAGGGTCGTATCCAAATGACAGCTTCGGCAAAAAGGTATTTCATCATTTCTTTTCTATTCCTGGTTCTCTTTCTGATTTCGTTTCTCGTGTTTGCCCATCATTTGATTCAAAACAAACTGCAGGTGTTTGATCAGCTTATCATCGCAAAAACCCAAGCCATGATTCATCCGCAACTGACGAGCATGATGAAGTTCTTTACCTTTCTCGGTGATCCGCTCACCTTACTGGGGGTACTTTTGCTCGCGGCACTGACCATGTTCCGGCAGCGAAAGCGCTGGGAAGCCTTATTCCTGACGGTCGCTCTCGCGGGCGGCGCGCTGTTCAACTGGCTGCTGAAATGGATCTTCCAGCGCGAACGGCCCACGCTGCATCGTCTGATCGAAGAGACCGGATACAGCTTCCCCAGCGGCCATTCCATGAATGCGATTATCCTGTACGGCATGATCGGCATGCTCTGTTATCTGTTTCTCAAAAACGTCTGGCCCAAACTTTTGATTGTCTTTGGCGCGCTGCTGCTGATCCTGTTGATTGGAAACAGCCGAATCTATCTCGGAGTCCATTACCCCAGTGATGTGGCTGCGGGCTTTGCCGCCGGTGGCGTATGGCTGGTCATCTGCCTGATCGGCCTGCGCCTGGTGCTCGAATGGCGCAGCCGGCGAGCTCGTCAGTCGGGCCCTTCCTAAGAGAGACATACAATTTCTCGATGCGGAAGACCTGCCGTGATGGGCCTCCCGTACCCACGACAAAACCCACAACGACTGTTCGCTGTGGGTTTTCCTCGATATCATCGGTTTATTCAGGCTATTTCCGAGTGGCTGCCTCCAAGGCTACCTCGATCATCGTATTGAAGGTGGTCTGACGCTCCTCCGCGGAAGTCGCCTCCCCCGTCAGGATGTGGTCGCTCACGGTCAAGATGGACAGTGCCTTGCGCTTGAATTGGGCTGCCAGCGTGTAGAGCGCCGTCGTTTCCATCTCGACCGCCAATACCTGGTAGCTCGCCAGTTTCTTGTAGAGATCCAGGCTTTCCTGATAAAAGGTATCGCTGGTGAAGACATTCCCTACTTTTACCGACAAACCGCGTCCGACTGCTGCCTGGTAGGCCTGATGAAGCAGCTCGAAATCGGCGGTTGGCGCATAATCGATCTGATTGAATCGCAGGCGGTTTACCTGGGAATCAGTCGATGAAGACATCGCGATAATGACATCGCGCACCTTGATATCCTCCTGGATCGCCCCGCAGGTGCCGACGCGAATCAGGTTTTGGACGCCGTATTCTGCCATCAGCTCATGGATGTAGATGGAGATGGAGGGTACGCCCATGCCTGTCCCTTGCACGGATACGCGCTGACCTTTGTAGGTACCCGTATATCCGAGCATATTGCGCACCTGATTGTAACATACGGCATCTTCCAGGAAGGTCTCCGCTATGTATTTGGCCCGGAGCGGGTCGCCCGGCAGCAATATGGTTTCAGCGATTTCGCCTTGTTTTGCTCCAATGTGGACGCTCATGACATCTGCCCCTTTTCCTACTCGATATTTTCCTACTCGCTTATCGTACTATAAATAGGAAAAAAAGCAAAATCATAAACGGAGCATGTGTCCGTTCCGGAAGGATACCCTCGCCGAAGAACAGCCACATGCCCCCTCCTCTCCCTACAAGCTCAGATGGCAGATACTCCGCTCTCTCGCCCTGACCTGGACATGCAGGGCATTCCAACGTGTCCCGTCTGTTCCCATGACGGCATAGGCGCCTGGCGGGACGTGTTCGAAGGAAAAATGCCCCTGTGCGTCTGTCTTTGCTGTCTGCAGCGTGACCCAGGAAATATCCAGTAAATGCACTGTGAAGGGGACCGATGCCTCCCCTCCGTACACTTTCCCGTCGATCGAACCCTGTTCCGTCAAGGCTGGCGGGTTTGATCCCGACTCAAAAACCGCTCGGAGCAATTCCTCATCGAGCTTCAGCTCTTTTTGCGCATGCGGATTGCCTCGGAAGGACTCAATCGCCGTCCGATACCAGGAGAGTGTCTCTTCCGCCAAGCGCTTGTCGGACCACCTCTCCTCTGCGCGGCTGCGAAAGAGCTGCGCCCGCCTGGACCATTTCTCAGGTTCGGCGATGAATTGGCTGATGGCCCGGTACAGATACTCCGCATCCGCTCCCGGTCCGACCATACCTGCGGGATCGTCAAGCAAAAGATCTTTGACGCCGCCCACATCTGTGGAGATGACCGGCAGACCGCTGAGTTGCGCCTCCATGATCACCAGCGGCGAGGTGTCATGCAAGGTCGGGAGAACCACGACATCTGCCAGGCGCATCACGGCCGGCAGATCAGTGCGGCCGCCCAGGAAACGGACGCTTTCGGTCAAGTTTCTCCGCCGCACCTCTTCCTTCAGTTCTTGCTCCAGTACGCCATTTCCGGCGATCCAGCACACAAATGTCCGGCCTTCCCGTTGCAGCCTCTCCAAGGCGCGAAGCAGATAGCGATGTCCTTTGATGGGAACCAGACGGGCCGGACAGAGCAGGACGGGGACCCCGCTCTTTTTGATCAGCTCCGTCTCCGCAGCGGCTTTTTGCTGAAAATCTTGAAGCAGAATGCCGTACGGGACCACATGCAGACGGGATGGTTCGGCTCCGAGCTCGATAAACGACGCGCGAAGCCACTCGCAGGGCACGAGCGTATACGCAGGCCTGGATACGCTGAAATACTCCTCTCTCGACACATACCGGGTTTCGATGGACGGTTTGCAGCCGTCCTGGTCATTCACCTGCCATTCTTTTGACTTCAAGTTGTGAAAAGAAGCGACGATCGGGATGTTCTCGATGGCACGCTGACACGCCAGCGAAGACATAATGTCGTGGGTGTGGATGAGGTCGTAGGCGCTGAGATCCATCGCTCGTATGGCTGCTTCGAAGGTGTATCTCTCCGTCTCGCGCCAGCGCATCCACGGTGTCATGTCGGGAAACGAAAAGGGCAGAGTCCTGTCCAAATATGCTTCCACTGCCTTGCGGAGCGGATATTTCTGGACACGCTGCCTCCCTACGATATAGACCTCCTGCAGACCGGGCGTATGAGCCAGGATATCTACCTGATGTCCAGCTGCCTCCAGACATTGCTTCAGTATGTTCATGACGGTGCTTCTACCGCCGATCCGTGGATAGGCAGTATAGGCTGTCAGCAGCACTTTCACTCTTGTTTCCCTCCTCCAGCGGAAAAGAACGCAACGGTTTTTTTCAATCCTTCGCGAAGAGAAGTGAGAGGCCGCCATCTCAGCAACTCAAGCGCCTTTTGATTGTTCAGACAACTGTGGCGAATATCGCCATGCCGCTCCTCCTGATACAAGATCGGGAGCCGGACGGCGGTTATCTCTTGCAGTTGTTCGCACAGCTGCTGGATGGTCGTCGTTTGCCCCGTGCTGATATTGCAAATAGAGCGAGACCCCTCTGTCAGTGCGCGCACATTGGCCGCGGCAACGTCCTCGACAAAGACAAAATCCCGCGTTTGCCGCCCGTCCCCGTAGATGACAGGCGATGCGCCGGATAAGAGTTGGCGCGCAAAAATCGAGACCACCCCGCCCTCTCCTTTGACACCTTGGCGGGGACCGTACACATTGGAGTAACGCAGCACGGAGACGTCGATCGAATAATGCCGGGAGTACCAGTCCAGATACCACTCGCCCAGCCATTTGGAAGCGCCGTATAGGGAAATGGGTTGAATCGGATGCGTTTCTGCAATTTTGTCTTCCGCTGTTTCCCCGTACACAGCGCAGGAGGAGGCGAAGATGATCTTCCTCGCTCCACTCTTGACCGCGGCATCTGCTACATTCAGCGTCCCCATTACGTTGACGCTGCCGTCCGAAAGCGGTTCGGTCATCGAGCGGGCGACATCCACCTGCGCGGCCTGATGGATGACTGCTTCGGGGCGTAGTGATCGAAAGAGATTGACCAGCTCCGGGTCCCGAATATCTCGCTCGATCAGCTGCACCTCGGGAGAAAGACGCGAGCGTACTCCAGTCGACAGGTTATCGATGACGATAATTTGGTGGCCTTGGGCCAGCAGCAGCTCTACGATATGGGACCCGATAAAGCCTGCCCCTCCTGTAACGAGCACTCTCATCCGGAATCTCTCCCCGACTTCTGTAGCTGCTGCCGGTACCAGTCGATCGTCTTCTTCAAGCCTTCCGCCAAAGATACCTGCGGCCGGTAATCCAGCACTTCGAGAGCACGCTGCAAGCTGGGCTGTCTCCGCTGCATGTCTTCGTAGCCGGGGCCGTATGCTTCTTCATAAGAACGGGTGATGATCGGCGAGGACGATTGGGCCAGTTCGACAACCAGTTTGGCGGTTTCCCGAATGGAAATCGGTTTGTCATTCCCGATATTGATCACGAGGCCGTTTGCCTGCGGCTGCAAAGCGCGGAACGTCCCTTCTACGGTATCGTCGATGAAGGTAAAGCAGCGTGTCTGCTCACCTGTTCCGTAGACGTACAGCGGTTCGTTTTTCAGGGCGGCGGTCACAAACCGCGGGATCACTCCGCCGTACGCAGAAGAGGTCGCCCGCGGACCGTAGGTGTTGAAATAGCGCAAGATCGTAACCGGCAGTCCCATCGAAGCGTATGCGAGACAGAGATGCTCATCCAGCGCTTTGGCGGTGGAATAGCACCAGCGATGGGTAGCTGTCGAACCCAGAATCCGGTCGTCGTCTTCCTGAAAAGGAATCGCGGTATTTTTCCCGTAGACTTCGGAGGTGGAGGCGAAAATGACCTTCTTCCGTTCGGGGAAGGCTGCCTCCAGCACCAGCTTGGTGCCGTCGATATTCCCATTGATCACCTTCAACGGGTTTTCCACGGTATTTTTTACCCCGAGAACGGCTGCCAGATGGTAGATTGCGTCTACCTTCCGGACCAGCTCCCGCAGGATCTTTTCATCGAGCACGCTGCCTTGGACAAAATGCATGTTCGGGTGTGCTTGCAAGGGGGATACAAACGCATGTTTGCCGGTAGACAGGTCATCCAGCGCCCACACCTCGTGCTGCTCTCGCAATAAGCGCTCTACCAGATGGGAACCGATAAAACCGGCTCCCCCCGTCACCAGAATTTTCACAGAATCTCCTCCCTATAACGAAATGAGATTATTTTGCGAACGGGTATAGACGCGGCGAGTGTCAAAGAGCAATCGGGCATGGTCTCCAATCATTTCATAGGGAAGCCCGGTATGGTCGGTTAGCAGTACGACGCAGTCATAGGTGGACAAGCCCGTCGGCGATAGCGGCGTGCTTCCGATTTCTCTGCCGTTTACCCTCAATTCGGGTACAAGCGGATCATGGTAGGCGACGTTCAGCTCCATGCTGTCCAGCTTTTCCAGGATCGCCAGCGCCGTCGATTCTCTTACGTCGTTTACGTCTTTTTTGTACGTCAGGCCGATCAGCAATATTTGCTGCTGCGTCAGCGGCTTTTCACTCCCCAGCAGCTTGAGGATGCGGCTGATGATATAGTCCGGCATCTGGTCGTTGATCGCCTTGGCCAGCTGGATGAAGCGCGTCTCCTGATCGTAGTGTTTAGCCTTCCATTGCAGGTAGAGCGGATCGACCGGGATGCAATGTCCACCGATGCCCGGTCCGGGATAGTAAGCCGTGAATCCGTACGGCTTCGTTTTGGCGGCTTCGATCACTTCCCACACATCGATTCCCATCTCCGCACAGATCATAGCGAATTCATTCATAAAGGAGATGTTGACAAAGCGCTGGCTGTTCTCCAGCAATTTCGTCATTTCGGCCGCTTTTGGCGAACTGACCGGTACGAGGTGTTGAAATGCCAGCCCGTATATCTCCTTTACCTTTTCCAAGCAAGCAGGTGAGATTCCACTGATCACCTTCGGAATCTCTTCCAATGAAAAAGCTTTGTTGCCGGGATCAATTCTCTCCGGAGAATAGCCGAGGAAGAAATCTTTGCCTGCCAAAAGTCCGCTCCGAGCGAAGATTGGCAGCAGCACCTCTTCCGTCGTTCCCGGAAACGTGGAGCTTTCCAGTACAATCAATTGACCGTTATGCAGGTAGGGCACGAGCGATTTGGCAGCAGCCTGGACGTAGCTTAAATCCGGGTACGAATGATCGCGGAGAGGCGTTGGCACGCAGAGGATAATCGCTTGGGCAAACCGGACTTCCGCGAAATCATGGGTGGCTTCAAAACACCCCGTCTCAAAGAGTGAGCGAATCTCACGATCATGTATGTCGGTCAAATAGCTTCTGCCCGAGTGAAGCATTTCTACTTTTTTTGTGTCAACGTCTATCCCGATAACAGATACTCTTTTCGATGCAAACAGCATGGCAAGAGGTAACCCGACATACCCCAACCCGATGATGGCCACGACAGGTGCCGCCTTTTCTTTGTCCGCGGTCAACCAGGTTTCCTCCCTTCGTTTATGGCTATGTTAGGATATGTGAACGACCATCCATCCGATATGGTCGGATATACCATCTTTTAAAAGAGTAGGGTGTATGTCACAAAAAAATAGATGAACATCCTCTTCCGCAAGTCCGCATGTCGACATATATCATAGTGAGCCGTTGTGCGATGAAACAGAAAAGGAGAGATTCATAGGTGCGTATCCTCATCGCAACTTACTGGTACCTGCCGCACGTAGGGGGGGTCAATACCTATGTCAACGTGCTTCGGAAAGAGTTGATCCGGGCAGGCCACCAGGTCGACGTACTCGCCCACCACCCCGACATGGACAAATACTATATGGTTCACACCGGGCGGTACTTGACAAAAGCGAAGATCAAGCAGGTAGTCTATGACAATGTCATCAAGTACTACGAAACCTCGCAGCCATATGTCGACCCTTGGGTTCGTTGGCGCGAGATCGAGCGGTATGCCTACGAGCTGGCCGCCGTCACCTTCAATTTGAAAGGGTACGACCTCATCCACACGCAGGACATTATCTCGACGCGTGCGCTATGGAGAGTCAAACCGCGCCATGTTCCTCTCGTGTCGACCATACACGGTCTGCTCGCTACCGAGCATGTCATCGCCGGCGACGTCACCAGCAGACGATCCATTCCCTGGAAATACGTCTGCAAAGAGGAATACTACGGTGCCACTTCTGCGACGAAAACGATCGTGCCCACCGCATGGCTGAAACGAAAGCTGAGCGGACCTAACTACGGCGTGCCCGCCCGTATCCTCCACACTATTCCGTACGGCATGGACATTGGTGAATTCTTGCAAAAATACAACGCTCCTACCTACTCCTATGTCCCTCCTGTTCCTGCGGGAAAAACTGTCTTGATCTGCCCAGCAAGACTCGTTCCGGTCAAGGGACATCGCTATCTCCTCAAGGCTTTGCACATGCTGAAACAGCGCAGGAATGACTTTGTCTGTTGGCTGATCGGGAATGGCATCCTGTATGATGAACTGGTAGCCATGGCTCATTCACTGGGGATTATGGATGTCGTCCACTTTTTGGGCGATCGCAATGACGTCCCACAGCTCATGAAAAAAAGCGATATTCTCGTCCTTCCTTCTGTTCAGGACAACCACCCATTCTCGATCATGGAAGCCCAAGTAGCCGGCAAACTCGTAGTCGCATCTGACGCCGGCGGTATCCCGGAGATGGTCTCCCACAATAAGACCGGCTTCATCTTTTCCTCACGCAATAGTGAAGATCTTGCAGCCAAATTGAACACGGTTCTCTCCAATCCGTTCATCCGCAAGCAAGCGGCCGAACAGGGCCGGAAATGGGGGATGATCCGCTGGGCACCATCCACGCTGTTGGATAAAACCATGAAAATGTACCTCGCAGCATTAGGGAAGGAGTAGACAAGACCATGGCAATCAAAAAAGCGATCGGCCATGCCCCGCTTAAAAGGAATAAAGTCCTCCTGCACGCCAAAGCGCGGATTCGTCAGACGTCTGTGAACCTTCGAAAAGCCCCGAAACTAAAAGCAAAGGTGACGCAAAATCGACAGCTCACCATCAAGAGAAGAAATAAAATCTACCTTGCCTACTGTCAGCTGATGCGGAGAAGGGGCTTCAGCATGACCCTGGATGCGGCCAGACGGCTTCCCTTTCGACTCGTCATGAATACGCTCAACCGTGCAAAAGCCAAGAAGGCAGCGAGACCAAGACTGGTACCAAAACCTAAACTCTTGACTAAGCCATGGACAAAAGGCAAGCGGAGACTTGCGCACACGAGCAGGAGAAGACAGTGGAAGCGCCTGGCTCCCGTTCAGAAAAAGAGAAAACGAACCGGCCCTGGTGCGTATGCCTCTCAGGCTCCCCAACGGAACTATCAAGCGGTTGCTGCAACTGCCGTACCGATGTGGGATCCCGGCGATATCAATGCCCCTGCCCCCTTAATCGAGGAAATCCACGCAAACAACACGGAGATCCCGCACCTTGATCACATTTTTTCGCAGAACACCGACCCTACTATCGATCCCGGACTATGGTCCCTCGTCGTCGGGGAACTGCCCGAGAATTATCAGATTCCCGATCCCGCTTTTACGACCAGTCTGGCTTATGCCCGAGCTGAAGTATTGGATCCGACGCAATCGAGTGGAGATGATATCCTCACCCCCGATACGGAATTGTAAATATCAAAAACCGTTGTCGCGATTGCGTGACAACGGTTTTTTATTCACCTTATATATCCGCAGGCAGGAGCAGATGCTGGGGGGTCAGCTCCTCCGTGCGCTCCATCTGTTGAAAGAGGTGTCGACGGCGCAACTGGTCGGGGAAAAACGCCCGCTCAGACTTCATCTCTTGCAGGTACTGAAACGCCTCCAAATGATCCCCCAAGATCATATCTCTCACCTGATTGTTTGCGAGACGATTGTTGCTTCGTTTCCGATTGAGCCGGATCACATTCACGCTGGCTGGATGCTCGACGCGCAGCCCTTGCAGGATCGCGATGGTTTGGGCGAGCGGCGGAACCATCAGACTATCGTAGCCCAACAAAGAAACAGCCGAACGTTTCATCGCGTGCGGTACAGCGGTCAAGGAAGAAAAACCCAGGTCTGGACGAAGCAGCATGCGGTTTAAATACGATTTGGCCATACTGATCGCATCTATTTTTGCGGTTTGATTGAGAAATGGATTCACATTATTTAGGGAAATATCGGTTCCCCGGTAACAAGCTGACACAAAAAGCTGAAGGTATTCTGCTGGGATCACCATATCACCGTCGATAAACAGCAAAACATCGCCCGTCGCTTCTCTGGCCCCAATCGCTCTTCCGACATCATGTCCCAATCGGAAAGGGTACGAATAACGAATGACCCGATGCCTTGCCACGAGCTGTGGCGTCTGGTCCTGACACCCGTTTGCGATGACCAGAATCTCTTTTGGGTGCAGCCGTTCCGCCTGCTGCAGAACTTTTTCGATTGTCTTTTCCTCGTTTTGCACCGGGATGATCACAGAGAGATGCCGCTTGTTCGCTTGCCGTGCTTGCTTGTGGAGAATCGGCCTTTTGCTGCGGTTGAGGGCATTCTTGCGTGATGCACGCTTTTTTGCCTGTGCACGGTTCTTAACGATCCGGGTAACCACGCCAATCTCCCCTTTCTCCTTGCATCGGCTCTTCTCGCAATACCGACCGCAGATGAAAATGCCCGGGAATGTGTAATAACTGGCGTTTTCGCTCCATATCCGTATAACCCGCGCGATTCCCCTTTTGCTTCAATACATATCCGATGGCTTCGGCATGGTCGCCGAGCACCAATTCCCTTACATTTTCGGTCCGTCCAATCCGCCTCCGGTTTACCTTTGCGGTATTGATGAGGCTGACCCGCGTGATCGACAAACCTACGAGGATTGCTTTCACATGCGCCTTGGGGGGGACCGCGAGTTCCTTCCAGCCGATCGTCTGCAAGGCTTTGCGGCTCATGGCATGGGGCACGGTCGTCATGGAGCTGCCCCTCAGATCCGGTCTGCCGACAATGTGATTGAGCAGCCGTTTGGCCATGGAGGTGGGGTGTATCCGGTGTTTGGTCGCAAATCCGGAATACGCGTTTAGCGCGATGTCCCAGCCGCTTTGGACTGCCTGGACGTAGGGCATCAGCTTTTTCGCCGGCACGACGAAGTCGGCGTCCAGGAATAACAAAACGTTCCCTTTCGCGAAGTAGGCGCCGACGGCTCGCCCTACATCATACCCCAGGGACTGGTATCCTTCGATCACCCGGACGCCCGCTTCCAGAGCCAGTTTTGTCGTCTCATCCTGGATGCCGTTGGATACGACAATGATCTCAATCGAGGGGGATACTTTTCTTGCTTCCTCGATGACGCGGACGATACGCTTTCCTTCATTACGCGCTGGAATGACAACAGAAACCTCTGGAATTGCAGCTGTCTCGTCGTCCATCGCGTCTCCCCCTTTCTGGTAAAAATCATTTCTTTTTACCATACGTCGGTCGCGCGTACATGGACACGGCTGTTATCCCTCCGCCCTGTTGACTTCTACGATTCCTCTTGTCCCATTGTTTGTTCCTCGGCGCTGTTTCATGCGCGAACATGCAAAAAATGCCGCCCTCTCATGAGGACGGCTGTGCAAAAAAGTGATACGCGCACATCAGCTATGGCTAGGACCAGTTTGCCCGCCGGGGAATGTGACGGATGCGCTCACGCCGACGCTTCCGCGCCCGTGCGATGACGTACATGACCAAAAAGAGATTGAGCCCCAGCCAGGTGAACAGGATCCCGTATCGCCATCCTGATGGTGATGATGATGGCTGGGTCTCCCCTCCGCTGGCGGCTGCGGCCACGCGTGGCTCTTCTTTTTTCTTCAGGGCATAGGTACGGGAAAGTTCCCCCGCCCGCACGATCAGCTGACCACCCGCGGTGACTTCCGTTTCCGGCTCCACACCTATTGGAACCGTCGCATACAAGTCGGATTCAGCCGTGAAGCTGACGGTATCCCCCGTTTGGTCCGGCTGACCGCTGGAAACCGGGCGCGTAAAGGTTTGACCCATGCTGGCGATCTGTTTGGTTTCGTAATGGGCGAATGCGTAATCGAGCATCGCCGTGACATCTTTATAAGTATAGTTGCTAGAACCGGCTTTCATCGTTACCGCAATAAATTCGGAGTCTCCCCGCTTGGCTGAGCCGACCAGCGTGTTACGCGCCTGATCGGTGAAGCCGTTCTTGATGCCGGTCGCACCCTCGTAATTGCGCAGCAGCTTATTGTGGTTGATCACCACGGTTTTCCACTCGAGTCCGTCCCAGGGCAAACGCTGAGTAGCGACAATCTCGCGGAACTTTTCGTTTTTCATGGCGTACTGGGCAATTTTGGCCATATCCGCCGCCGTGGTGTAATGATCCGGATCATGCAGACCGGAGGCATTCGTAAAATGCGTCTCTTCAACGCCTACCTTTTCTTTGAGGTAGGCATTCATCAGATCGGCAAAATGCTCCACGGTGCCACCCAGATGTTCGGCTATCGCGGTCGCTGCATCATTTCCCGAGTTCATCAGCAAGCCGTACTCCAGCTTTTCCAGCGTTACCTGCTCTCCTTCGGCAAGGTAGACGCGCGTCCCCTCTTCCCAGCGGGCCCGTTTGGAAACGGTAACAATATCATCCGGCTTTCCGTTCTCTATGGCGTAGATGCCCGTCGCGATCTTGGTGATGCTTGCCGGAAAAAGCCTCGCGTGCGCGTTCTTTTCGAATAAAATCTGACCGCTTTTCGCATCGATCAAGATGGCGGACTCTCCGTTGATCTCTTCCGGTGTCAAGACAGCACTCCCCGCCTGGGCCATTGCCGGCTTGACAACGGAACCGGAAAAGAGACACGCCACGGCGAGCAGGTACATGAGTATATTGCGCATGCTTGTCTGTTCCTTTCCCTTGCGATTCGACTCGTCGTCTTGCGAATCTATGTTCGCACCGTGTATTAGCGGAGACGTTTTCCCAGCAAATCGTAAATCATTTTGAACTTAGGATTCTCCTGAAACGCTTGTTCAAATCCGCTGACGTGTTCGCGGTATAAAGCAGCAGCGGATTCATAATCTTGCTTCACATACAAAGAGAAAATCTCTTCCAACTTTTCTTCCAGCGTCAAATCAACCGCCTGCGGAGCCAAGATTTCTTGGCGCAGATTGTTCATCAACACGTCCAGCTGGTGTGTGATCAAAGAAGCTTCGTACAGTTGGTCCAGCACGTTTTGCGGGATGTTTCCGGCGTATTTGTAGCGCAGTTCGTGCTCATTGGTCGCCCAGAAATTCATTCCCAGAGTCCGAATCTGTATTTCACAAAGCAGCGTGATCTTTTCGCTGCCATGATAAACCGTATAAGAAGCAATCATGTGAATGCTGCGATACCCGGACTCTTTTGGCGATGCGATGTAGTCCTTGATGTCGTGGATGACTATGTCTTCCCGCTCCTGCAAGAGCTGCTTGACTTCCAGCACATCGTCGACATAGCGGCAAACCACCCGCAAGCCCGCAATATCCGTAATTTCTCTAGCAATCTCTTCCTGCCAATTCGTGCTGGTAAAATCCAAACCCTTTTCCTGTGCCTTTTTCAAAAGGCTGTCCACTTTTTTGACGCGACCCACGACAAACTCGATCGGGGAATACCCTCCCCGCTTTAAAAAACCGTATTTGATCCCTTTTAGCTTCAGTTTCAATTCATCGACAGCCTGTTCATATGGTGCCAAAAAATGAACTAGGCTGTTCAATACCCGGTTGGGTACTTGTGTCGTCTTCATCTTTCTCTACCTCCATGTCACTCCCAGAGGAACGGCGATGCTTCCAGGAATGGCTGCGGATTGACGTAGGTATTTCCGATCAGCATGCCAAAATGCAGATGAGGTCCCGTCGAAAAGCCTGTACTTCCAATCTGTCCGATTTGCTGTCCGGCTTTGACTTCATCGCCTGTCTTTACCTCGATTTTGGACATGTGTGCGTAGATGGAAAATACCTGGAGGCCATGGTCGATAATCACCGTATTGCCAGTCAAATACAAAGAATCTGCGAGGACTACTCGGCCGTGATTGGCCGCGATGATCGGCGTTCCCGTTTTGTTGGCGATGTCTATGGCTGCATGTCGATTGGCCGGCACGCCGTTCACCACTCGTTGATATCCATAAGGGGTTGTAATGCGGCCTTCCGCAGGCCACAAGAACTTGTCCGTAAAGTACGCACTATCCGCCGACTTGGAGCGGGCGGCGTTGATCTTCTGCTGGTCGGCGTTGATTCTCGCTGTGTCTTGTCTCATCTGGTTCAGCTTTTGCGAGACCGTGAGCCGATCCACCTGAAATTGTTTCGGAATGATCGTAATCGTTGATTCGTATATGCGATCCTGAGTTTGTATCGTGTGGGTTCCAGGCTTTGCGTCAAATGGAACCGGAATAAACCGTACATATTCTCCTTTAGAAGGCTGGAGCCGGTACGATTTCTGGAAGAAGGTGACCGTGGCGGGCTGCCTGCTTTTTGCGAGCAGAACGTCGCCAGGACTGGAAGTTGAAGGGACTACCGCAAGCTGGGACTGCCGGGTCGCCGATTGGGCCTGTTCTGTTATCTCTTTTCCCACTTGGCTTGTCCCCGTAGAAAATAGAACGGTAGCTACCAGCATCAGACCGGAAAGCTGCTGAATCATCGCGCATTCCCTCCCGTTTTCCAGTATAACAAAACATAGCGGGAATGGAAAAAGAAAAAGAAGGCTAAAATCATTCAGCCTTCTACAGCCCTGCCTGTTTTTTGCTATAATCCGACATCATATCCATAATCGATTGCATGTTTGACAGCATTTCGCTGGCCCTTTTTGTCTTTTGCGAGATGTTTTCAAAATCGATTTTTCCTTTTTTGCGATCGCTCCACCGCTTGAACAGATCGCCGGCGGCTGCGGGGTTGGACCGGATCGAAGCCACGCGCGATGGGTCCTGCTTGAGCCATGCTTCAAAATCGGGGTTGGCTTTGAACAAGCGTTTCAATTCCTTTTTCTTCACAGCCAGCTGTCACTCCTCTCCGTCGCCGAGTTGAGAAATCCGGTACAGTACACCATATGAATGTCCGCAGATGTGGATTGTGTGTTCGCACACCTTCCGCGAGAATGGGCGCATCTGTTACATAGCGCAAAGAAGGACCCCGAGCTTGGGGTCCCTCACATTCAGATATTTACTTGTAGCTGCAGCGATTAAGCGCGGCCAGCCAGTTGTTGTTCAGCAAAGCTAACCAGACGTTTCGTAATTTCTCCACCTACAGAACCGTTTTGACGAGAGGTGGTGTCAGCGCCCAGATTTACGCCGAATTCAGCAGCGATCTCATACTTCAGTTGATCCAGGGCTGCGTTTGCTTGAGGAACTAACAGATTGTTGGTGTTTCCAGAGTTGTTGTTCGCCATGTGTGATTCCTCCTGTCGCTTTTTTCTCTCGGGACGGAATCGAACCGCCAGCTCTTGCTTCTCTCCATATGAGACCGAGAGTCGGTGAGAAGAGAGTCCTGGTGAACTCTTGTGATAGTATCATCCCTCGCTTGCCTTGCCTGCATTCCTCTTTTCCCGATGTAAAATCTGACAAAGGGAAGCAGGTGCCTGTCCCACTTATGCTATAATGAAGCGAACCCACGCAAGGTTGATGGAAGGAGCTATCGCAGTGAGTGATCGTCATAAAATACTGCTTATCGATGGGATGAGCTTTTTGTTTCGCGCCTTTTACGCTTCCGCCTGGACCGGAGGCTACCGCCAAACCTCACAGGGCGTCTATACCAATGCTGTCTACGGATTTACCAAAATGATGCTCGACTATATCGATCTGACCCGCCCCTCGCATGTAGCCGTCGGCTGGGATGTGGCCGCGAGAGAGACGCTCGTCCGCAGCCAGTGGTACGATGGCTACAAGTCCAACCGGGCCGCGCCGCCGGAGGAACTGATCCCGCAATTTGACCTGGTCAAAGAGGTGACGGACGCTTTTTCCGTTCCCAACTTAGGTTGCCCCGGATATGAGGGAGATGATGTACTAGGAACGCTGAGCACCATGCTGGCAGAAGAAGGACATCAGGTCGTCATCGCGACCGGTGACTACGACAGCCTGCAATTGATCTCAGGCCAGGTGAGCGTCAAGGTCTTGAAAAACGGCGGCAAGCATGAGCATTACACCCCGGAAAGCCTGCTCGCCACAAAAGGGATCAAGCCGGAGCAGGTGGTTGACATCAAAGCATTGATGGGCGACGCTTCGGACTGCATCCCCGGCTGTCCGGGGATCGGGGAAAAAACCGCTCACAAGCTGATCAGTGAGCATCAAAATCTGGACAATTTGTACAGCCGGCTGGATGCCTGCACGCCGAAGCTGCGGGAAAAGCTGGAGCAGAACCGCGATCAGGTCTACCTGAGCCAAAAATTGGCAACGATTATCCGTGATGTACCGATTTCATACGACCATGATGAAGCGCGCTGGGAATATGAAGACGGGCGCGTCCGCGAAAAATTGGAAGAGCTCGAGTTCGGCCGCACATTGCTGAGCCGCATCTAGCCGGCATGTCGGGGAGGATCGTGAAATGTCAGAACTGGCAAAAAAACTGCGGATCAAAGAAGGACACCAGGTGCTTTTGCTAAACCCGCCCAGCGGATATGGCGCGGAGCTGCTCCTCCTGCCGGAAGATGCCCGCCTGGAGGTCCTGACCGCACCTGAGACAAATGTGCGGGAGCGTGTAAAGGAAGGTGCGGACGCCCTGCTCCTCTTCGTCCATGGCATCGAAGAGCTGGAGAGCTGGGCTCCGGTTGCCTTATCGGCAATTACTCCGGAAGGGCTCTTGTGGATCGCCTATCCGAAACAAAGCTCCAAAATCAAGACCGATCTCAACCGCGACAAAGGCTGGGAGCCGATCACCCGCGCCGGGTACGAGGGCGTCGCGATGATCTCGATCGATGCGACGTGGTCGGCCGTCCGGTTTCGACCCGTCGAGCTGGTCAAGTCCACCCGCTCCACGCGTGCATCGAAGAGCAGGTCTACAGCCGCTGCCGCAGAAGCCAAAGCGCCTGAGGAACGCGTCGTGACCGTGCCCGAGGATATGCAGGCAGCTCTCGCCCAACGGCCGGAGGCACTCGCTTTTTTTGAGCAGCTGTCCTACACCAACCGCAAGGAGTACGTCCGCTGGGTGACCGAAGCCAAAAGGGAAGAAACGCGAAACAGCCGCATCCAAAAAACATTGGAACGGCTGCAGCTCGGTTTGAAAAATCCCTGGGTGAAGAGCTAACGATCAGGTGGACGTGAAGGCGAGCAGACAGACAAAGACCAGACTGGGGGAAAGACAACATCCAGTCTGGTCTTTTTTCATGATCATGTGGCGGCCTGTGCCTGACGCGAGGCAAATACATCCAACAGAAGCCCGGTTTGCTCCTCGCCGGTCATATCCCAGGTGGCGGCAAACCTCACTTGATGTGATACGCCCAGGATATCGTAGGTCTGTGCCAAATGCTGACGGGCTGAACCGACGATCAGGGTGTGGAGCCTGAGATGCTTTTTTCGGCCCGACTCGGCGAGCATGTCGCGTACGTAGGGCGATATTCCTCCGATGCCATCCGTCACCATCACCAGGTCTGCCCGCTGAAATTGCCGCTGCTCGTCAATCACCCGGATCGCGCGCTTCATCGGTGCGTCAAAATGAGTGCCTCCGCCAAAAGCCATCTGCGCGAGCGAATAAAAGGCCGGCCAATCCGGCCGCCGATAATACAGGGCCTGTTCGTTCAGCTCACCTTTGGCGCCGAACAGGATCAGCAGGAAATCTCGCTTCTCCAGCAGGCTGATTGCGGCAAAGGTCATGACAAAAATTTGTGCCAGCCGCAGCTTGCTGCCTTTCATCGAGTGGGAGGTATCCAGCATGCAGATGACAGGACCTTTTGGCTCTTCTTCCTGCCAGCCGGCCGTATCGTAGGTCATCAGCTTCTGTTCCAGCCACTTTAGGTAAAAGTAATTCTCGTAATCCGGGTCGGCCAAGAGTGCGGCTTCGCTTGGCAGCATGTGGGCGATATCGCCGGATTGCCGCAAGTCGTCGTATTCGTCCGGCAGGCGGCGCGTCCGCAATTCCTTGCGCTTCATGCGAAAATGGTGGACATTCCGCCCTACTTCTTCCAAAAAGGCGAGCAAGTCGGGATGCCGTTTCAGCTTTTCTATCCATTTCAGATATTGTTCCAGCGTCTGCCTGCGCAGTTTGCCAAGGTCGCTGCCCCACCGGCGATTGGCGAACCGCTGGCTGGCAGTGAGCAGTTCCTGCACGAAAGATGTATCCACTTCCTCATCCGCCAGCGTTTCCTTGAGCGAGCGCTCCAGCCACTGGCCCAGCTCCTGCTCAAACTGCTCGATCGCTTCCCGCTCCTGCCGGGATAAGCGCTCGTATTGCTTCTCGCGCTGAGCGAGCTCCTCCTCCAGCTTTTTCACCTTCTGCAACAGCTTGGAGCGCTTGGTAAACTGAACGCGCATCTCCTCGCGCATGTCCTGGATGCGCTGCTTGAGCGACTGAATTTCCGCTTCGACCAACGGCTTCGAATCGGCAGCCTCCTGCTTGTCCTCGACCAACCGCTTCCCCTGTTGCAGCGTATAGCCCATCAGCTGTAGCTGGCTGATCTGTTTTTCGGAGAGAAATTCGGAGAACCGGGCCTGCTCGCTTCCCTCGGCTCCCTGCTCTTTTCCCAGGCCCGCTACCAACGGCGACAGCTGCTGCTCCCGCTCCCGCCGCTTTACCTCCTCGGCAAAGCTCTGGGTCAGCCACATCAACGCCTTGATCGCCGTCTTAAACGATGCGCTCTCCTGCCCGATCGTCCGTGGGTGAATCGTCTGGTAAAAATACTGTTTGCGCAGCGTCTGCACCATCCAGCGGTGAAACGGCGCCGCTTCCTGCGTATGATCCACCTCAGGCGCAGGCAAGAAAAAGCACATGAAAAAGTCGGCCAACAGCTCGCGAGAAAACCAGGCAGCCTGTTTCCGCGCTTCCTCCATCCACTCCTTCGCTGCTTGCGACGAGTAGCAGAGTCCGTCAAATACATAGCGATCTACCCTGCTTGCACGGATGATCATGCGAATCCCCCCACCTTCTTAGAGGGTGTAATCATAGTCGGCGCCCGCAATCTCTCTGTCAAACACCGTCCGATACACCCCTTGCAGCATTTGCAGGATCCTCTCGCCCTCCACGCGCAAATGGACGTATTTCAATGCGTATTTTTCCTGTTCAATAATCAAACGGTTTTTCTCGCGGACAAAGCTGTTCATGTTTTGCTCGCGCTGCTGCGCGTCCAGCAAGCGATTTCGCAGCTCGCGAGCCGTTTCTTCCAGTTCCATGCGGCATTGCTCCAGCAAGGCGACATACTGCTCCGCCTTTTCCTTGCCCAGTTTGTGGCCGATCTCCTTTTTGAACTGAAAGGCGTGCAGCTCCGATTCTTTCTCCAGCCAGCGCTGCGCGATTTGCTGGTATTTGCGGAGCGGCAAATCCGACTCCAGCTCCGCTTTTACCTGTTCGGTAAACCGCTTTTCAAACAGTTCCCGCAGAACAGGCAAATCCTCCGGCACATCCCAGAGCATGTGCGGCGTATAGACGGTATCCCAGATCGAGACATGATCGCGGCCATTGAGCACGGCGGATGTCTTCCAGACATGGACGATTTTGTTCCATCTTCTGTCCGAGATAAGATGCTCTTTTTCCTCCAGGTCTTTTTTCAGGCTGTACAGGAAGTAGATCAAGCCTTCGGAGATGGTGACGTCTCGGGCGGCGGCTTGCACGTCTCTTACATCGTAGAGAGAAAAGACCACCGGTATTTCCGCAGCCGGGAGATGGAACATCTTCTCATAGCTGGATGCGTGCTGCAGGTAGCCTACTTCATAGCGGATGAGAAAACGGTCGTACAAGGCCGTCAACTGCTCGTCCTCATCCGGCAGTTCATTGGAGGCGGCGACGAGAAAAAGCAGCGGGACGCTTTCTTTCTCTTTGCCATTAAAGTAGATGCGCTCGTGCAAAATGGAGAGCAGAGAATTGAGAATGGCGCTGTTTGCCTTGAAAATTTCATCGAGAAAGGCGAATTGGGCGGAGGGCAGATACCCGGCCGTCTTTCGCACGTATTGATCCGCTTTTAACTGCTGCAAAGATACCGGACCGAAGATCTCGTCCGGTGTGGTAAAACGGGTCAGCAAGTATTCAAACCAGTGTTCCGATCCGAAGAGTTTGGAAATGGAGCGGGCGAGCTGTGATTTGGCGGTGCCCGGCGGTCCGATCAACAGGGCATTTTCTCCGCTCATAATGCCGAGCATGAGCAGACGGATCAATTCGCTTCGCTCAAGAAAACGACGCTCCAGTATTTCGATGGCTTGGTCCATTTTTTGTTGCAGCTGGATCACTTTCAGCATGGCAATGGCGCTGCGTTGGCGCCGCTCCCCCCTCTTTTGTCGCTACTTGTCGGTCTTTTTGCAGTAGATGCCGTACCTCCCTATCCTCGCATAAACGCCTGTTCTTTTCCAGTTTTGAATCGTCTGGAAATCAAGGTCTCCATACAGACCTCGACCAGGGCGTATGACCGATAACCCTGCTGGGATAAACTGGATATCAATAACCGTAGGGAAGGAAGATCCGCGTGCCCCAGGTACAGCTGACGGAAGAAGAATACGACAAACTGATGGAACGAATCTACCAGATCCTAAACAGAACGGAAGAACTGGATCATGTGACCCATCACTGGATGTGGGAGGTCTGGAGAACGCTCCATTACAACCGTTTATAATCAAGGGTTACACGCTCACCCATGCCTGTTTGCCTGCATAATCTGATATCCAGTAGGATTCTCCTGATGCGAGGAGGGAATCGGCATGGGTGTAGAGTTGACCTGGCTTCACGGTGTCTATGTCCTGTTCGTGATCCTCATCATTGTGACGATGATGATGAGGCGAGACACCAGTCTGTTGTGCATGATCGGGATCGGCCTTTTGGGATGGACCGCCACAGGGAGCGTTTTCACAGCAGTCGGCGGATTGTTTGGCAGCTTCATCTACGCGATCACGGAGCTCTTGCCGACGATTCTGGTCATTTCGATGATTGTCGCGATGAGCCAGGTGTTGACCGAAACCGGCATTAATGAAGCGATGGTCAAACCGGTCTCTTCCCTGATCAAAACACCGGCCCTCGCCTTTTGGGGCATCGGGATCGCCATGATGGTCATCTCCTGGTTCTTCTGGCCCTCGCCGGCCGTGGCGCTGATCGGAGCGGTTCTCTTGCCGGCGGCCATCTGCGTCGGGCTTCCCGCAATCGGCGTGGCGGTCGCGATGAACCTGTTTGGGCACGGAATCGCGCTGTCCGGCGATTTTATCATCCAGGGCGCACCGACTTTGACCGCCAAAGCGGCTGGTCTGCCCGTAACGGATGTCATATCCGCCAGTGTCCCGCTGGTGATCGTCATGGGCGCGGTCACGACGATTGCCGCTTACTGGTATTTGCGAAAAGATATGAAAAGCGGTCTGATCCCCATGACCGGGGATACAGCAGCAAAGGATGCGGCGACAGGCAAATCGTCCGGCGGTATCTCTGTGAAGCCCCTGTCAACACCCACACAGAAGTGGCTGGCAGCGGCTGTCGTCCTGCTATTTCTGCTGGACGTCATCGCCATGTTCGTCCTCGATCTGAAGGGAGGCGACGCAACCGCGCTCGTTGGCGGCACCGCGCTCCTGATCCTGGTAGGCATCACGCTTTTTGCACACAAAGGTGCCGGCCTGGAAAAGGTAACCGCCCATCTGATCGAAGGCTTCCAATTCGGCTTCAAAGTATTTGGTCCCGTCATCCCCATTGCTGCCTTCTTTTACATGGGAGACAGCGGATTTGGCAAAGTATTTGGCGAAACTCTCCCCCAAGGCTCGCATGGCATCGTAAACGACCTGGGCGTCGCGCTGGCTCATACGATTCCGCTCAGCAAAGAAGTGGCCGCGCTCGCCTTGACCGGCATCGGCGTCATTACGGGATTGGACGGCTCCGGTTTTTCCGGCATTACGCTGGCAGGCTCCTTGGCTCAGTTGTTCGCCACTGCCATCGGGACGGGGGCGGACACTTTGACCGCTCTGGGGCAGATATCCGCGATCTGGGTAGGGGGCGGTACGATTATCCCGTGGGCCCTGATCCCCGCTGCGGCGATCTGCCGCGTCGATCCCTTCGAGCTGGCGCGCCGAAACCTGTATCCCGTCATCATCGGCCTGTTGGTGACGACGATTTTCGCCATGTTCCTCATCTAAAACTGGAAACAAACTGAAAGCGGAGTCGTTATTTCTTCTCCGCTGTTTGGATACTGCCTTTGGTTTCATCACTTCGATTCCGGGAAGCAAGAGATCCCAAAAAAGAAAGGCGTTATTCCCGAGAGAAGGAAAATAACGCCTTTTTTCTGTAAGCCGGCCATGCTTCAACGGCTCTGTCCTCTTTCGATCAGGTACCGCAAAAGGTTCGATACGGACAAGACGTGTCCGCTGGCAGGGTTGCGTACGCTGCCTGTTCCGGAGAGTGCGCATAAGGCTTGGACAGCACGTCAAGCAGACGCTCCATGACGCTGTTGTCGCCCCTGTGTACTGCCGCCTCCAGGGCTTCTTCTACGCGATGGTTGCGCGGGATGACCCCAGGATTGCTGTTTCGCATCAGTTGGCGGGAATCGTCCAACGACTCCGGCTGCCTGCTTCTTCGCGCCTGCCACTTCTCCTGCCACTCTTTAAAATTATCGGCGCCAAACAAAGCCGTATCCTCTGGCTTGTCAAACGTCAGTCCGAGGAATGTATTGGTGTAATCCGCCCGATGCTCCTGCATCATCGTGAGGAGCTCTTTGACGAGCGCCTCGTCCTCCGGCTCTTCGTGGAAAAGTCCCAGCTTTGCTCTCATCCCCTCGAGCCAATGTCGATGAAACTGACTGGGAAAATCGTTAATCGCCTCTTCCGCGCGTTCGATTGCCCGGTCGACATCTTCGTCTATCAGCGGCAGCAGCGTCTCGGCAAATCGGGCGAGATTCCATGCCGCAATATACGGCTGATTGCCGTAGGCATAGCGGCCTTGGGTGTCAATCGAACTGAATACGGTAGCGGGATCGTAGGTATCCATGAACGCGCAAGGTCCATAGTCGATGGTTTCGCCGCTTATGGCCATATTGTCTGTGTTCATGACCCCGTGGATGAAGCCGACCAGCTGCCATTTGGCGATAAGTTCGGCTTGGCGCTTGATCACTTCCTGCAGAAGCGAGAGATAGCGGTTGTCGCTTTCCGCAACCTCGGGGTAATGCCTTTGGATCGTGTAATCTGCCAATGCCCGCAGATCCTCCTGCGTGCCCCATTTGGCGGCGTATTGGAAAGTGCCGACGCGCAGATGGCTGGCCGCGACGCGGGTCAGGATGGCGCCAGGGAGCATCGTCTCACGGTATACGACTTCACCGGTGGTCACCACCGCCAGGCTGCGGGTAGTCGGGATGGTAAGGGCATGCATCGCTTCGCTGATGATGTACTCGCGCAGCATCGGTCCGAGGGCGGCTCGCCCGTCCCCCCTGCGCGAATAAGGGGTAACCCCTGAGCCCTTCAATTGAATATCGAATCGGTCACCTGCGGGTGTGATCTGTTCGCCGAGCAGGATCGCACGGCCATCGCCCAACATGGTAAAATGGCCGAATTGATGCCCGGCGTAGGCTTGCGCCAGCGGCGAAGCGCCTGCGGGTATCTGGTTGCCCGCGAATACCGCCGTCCCCTCATCGCTTTGCAGCGCCTGGGCATTCAAGCCGAGATCTGCGGCGAGCGTTTCATTTAGAATGACCAGCTTTGGTGAACGGACAGGGGTGGGGTCCTGTTTGGAAAAAAAGAACTCAGGGAGGCGCGCATAGCTGTTGTCAAAGTCCCATCCTGTTTCTGTTCGAGTTTTTGTCTCTGTCATGGCATCTCCTGTTTTCGTGTGTATTTTTAAACGTCCTCACAGTATTGTATGATGGTTTGTCCATTTTTGTTCATGGTATACAGATCATAGCATCCCCCGTGCAAAAAGAAAAACTTCTTGGGCGGTTTCTTGCCCTATGCTCGTTTACGATTTACGCTTAGCTTGTGCAGTGGTTGGGAAATATCGGGGAAATGGATACTGATCCCTTCTCCTCTTGGCCACTTGCAGCAACATTCTCTTAAACGTTTAGATGCCGATGACTTCATACAGCTTTCCGTCGCTGCAAAGCTCGCTTTCCTCCAGCGCCAGCTCGGAGCGTTCCTTCTCCGTAATATCCAGAATAATGCCGTCCAGCCTCTCAATCGCTCCGAATGGTCCGGCACAGGGATGGACAATCAGCCGCCCCCACCTCGTCTCCCCTTCAATATGGATAAACCGGAACTCTTGGGTGACCGGGATGCCCCGATCGAGTTGGGCTTTTACTTCCCCCAGGAGTTTGGCATTGTCTTCCGGATGGATATGGTCGTGCAGCCGGATGGGCTGATGCAGGATCTCCTCGCGGGGGATGCCTGAAATCTTTTCGATATTCTCCGAGCAAAACGTATACCTGCTAAAATCCTTGTCTGTCGACCAGACAGCAGCGTTGACGTTATCCAGGATGTTTTCCAACAGCTCCTCGGTCTTTTTCCGTTCGGTGACGTCCCTGTCCACCGCTACGACAAAATGGACGCTTCCCGTCTCATCGAGAACAGGCTTGACGCGGGCCTCTACGTGGAGGAGATGACCCTCGGCATGGAAGATCCGATAGGCGATGTCCACTTCTCTTTTGGTGCGAATCGAATCTTTATGCGCGAAGCGGACGCGTTCCCGATCATCGGGATGGATCATCTCGAAGGCATCCTGTCCTTCATACAATTCGGTGCGATAGCCGGAAAAGCGTTGGAACGAGGGGGATACAAACAGCACCCGCGCCTGGTTGTCAACCAGCACAATCGTGTCCAAGGTGTTTTCCGCGATGATCTTGTAGCGGTCGTCCGGCGCATCTGCCGTTTGCCGCTTCTCACGATCGATCTGATCACGATGTTCGTTCATGTATTCGCGCTCCTTCCCTCTGATTGGCACAACCACCGAAGCCCATCCTCTCTGCTTCCATAGGTTCAGGATAAGGGAAAGGCAGAGGAAAGATCACGCAAAAATTGCATTTCCCCGCGTAAAATTTTGCGCTCGCGATTCACTGCAGCGCAGGCTGCAAGCATTTCGAGGATACGCTGAGTGGCAAGGAGATGGTGAAAGTCGTCCCTTTTCCCACTTTGCTGATGACATGGATATTTCCTTTGTGGTTTTCCACGATGTTGTAGCTGACCATCAGACCCAGGCCGGTGCCGTTTTCTTTTGTGGTATAAAAGGGGACACCCAATTTTTTGAGCTTGTCCACCGGGATGCCGCAGCCCTCATCGGAGAAGCGAATCATCGCCGAATCCCCCTTGGCCCTCGCTTCAATGGTCAGCCTGCCGCCAGCTCAGTTCGCTCTCCATGATGTTCAGGTAGTCTTCTCTGTACTCCGCCCCTGCTTTCATCAGCTGGAGAAAGCCTTTGAGCGAGGTCAACGGATTGCGTATTTCATGGGCGATTCCGGCAGCCAGCTGTCCGGCGATGGTGAGCTTCTCCGAGTTGCGAAGCAGCTCCTGCGCCATTTTCCGCTCTATTTCCAAGAGGATGCACTCCTGCTCCTTCTCCGTCAGCCGGCCTTGAAATTGGGAGAGAAAATACTGCGGATCCCCTTGCTCGTCGCGAATCAGGTTGTTGTGCAGCAAGACCCAAAAAAGCTCCCCTTCCTTTGATACCAAACGCTTTCGCATCTGGTAGGAGTCGATCCTTCCGCTCAACAATTGTTTCCGGTAATTCTTGATCGACCGCGAGATCATCGGGATGGGCCAGCTCCTGATAGGTGCAGGCGAGCAACTCCTCTTCGGCGTATCCGATCATGTTGCAAAAGGATTGGTTTACTTTTACCAGCCGACCGTCCAGGCCAACAATCGCCGTACCGATCGACGCATAGGCAAATGTCTGAAGAAAAAGGATATCACTTTGCGTATCCACTCCATTTTTCATGCCAATCGCACCTCTCCACGAATGAGTGACAAGCGTTATGCTTTTCGCGCGCCGCCCTGTTCATGGCCCAAGCAGAACACCAACAAGCTTTTGTCGGCTTGCGGTGTACGTGTTCATGATGCAGGTACATCTCCCTGTGCAAGGTTTCCTTCCCTTCGTACTCCTCAGAGAAAGCAGGGCCCATGAAAAAAGGCGTGGAGCTGATCCCGAGCAGCAGACCGGACATCTGCTGGAAGTTCCAGTCGTAGTAAAACTCGACGAGATCCCTCTCCGTGATTTTTTTTATGTATGCTTTGATTTCCGGCAATAGTTTTTTCATCAGCGCATCCCTGATGGTCTGTACGGTTCTCTCCTGTCCCTGTTCCAACAAAACCTGTTCGATCGGTGATAAAAAGTTGCGGATGTAGACGGTGAGATACGTGTGTCCGGCCCGGAAACAAAAATGGATTCCGGCCCCTTGCCAAAATGCTCACGAAGGATTTTCCCAATATAGCTGCTGATTTCTGTCTGCTGTACAACACTTTCCATCTTTTCATTCCTTTTTAGGTGGAAGTAAAAAAGCCGGAACAGTCAGCTTTGGAAAAGCTGCTATTCCGGCTCATGACCAGCTCACCCTCAGGACGAGGATGTCTCGTACACTTCCACCAGTTTATGTAGTCGGGTTGACAATAAATACAATGACACTTTTGTCGAGGTCAAAATCCCAATCGGCGAAAATATCAAAATTCCCTCTTGGCAATCTTGAGCGTCTCCCTAAAGCCAAGACGGATCAGTTCTTTCTCGATGGCGACCAGAATGCCGCTGCGAACCACGATGATTGTGCGGCGATTCTTGGTTTGGTAGGAGAAGATCTCCTCGGGATATTTCTGCACTTGCATGCTGATGCTGTTGATTTCTTCATGGATTCGTTCTTTTCCGTGATACTCTTCGATGATCTCGGGAGAGAAGGGGATCGGCTCGCTGCAAATCGCTACGATGACTCCTGACTTATTATGCAAGCTCCAGTCATAGTAGACCTCGCGTATCTCGACGCCGGTCGCGATCTTCATATACGCGACAAGCTCCGGCATCAGATTCTTCATCAGCAGGTCTCTGGTCTTTCCGATTGTGAAGATTTCGTCCTGCTGGAGCAAGATCCTTTCCATCGGAGAAAGGAAGTTCCGCAGTTAGAACGTGATAAAAGTATGCCCTATGGAAACAAAGACGGATTCTGGCCCTTTCCCAAAGTGATCGCGAAGCACCCGTCCGACATAACTGCTTAGATCTGCTTGCACTTTTGTCTCCACACCATCAGTCCTCTTTTGTTACGGAAAAGGCGTTCTGTCCTTCCCCCTATTTTACTATATCACAGTTACGGTAAATTTTTGGCACAAACCGAGAAACTTGTTCAAGTCATTCGCTCATTCCCCAGTTTCGGTACCAAGCGGGGATGCAACTGTCAAAATCATCGTGGTCTTCACATAGAGCGAGCAGACGATGTCGCATCTCCTCCACTTTATCCGGCGTCACGCGGACGGACCAGACGATCGACGAAAAGACACTGATCGCGGCATACATCGCGTAAAGCTTCCAAAAAAGCTCCGGGATTCTCTCCCGCCCGAAGTAGCCGGCAATCTGCCCTGCCGAAAACGGGACGCTGCATTCTCGGCTGAACAAAGCCAATTTGCAAAAATCATGGAGCGGGTCGCCCCAGTCGAAGCGGTTAAAATCGATCACGCCTGCGAATGCTCTGCCTGATACGATCAGATTGCCTACGTGATAATCATCATGTTGGAATTGATTGGGGCGATCCTGCAGATAATGCTTGTTGTCTTCCAGGAAGGTTATGATCTTTTCATCATGTCTGATTTTGATGCCACAGGTTCGGTAGGCATCGACATAGCCCTTCGTTTTGTTCACAATCCGCTCATACCATGGACCAGTGGTTGCAGGTGCGGGATGTCGATGAAGCCTTGCCAACGTCTGACCGGCTTCCCAGCCGATTTGATACTGTTCCGATGGGGTCAATTGCGGCAATACGCGGCGCGCATCCTCGCCTTCGATGTAGCTGAGGATGTAATAGCAGAGACCCAGCGGCATGATTTTCCCCATTTCCAGCGGAATGGGACTTTTTGCGTCGTACTTTCGGATCGCTTGCATGACTTCATATTCAGCTCGTTTACCATCATAATGCCGAAGTTCCGCTGTTCGCAGCAGCAGCTTTCGACCGTCCCGGTGTATCACCAGGTATTTGCGGTCAAACGAAAAGCCATCCCGAATCGGTGTAATTTGCGTCGCATCGGCGAGAGACGGGATCCATTCACGCCATGCGCTGATCTTCTCCTCCACAGGAACCCCCCTTCCCATCCAGCTTATGGAAGAACATTGTACCATAAAACGCTCAGGATGGTTTGGATCGATCAAAAAAGCAACTGTCTGGGTGACAGTTGCTTTTTGACACGGGGATTCTTTACAGCCTTACCACGTTCTCCGCTTGCGGACCACGGTTGCCTTGGACAATGGTAAACTGCACGCGCTGCCCTTCGTCAAGGGTTTTGAAACCTTCCCCTTGGATCGCGCTGTAGTGCACGAATACGTCTTCCCCGCCTTCCACTTGAATAAACCCGAAACCTTTTTCTGCATTAAACCATTTTACTGTGCCAATTGTTTCCATATCGGTAACCTACCTCCAACAGTTTTCCAACAGTATTATGTGCAAACCTGAAAAGCTTCATGTAAAAAGAAAAAAACACATGTCAGCAAGGAAAATGAAGAATAGCTTCCCTCTAACAGGTGCCTTCATTTTTATCTATTGCACAAGGTTTCGTCTATGCTGTATCCAAAACGACGAAAGCCCTACCTCTCTTCCATCCTTGCGGCTCCGAAGACCGCGCCAGTGTGAATCAGAGTTTCCACAGTTGTTATTCAAGTCTCTTCATCTTACTTGATTTGGCAACAGAATGCAAATCGAGGAGTCACCTTGGCAAGATTTACAGGTTTCTTTCTCTATCGACTCTTGTTATCCTAGTAGGGCCAAACAAACAAGCCGAAACTTCCCAAAAGCGGGAAGTGCGGGGGACATCTATTTTGCCGAGATGACTTGTCTCTGCATTGGGGTGAATCACCGAATGTGATGGGTTGTATCCTCAGCCCAAACCCGACAACTAACCTCGTAGGCGAAGAAAAGGAGACGATGAGAACATGAAACCATTTGGCAGATCTATCATCGCGATTGCTTTGGGATTGGCAGTTACCTCTGTATCGACATCAGCATTTGCTGCCACCTGCCCTGTGAAAATGGATCCAAGTCAAGGACAGTGGCTTCCATATGTACTGAATTCCCAATCTTTGAAACAGTTCCAAACATCGAACCAAGGATCCAACTGGAACTGGTCCTATCCGACTTACTTCCAATGGACGGGATATCCGGTACAACAGCCGGTTCAGCAACCGGTACAAAAACCGTTTCAAAAGCCGGTTCAAAAACCGGTGCAACAGCCTGTTCAACAACCGGTTCAGCAACCTGCCAAAGCACCGGTCCAACAACCTGCACCAGCGCAAGCAGGCAAATCTGCTGAAGCTTCCTCCCAGTTTGCCCGTGAGGTTGCCAATCTGGTAAACCAGGAGCGTGCCAAAGCAGGATTGGCGCCGCTTGCCTATGATGCGGCTCTGGAAAAAGTAGCGCTGGCAAAAGCGGCTGACATGGATCAAAACCATTATTTTGACCATAACAGCCCGACCTACGGCTCTCCTTTCGACATGATGAAGAGTTTTGGCGTCCAGTACATGACCGCCGGTGAAAATATCGCCATGGGTCAGCGCAGTCCGCAAGAAGTCATGCAGCAATGGATGAACAGTGACGGACACCGCAAAAACATTCTGAACCCGAACTTCACCAAGATCGGTGTAGGCTATCAGAATGGCTACTGGGTCCAAGAATTCACGGGATAATGAAACAGAATGAGGAAAAACCGAGTCGGCGGAATCGCAGCTCGGTTTTTTTGTATGGGCAGGGAAATTCTTTTCACCGCATAAAGAGAAAAAGCCGGACAGGCTTCCGGCTTTTCCCTGCTGCACGAACCTACTCCTGACATGGAGCGCAGTTGTTGTCCGCCTTGTCCTCGAACAAGGGAATCTTCGTGTCGTGCATCTCCTGTTTGGTCGCGTATGCTCCCACCTGTTGCAACTCAACGCTGACGTCTTTGTCTTTGTTTCGCTGTTTGTCCATGGGATGCCTCCTCGAGAGTCCGACCTGCAAGTAGTATTTGCACCCGCGAGGATGGTATGCGCCGATTTATCCGGACTGCTGCAGGAGATGCTCCAAGTCCTTCAGCGCAGCGGCTGCGGCCGCGACCGGATCGGATTTACCTCCGATGACGAGCAGCTCTCCCATCGTGTCCGTTTCCACCCGGACCGCCTTGGTCGTGCCCCGCACGTGGACAAATGGATGCGTCGGCTCCAACAGTCTCAGCTCAACCGCCGCCTCCACTCTTCCCTGCGCGGATTGCAGGCGGCCGACCAGCTTGGGAACAAGTCCGGCAGCTCTCCACGCGGCGAGCTGCTCGTGAGTCAGCTGCTCGATCCCTTCCCTCTTTACGTCCGACAGTCGGAGCGGGGCACCGAATGCCGCATTGGCGAGGATGGTCAGTTTGCAGGCCGTGTCCCATCCCTCCAGGTCAAAGCGGGGATCAGGCTCCGCGATCCCCATTTGCTGGGCCCGCTCGATCGCTTGCGTCAGCGACAGTCGCTCGTCCATCATGGCTGTGAGCACATAGTTGGCCGTTCCGGTAAATATCCCTTCCATCAAGGATATCTCGCAACCGGCCAAATTGTACGCCAGCAAATCAACGGTGGGGAGGGCAGCCGCTGTCGCTCCGCTCACCTTGAGCTGGACGCCGTTTTCGCGGGCGAGCGCGGACAGTCCGGGATAATCCGCGACCAGCGCTCCCTTGGAGATCGCGATCACATGCTTCCCTCCCCCCAGGGCTGCCCGCATCGCTTCGAGGGCATGCCCCCCTGTCTGGATATCGGAGGGGCCCGCTTCGATGAGCACGTGATACGCGCACGACTCTAGAAAATCGGCTCCAGTCCACTCCGGTCTTCCCGCTCCCGCATCGGCGGAAAACGCACGCAGCTGATCCAAAGTCAAACCGTCGGCGTCATACGAACCGGCTGCCGAGCGCAATGCCCCGACGATCCGCACGTCCGCTCCATACCTCTTCCGATACCGCTCCTGCCGCTCCAACAGCAACCTGCCTGCTTGCCTGCCGACGGTACCATAACCGGAGATGATGACATCCCATCTTTTCACAGTGTGTTCCTCCCTTTGGTAAACCTGGACATTCTTCAATACGTCTCTTGCGTCAGCGAATGATCGGGATACGCTGTGCGAGAATCGGGGCCGCATCGGCCGGCTTCAGTTTTTTCCCGCTGCGATTTGAGTACAGCTCGTTTACATAATCGATATAAAGGATGCCGTGGAGATGATCCACTTCATGCTGAATGCAGCGGGCCAAAAAACCTTCGGCTTCGATGATCTTCTCTTCTCCCGCACGGTCGAGCGTCCCTACCTTTACATACTGCGCCCGCTTCACCAATCCGACGACGCCCGGTATAGAAAGGCATGCTTCCGTGCCCTCTTCCTCACCCTCCTTTTCGAGAATGACGGGATTGATCAGTTCGATCAGACCGCTGCCGCAATCCATGACGACGAGCTGCTTCGGGATCCCGACCTGAATGGCAGAGAGACCGGCACGCCCCGGGGCTGCATAGATGGTATCCACCATATCATCGAGGAGTTTGTACACATGCTGGTTGATGATTTTTACCGGCTTTGATTTTTCCCGCAAGATCGGATCTCCAAGCTGTACGATGAACCGCTCTGCCATCCTCTTTCCCTCCCTCTCAAGCAACCTGTTAATCTCAACGTAACAAAGCGCTCTTTATTCGTCAAACGCTTTTCTGGAGAGCTGTTTTTTCATCGACAAAACCACTCATATACGCTATCTTAAATGGTAAAGATGAACCTGATGGAAACAGAGAGGGAGGAAACCATGCATCCACTGGCATCTCAGCTTAACGACACGCTCCAACGCGAAAATCGGCATTACTATGACATGCTGTCGGAATTGGGCCGACTGATTTACTTCCCCAAAGAAGGCATCCTCAGCCAATCCGCTGAGGCCAAGGCGAAGGCCGGCAAGTACAACGCCACCATCGGCATTGCCCTGGAAAATGGACAACCCATGCATTTGAAGTCCATTCAGGACACTCTCTCGGCATACGCCCCCAAGGATTTGTACGAATACGCTCCTCCTGCGGGCAAACCGGAATTGCGCGCAGCCTGGCGGAAAAAAATGCTGGAGGAACACGCCTCGCTGCAAAACAAAACCTTTGGCAATCCGATCGTTACCAATGCGCTGACGCATGGACTCAGCGTGGTCGCCGACCTGTTTGCGGGCCCTGGCGATGCGGTCATCATCCCGGACAAAAACTGGGAAAACTACGAACTCACCTTCTCCATTCGCCGCGGGGCCGAGATGGTGTACTACCCGCTTTACAATGAAGAGATGAAATTTAACGCGGCGGGGCTGCGCGACGCGATTCTGGCCCAAAAGGAAAAAGGCAAAGCGATCGTCGTGCTCAACTTCCCGAACAATCCCACCGGCTACACGCCAGGGGCGAAGGAAGCCCAGGAAATCATCGCAGCCTTGCGTGCCGGCGCAGAAGCTGGCATCAATATCGTCGCGGTAACGGATGATGCCTACTTCAGCCTGTTCTTTGAAGATTCGCTCACGGAATCTTTGTTCGGCGAACTGTGCAATCTGCATCCCCGCATCCTGCCGGTAAAAGTAGACGGCGCGACCAAGGAAGAATACGTCTGGGGCTTCCGCGTCGGATTCATCACCTACGGCGGCCCGAGCGATGCCGCACTGGCTGCGCTGGAACAGAAAACGATGGGCATTATCCGCGCCACGATTTCCAGCGGTCCGCATCCTTCCCAGACGTTTATCCTGCACGCGCTCAACTCGCCGAGCTTCCACCAGGAAAAGCAAGAAAAGTTTGAGATTATGAAACGGCGCGCCAATCGCGTGAAGGAGATCCTGGACAGCGGCAAATTTGACGACGTCTGGACCTACTATCCGTTCAACTCCGGCTATTTCATGTGTCTCAAGCTGAAGCATGTGGACGCGGAAGCCCTGCGGACGCATCTTCTGGAAAAGTACGGCGTCGGCACGATCGCGCTCGGCCAGACCGATTTGCGCATCGCCTTCTCCTGCATCGAAGAGGAAAATATCGAAGAACTGTTCTCCCTGATTCACCAGGGTGCGCTCGATCTTCAAGCATAAGCGCTCCACGAAAAAAAGCGTCATGGCCGATGCCACGACGCTTTTTTATATCCGCTCCGTCTGCAAGCTTCCTCTACGCACTGCTCTGTTCCGTATCGTTTGCCCGGGGCTGCTCGGCCGTGCCCCGTGTCCCGGCCACGATCGCTCCCAAGACGAACAGCATGCCGACTGCATGTGCCCAGGTAAAATCTTCGCCCAGAAATAAGACAGAGACCAGCGCAGCGCTAAGCGGCATAAATCCGGTAAACAAGCCGGCTGTGGAGGCCGTCACCTTGGCGACACCCAGATACCAGAGAAGGAAGGAAAATACGCTGGCCGTGAGGGCGTAATAGATCATCAACACCCAGACCTGGAGCGGCACGGCTGACAGGTTGGTTTTCATGAAATCGGAGATGGCAAAAGGTAAAAACAGGAAGAGGCTGATCACATTGATCGCCGCCGTCATTTGAAAAGGCGTAATCCGCCCGGACAGTTGCTTGGCAAAGATCGTAAAGAGGGCCTCCGATATCACTGCCAAAAATACGAGGAAATTCCCGAACATGGCACCTGCCTCGATCTGCCCCATCCCTCCGGCAAAGGTGATGAGCCCGATACCGGCGACAGACAGCAGAATCGACAGCCACTGATGCGAACGAATCCGTTCGCGCAAAAGGGAAATAGGAGAGCAGCGCAAAACAGGCGGGCACGGTGCTCGTGATAATCCCCGCTGACGCGGCGCTCGTCCATTGGACCCCGTACAGCATGCATATGCTGAACAGGAACACCCCGAAAAAAGCCTGCCAGAACAAGGTTTTCCCCTCTTGCCAGCCCCAGGAAGTTTTCCACTCGTTGCGCAGGGCCTTCGGCTCAAACAGCTTCTCTTTTCGCTTCCCTCTGCACGGCGGGCGCAGCGACGCTCTTCCCTTTCTCTGTTGCCCCGACGAGCCATGCGCCAAAAGGCAGTTTGGCCAAAAGGTAAGTCGCGCCGAACGATACCGCGGAGCAAAGCAGAAAGGCGACGACGCTTCCTCCAAGGCCGCTGGCAGTCCACTCCCATCGGTTCAGCAGCTTCATCACATAGGTCAAGGCCACCGCATGAATCAGGTAGGCCCCGTACGAGTAATGCCCCAGCTTCGTCAGCCATTTTTTCCACACGGACTTCGTATGGCTGAGCCAAACGGCGAGCAGGTAGATGATGAGCAGTTGGGCGACGGTGTAGAGAAACATCGAGGGCTTCAGCGAGGTGGCGACATTCAGGTTCACGCGCAGACCGCCCGAATATTTGATCAGCTCATAGCTGATGTAGGCAAACGTGCCTGCAAAGGCTGCCACGAGCAAAAGCCACCGGCGCTGCAAAAAGGCGCGAAACTGCGGGAGCGCCAATGCGACCATGCCCCCCATCAAAAAATAGAAAGAATAGTACAGGAAGTTGCGGTCGCGGTATTTAATCAGATAGGCATCGAGCCATGCCCCATCCAAACGGAAGGGATGCGCCGGCAAATACCGCGAGGAAAACCACATCAGGCCGCCGTAAGCAACAGCGGCGAGGCCCACTGCCGCCCACATGCCCAGCCGACTTGTCCGGAGGGCTTGTCTCGCCGAGCGAAACAGCCGCAGAATGACCGGATAGAGCAAATAAAATTGAAAAATCATGACCACAAACCACAAATGATAGGAAGCCGATCCGGTGAGCAGTTTTTTCCCGATCACAAGGAAAGTGTCCAGATTGATTCGGGTGATGTCATGATGCAGCACCATGTAGACCAGCGACCAGAAACCATAAGGGACGATGATTTCGGTAAACCGCTTCTGAATAAAGCGCGGATAGTGCAAGCGCTCATAGTAATTGTAGACGAGCACCAGCCCCGTGACGAAAACGAAGGCGGGCACGGCAAATTTCAGCAATTGAAACAGCATCCCAAAGAGAAAGGAGGTTTCCTCGCTGACTCCGGGCTTGCGGATATAGACGCCGATAACATGCTGGTAGACGACCGCCAAAAACGCGAACGACCGCACGTAATCCAGCTCAACAATACGCTCTTTACGGGCCATGTACGACATTCAAACCTTTCTCTTCTATAATTAAAGGCAACTCCCAGTCCTTTTTCATCCTACCTGCCCATCCAAATCAATCGCAAGGGGAAATATTGCCCATCCCTTCACCGCTTCAAGGGCTGCCATGCGCCATAGGTCAGGCAGCGCCACAGCCATTCGACGGGTCCGAACCGATAGCGGGCCAGCCACCAGCGGCTCCCCAAGGCTTGAAGCGGCAGGATCACCAGGCAAAACAGCAATCCGGCCCACAGCGGTGTTCGTCCGTACAGATGAAACAGGTCGATGATGGTCACGCAGAGCAGGGTTTGAGCTGCGTAATTGGTCAGCGCCATTCGCCCGACAGGCTCCAGAAAAGCGAGTCTTTCTCTCCCCTTTTCCTTTCTCATCAAGAGCAGGATCGACGTGATATAAAAGACGAAGAGCGCAAGTCCGCTCCACTGGACAAAGACGAGACGGGCCATCTCGCTCGAAGCAGGCAGGCTGATGATGTCAAAATGAACCAGCGGTATCATCGCCGAAAGCGGCATGCCGATGAGAAAGGAGACGCGCCAGTAGCGTCGAACAGCGGGGAGATGCTGTTCCGGTCGGTGAAACAGCCCGATCTTTGCCGCGTACAGTCCCAGCAAAAACAGCGGCAGCACGCTGAGCACTACCAGCCATTCGTTGCTTGCGAGAATCGGCAGTTCGTATTGGATGCGAAACGACAGCCATTCCTGCCAGCCCCCATTTTGATAGACCTCGATGGCCTGGCGGGCCAACTGGTCATCGTAAGCCGCCCGACTCATCTGACCGTCATCGGGGACCAGCAAGGCAAGTCCCATCGGAATCTGGAGCAAAGCCAGGAGCACAATCGCCCAGCGCCGGATGACAGCAGGAGACCTGCGGTAAAACAAAAGAAGAAAAACACCGGCCAGCGCATAGCTGTGCAGGATGTCACCAAACCAAAACACGAGGTGTATCAATCCAAACACGAGCAAAACAAACAGCCGCCGCAGATACTTGCCGACCACCGCTTCCCCCTTTTGTTCCAGGCGGCTTATGAACAGGAAAAAACCAGCCCCAAACAAAAAGGAGAAGATCGTGTAAAACTTGGTCTGGACGAACATATCCAGTACCATGCGCAGCCCGACATCGACGGCGCCGGCATTCTCCGGCAGACGCTGTGCATTGGCCATCAACAGCTCCGGCAGCAGGAAGCCGGATATGTTAACCAAAAAGATTCCGAACAAAGCAACCCCCCTGATCACATCCAGTTCGCGTATTCTCTCCGCAGGCGGGGTGGGACTGGCATGCATGGATTTCATCCTTTCTGTCAACCGCTTTTCTATTTTTGCCTTCTCACCTATTACGGTTCTCGCTGGCAAAAGTAACATGTATTTCCATAGGGAGGAGCGTATCCGTATCTGACGCACGAACACCCCGCTTCCCAGAGGCGGGAGAAAACGAGGTCGCTCGGGTCAGGGTTCGTCGCCGAGAATAACCATTCGGCAAATATTGCCACCAGTCTACCACAGCGGTGTGCGAACGACAAGAACGAGGCGACCCATCATCCGCTGCGAGCCTCATGATTCCAGCTCTTGTGACAGGTTCGATCGCCTCGACCGCAATGCTTTTTCCATCAACATGCTGATCAGCACCCCCATCAGCAGGCCATTGCTCACGAGCGGGGTCAGATACGGCGGCAGCAGTGAGAAGAACGACGCCGGGAGAAACATCGTACCCGTCCCAAACATCAACGCCACTCCGACGATAAACATCTGCCTTTCATCCAAGCCGCCTTTTACAACTTCCCGCACTCCCATGCCCAGCATATTGGCAAATGACAAAAAGACAGCGGCATATCCGACCGATACCGGTATCGAAGCAAACAGAGCGGTGACGGACGGGAACAGGCTCATGAGCATCACCGCCAGACTCCCCAGGATAAAGGGCAGCCTTTCCTTGATCCGGGTGGTGAGGATAAATCCGGCCGTATAGGAGAGCGGGACGAAGCCGACTGTGGAAAAGAGGGTGGACAACAGCTGGCTTACCCCCATCCAAAGTCCGGAGCGGTTGGCATTGGCCTTCTCTTTTGGCTGCACCACCTGTTCGACCGCTTCCAGACTGGCAATCAAATTGCTGAACAGCAGGAGCGTGACGATCATCGACGTCAGGATAATCCCGCTGTTCCACTGGGGCCATCCCCAGGCGAGCAGTTCGGGAAAGGAAAGGAGGCTGCCGCTTGCGCCCTCCGCAGGCTTGTAGAGACCTGCCACGGCGAAGAGAATCCATCCAAACAGGATCGCAATCAGCACAGAGTAACTGCGGAGCAGCGCGACGGATGTGCGGGCGAAAAGCAGCGCGACGAGCAATGTCGCCAGCGAGATCAGCGTCCCGATGCCCGAGCCGCTCTCCTCTCCCGTCATCAGAATCCCGTTCAGAAAAGGACCGCTCATCTGAACTACGAGCAAAATGAAATACATCCCGATCACGGTCGGCGAAAACCAGCGGCGTATCGCATTCATCCACCCAAAAGCTCCCGCCGCTACAAAGATCAGACCGCTCGCGAAAAGACCCATCCCCAATGCCGGCAGCACTTCCGCTTGCCCGATCCCCATCGCGGGGCCGAGTGACGCGAAAAGGAGAAATACCCCCCACCACAAGACTGCCGGCCCCTCCATGATCGGCATCCGATGCCCCCAGGTCACCTGGAACAGCGAGACCAATCCAAGCACAAACAGGGTTCTCTGGACGAAATCAGCGGTCTCAGCGGGCGTCATCCCATACGCCTGTCCAATCGCCAAGGGCGCGACAACCGAACCGGCGAGAATGAACATGGTCCACTGAACGGCTGAGAAGAAGACACGCATTTCCCTACCCCCTACCATCTCTGTATCAAACGGAAAAGAAAAAGAAAAGAGACCGCAGAAAAAATCGATTCTGCGGTACAGTACGGACCGTTTAGCCCGTCAAGTGAAGAGCTTTGGCAGTTCTTTAAACAGCGTATAGACTCCCATGATCGCCATCGAGACGACGACCACCCCGCCGAAAATCGTCATCCAGAGCGGGTGCTTGTAATCTCCGACGATGTTTTTCCGGTAGGCGGCCACCAGAATCACGCCGAGCGTCAAGGGCAGAATCAGTCCGTTCAGCGCTCCCACCAGCACGAGGATTTTCACCGGACGGCCGACGAGCAGAAAGACAAGCGTAGATAGCGCAATAAATCCGACGATCACATATCTGTAATTCTTTTCAATCTTGTGGTGGAAAGTACGGATAAAGGAAACCGAGGTATACGCACAACCGATCACCGAAGTGATGGCTGCTGCCCACATGACGATGCCAAAAATTTTGTAACCGATTTCACCAGCCGATAGCTGAAAGACAGATGCCGGGGGATTTGCCGGATCCAGCTTCAACCCCTGCGCAACTACGCCCAGGGCAGCCAGGAACAGGAAGATCCGCATAATCGAAGCGATCGCGATCCCGGAGACCGAGCTTCTGGTCACTTCCGGCAGCGCGCCGATCCCTTTGACACCGGCATCCAGCAGGCGATGCCCGCCGGCAAAGGTAATGTATCCTCCGACTGTACCGCCGACCAGCGTCACGATGGCCAGCACATCGATCGTATCAGGGACGAACGACTTGATGACGGCCTCCCCGACAGGCGGTGCAGAGGTTACTGCTACATACAAGGTTAACAGGATCATGACAAAGCCCATCAATTGGGCAAAGCGGTCCATCATCTTGCCCGCTTCACGGACCAGAAAGATGCCGATGGCGATAAGGGCACTGACCAAAGCACCGGTCTCCGGGGTGGTGCCAAACAGGACATTCAGCCCCAGGCCTGCACCCGCGACGTTCCCGATATTAAAGGCGAGTCCCCCCATCACGACCAGTACAGCGACGAGATACCCCATACCCGGGACGACCAGATTCGCAATATCCTGTGCTCTTCTCTCCGAGACGGCGATGATTCGCCACACGTTCATCTGCGCTCCAATATCCAGCACAATCGACATCAAGATTACAAAGCCAAAACTGGCCGCCAATTTCTCCGTAAAAAATGTAGTCTGCGTCAGAAAGCCAGGGCCAATTGCCGATGTCGCCATTAAAAAGGCTGCCCCCAACAGGAGGCTCCATTTCGTAGCCTTCACAATTGATTTCTCCCCTCATTCTGTTACTTTCATTCCAGGTGTTGATCCTTGCACGAGAACGGGCGCTTCCTTACCCCCCCATAGGCTGAACGACGATGCCAGCTGCCTCCAGCGACGCGCGAATGCGCCGTGCAAAAGCCAGTGCGTGGGGACCATCGCCGTGAATGCAAATCGTCTCGGCCGCAATGTCGATATCCTTCGCTTGCCGGGTCATCACCTTTCCTTCTTTGACCATGCGGATGACCTGGCTCGCGGCCACCTCCTCGTCCGTGATCAGCGCATCCGGCTGCGAGCGGGAGGTGAGTGTTCCGTCTTGCTGATATGTCCGGTCTGCGAACACCTCGCTCTTTACCCGCAAGCCAGCCTTTTTCCCCATTTCGATCAATTGGCTGCCTGCCAACCCTACCAAAATGAGCTCCGGATTTACGCGATAGACCGCTTCTGCAATGCCCTCCGCCAGCTTTCCATCCACTGCAGCCATATTGTACAGGGCCCCATGCGGCTTCACATGCTGCATGACGCCTCCTTCGGCTCGGACGAAGGCGTGCAGCGCACCGATCTGGTAGACCACGTATTCATAGGCTTCTTGTGGCGAGATGGCCATATTGCGCCGGCCAAAGCCTTGCAAATCCGGCAGGCCGGGATGGGCGCCGATGGCTACTTCATGGTCCAAGGCTCGTCTTACTGTTTTTTTCATGGTAGCCGGATCGCCCGCATGAAAGCCGCAAGCGATGTTGACAGAGGTGATATACGGCAGGATGGCTTCATCATTTCCGATGCGGTAGGCACCGAAGCTCTCCCCCATGTCACAGTTCAAGTCCACTTGATACAACATGATCGTACGTACCTCCTACATGTATTTGAGTTGAATGCCCAGTTTGGCTTGCCAGATCAGCTGCTCTCTTTCGAAAAGAAGTCTTTCCGCCTCCGCGTGAGTGACCTCCCGGAAATGAATCAGGTCCCCGGGCTTGGTCTGGGCGATGATAGGCAAATCGACGCTGATGATTTGCGCGATCTTGGGATAGCCTCCTGTCGTCTGCCGGTCTGCGAGCAGGACGATGGGATTTCCTTCCGCCGGCACCTGTACGGTGCCGAAGGTGACAGCCTCGGAGATCAGCTCCTGGTTGGGATGGGTCCGCTCCAGCGTATTCCCTTCCAACCGGTAGCCCATCCGGTCGGACTGGGAGCTGACGCGGAATGGTTTGGCAAAAAAGTTTGCTCTGCTTTCCTCTGTAAACCAGTCAAACTGGTTGCCTCTCAGCACGCGAATCGTCGGCCTGGCGTCATAGCGGGGAAATAGCTCCGAGGCGATGCTCCACTCGGGTGCAAAGAACGGCTCTCCCCCTGCCTGTTTTTGCAGGGAAGCAAATAATCGCTGCGCTTGTGCCGGAGGGTTGTCCGCCGCGAGCTCGTCCCCCTTTTGCAGGGCACGTCCCTGGTACCCCCCGATTCCTGCCCGGAGGTATGTGGAACGGCTCTCCATCACAGGCGTTACGCGAAACCCGCCCGCGATCGCGAGGTACGCACGGGCTCCCTCCCTGCTGCCTCCAAACTGGATACAGGCGCCTTTGCGAACCCAGACCGGCTTCCACAAGGGGAGCGGCCGATCCTCGACGAGCGGTCTCATATCGGCGCCGCAAATGGCCAAAAGCGAATCCTCCAGCACCTCCCAAGTATCGCCCCGCAGGCTCATTTCGACAGTGGCCTCATGCCCCTCATTTCCCACCAGCAGATTGGCGATCCGATGGGCAAACGGGTCCATCACGCCGCTGACGATGACACCATGCTTCTGATAACCGGTCCTGCCCCCATCCTGGATGCTGGAGAGCAAACCGGGACGAATCACTCTGAGCTTCACGACTCTTCCTCCTTATATGCGTCGTAGGCTTCTTTGGAGATCGGCACGAATCGCACGAAATCTCCCGCTTGCAGCAAACTGGGAGGATTGCGGTCGGGGCGAAACAGGCTGACGGGCGTCCGCCCGATAATTTGCCATCCGCCTGGTGTCTCCAGCGGATAGATCCCCGTCTGCTTGCCGGCGATCCCGACAGAGCCTTTGGGAATGCGCAGACGCGGACTTTTCTTTCGCGGAGTGGCGATCTTCTCGGACATGCCGCCGATATAGGGGAAGCCGGGGGCGAAGCCGATCATAAAGACTTGATAGCGCCCCTCTGCGTGGATGCGGATGACCTCCTCCTCGCTGATCTGGTGGTAAGCGGCTACTTCCGCCAGATCGGGGCCCAGCTCGCCGCCGTACAAGACCGGGATTTCCACCGTTTTTCCAGCGGCGGGCAGTATGTCGGCAGACTGCGCCAGCGCATCGCTCACAAGCTGCTTGACCAGCTCATAGGGCGACGACCGGTAGCCGTCCGTTTCTGCGATCTCGAATGGATCGTAAAAGATCGTAACCGTGGTGTAGGCGGGGACGTATTCGATCATACCCGGGATGGGATGCTGATCCATCCAGGCGGCGAATCTGCGTACCTGCTCATGCGTCTCCTGGCTGATGACCGTGCCAAATCGGATGATGATCGCCTGTTCGCCCAGCGGTTCCATGCACACGTCCATCATGAGTCTCCCCCTTTCCTGCTGCTTGGTTCATGCCAGCCCAGCTGTCGCGATATTTCCTCTGCGGCATCGACGGTTTTTCGGGCGAGCAAAGGAATCTGTTCTTCCCCATAGCGATTGGAGGGTCCGACGATGCTGATTCCGGCGATGAGCCGGTCCTTGTGGTCGTAGATGGGGGCGCCGACAGCCGACGTGTAGTTATACAGCTCGGAGTGGCTGACGGTGTAGCCCTTCCGCTTCGAGTCTTCGAGAACGGCGCGCAGCGTATCCAGGTCGGTGATCGTCTCACTTGCGATCGGCTCCAGCCGTACTTTCGACAGGTACTCTTCCTGTTCTGCCTGCGGAATAAATGTGAGCAGCACCCGCGGACAAGCCCCGGCGTACAGCGGCGCCCGCCTCCCGATCGCCGTATATACTCGGACCGGTTCCTTGGTATCTACTTTTTCCACATAGATGGCTTCCTCCCCGTCGCGGACGATCAGGTTGACGGCTTCGCCGATCTCCTCGTTTAGCCGCTTCATCACCGGCAGTGCGACTCGCCGGATATCCAACCGTTCGGAAACGGCTTGACCATATTGTAATAAACCGAGGCCCAGCTCAAACGCTCCCTCAGCGGTTCGCCGGAGGAATCCCCCCTCCTCCAGAGACAGCAGCATGCGGTAGACGGAGGTCTTCGGTTGACCCGAGAGACGGACGGCTTCCGGCAGTGTCAACTGAGGATGTGTCAGGAACAGCTGAAGCAATTCCATCGCTTTGATGACGGTGCGGTTTGTTTCGGACAATGCACTCCCTCCGTTCCGAATATCGGAACTACTGTTCCAAATCTGTTAATTATAATCCCATTATAACGATTTCTAATTCCTTTACAATCCCGAATTTTCAAATTGTTCATCTGCCGGCGGTTCGCTGTTTGAACGGTCTTCAACCGATTCAGCGCCCATTTATAATAAAAAGGCTCCGCCAGGGCGTTGGCGAAGCCTTCGTTTACTATGGTCTCGATTCGTAGCAGGCTGCTTCGTTCTAGCTGCTGCGATGGCCGATGATCTGGCGGTACATCCGCCGATCCGGCAGTTTTTGAAACAGGGAGATGGCCGGTCGGAAATTGGCTTCGATGATCCAGGGGTGGCCGCTTACATCAATCCCCACATCGAGCCCGACCATGCGCAGCGTGGGATATTTTTTCCCCAGCCGATACCCCACGGTCAGGGCGAGTTCCTGGAGCGTCTCCCGCAGCTCCGGGACCACCTGGCAGTTTGATTGGGCCAGCGCCGTCCCGAGCGGCAGCACTTTTCCTCTGCTCCTCGCTACATTGGTGACGATGTAGCCCGGGCCGGCCAGCTTCGCCAGCCAACCGGTGACGACCCACGGCTGCCCCTTCTTCCGCTGAATCATCACCCTGACATCAAACGGCCGACCCTGAATCTGTCCGAGCGACAGGTACGGTTGAATCAGGTAGGGCTTGGGTCGAAACAGGGATCGGATATACGCCACAGCCGCTGTTCTGCCGTCCAGCGTTTTTTTTCCGCTGCCGGAATGGACCAGAAATTTCTCGTCCTCCAGCTGTGTCAGTTTGATGATCCCGGCACCACCTCCGCCTCCGGATGGCTTCAGGATAACCGCGCCGTATTTCTCCAAATGCGACCACAGCGCCTCCGGACTGAAGCGGACCGTATCCGGCAGATAGGGGTGCAGCTTTTCGTCCTGAAGCAAGACCAGATGCTTGCTCCATTTTCCGACATTTGGCGGCTTTATGGACTTTCCCCCCCATTGGTAATCAGATGATGCTCCTGGATTCCGGTGATGCGGTTCTCGCCGTCGACAAACACGACTCGCGGAACCAATTGGCTTGCTTCCTCCTCCGTGAACATTCCCATGCTTAGGATGATGACGATATCACCAGGCTGAAACAGATGGGCGGGCGGCCCGTTCAGACAGATTTTCCCGGAGCCCTCCGGTGCCGGGAGCGCGTAGGTTTTCCAGCGTGTCGCATTGCGCAGGCTGGTGATTTGCACCATCTCATAGGGCAAAATATTGGCTTCCTTCATCAATTTGCTGTCAATCGTGATACTCCCTACGTAATCCAGCTCGGCCTGGGTGACGGTAGCACGATGAATCTTACCCTTGCACATATGTCTCAGCATTTCGTGATTTCTTCCCCTTTCCAAACACCTCTTCAGGGCAGTTTATGTCTGGACGTCTGTCCATGTCATCGGATGAGCGCCTCTTCCAGATCCACCCCGAGTACGGCTCCGAGCGCTTCCAGCTCGGCGGCTACTTTTTCGGGCAGAGGGATCCCTTCTTTCATGTGCTGCTCAGCCAGGAACCATTCCTTCTCGCCGGGGATCCATATTTTCTCATGACCGGTTGCATGCGGCTCGGCCTTGATCTGTCTCAGATAGTGGTCCATCTGCTGCCGAAACACCGGAAGCGGCATAAATCTATCGATGTCGATGACCCAAAAGAAATGGCCGACATTTTGCGGGTGATCCGCGTTGTCGTAGAGGCTCTGCACCCCGGGGCCGTGGCCCGCTCCTGTCAGCAAGCCGCAGAATATGTCCGCAAACATGGCCAGTCCATATCCTTTCGCACCTCCGATTGGAAGCAAGGCACCCCGCAGCGCCTTGGCCGGGTCGGTGGTCGCTTCTCCCTGCTCGTCGATGGCCCACCCTGGCGGAATCGCTTCTCCTTTTTGCATGGCCAAAGCGATCTTGCCCCGGGCTGCGACCGTCGTCGCCATATCCAGGACGAAGGGGGGCTCCTCACCCGTCGGGACTCCCACTGCGATCGGATTGGAGCCAAAGAACGGGCGGATCCCGCCTGTCGGGGCCATCGTCGCCGGCGCATTGGACATGACAAGCAAGATCTGCCCTTTTTCTACCGCTTGCAACGCAAAATAGGAACAGGCGCCGAAATGGTTGGAGGCGCGGACACCGACGATTCCCGTGCCGTAGCGTTTGGCCAGTTCGCTCGCGGCATGCAAGGCAGCGTCTCCTACCACCGCTCCGAGCTGATTCTTTCCGTCGAGCAAGGCCGTCGCACCCTCCTGCCTGATGATCTCTGGCCTGGTGCCGGGGTCGATCAGGCCCGCCTGCACTCTCTGTACATACACCGGCAATCGTGCCAATCCATGGGAATGAACGCCGCGCAGGTCGGCATGGACAAGCGAACGGGCGACAGTCTCCGCATCCGCCGGAGATACTTTCGCCCGTGCAAAAATCTCTTCTGCAAACCTCTCCAGCCGTTTCCATTCATACAGCTTTCGCCTCACCTCTTCCACGCCCTCTCTGCTGGAAATCTGCCTACCCGGCTCTCTGCTAATCTGAATATAGATATGAACGCAAAGAAAACACCGACACGGACAGAGGCCTAAACCGCAGGAAAAACGACGAGGCGGAAACATAAAAAAACCAGCCCGGAAAAGGGGCTGGTTACAAGCAAAGTCGCCTGCACAGGCATAGGGAAAAGGCTCAGGCCAATTCATCAGTCTGCGTAGGATGCCAATGCTTCCACGATGCGGTCCTGAATTCCTATCAAAAATCCGCTCTTGGGCGTGTACCCGTTCAACATGATGGAAAAGATCAGCGTCTGCCCGTCTTGGGTATGGACGTATCCGGAAAGGCTGCTCACTCCGGTGAGCGTTCCCGTTTTGGCCCGGGCATTGTCGGCAGCCGCCGTCCCTTTCATCCGGTTCGCCAGCGTGCCATCTACCCCCGCGATGGGCAGCGAGTCGAGATAGGTCTGGTATTCGTCATGGGCCGCCATGCCCTCCAGGAGAGCGGCAACATGGCGAGGCGAGATCAGATTGTAGCGAGTCAGACCGGATCCGTCGACCATGTCAAAATTGCTCGGGACGCCAAGCCGGTCTAGCGTCTCCATGACCACCTCGACGCCAGCGGACGCGCTCCCCTCCTGTTTCCTCACGGCTCCCAATGTCTTCAGCAGCATTTCCGCATAGAAATTGTCGCTCCGTTTGTTGAGATACGTGATGATTTCCGAGAGCGGACGGGAGTGGAACGACGTCCATTTCACCGCCTGAGCCGGCACGGTGCCGATGCGGATATCGCTGTTCCCGCCAAAGGAAATGCCATCCTTTTCCATCGTCTCGCGGAGAACGGTTCCGACGTACAATGCAGGATTTTCCACCGGCACGCGCTCGTAATCCTGTGCCGTGCCCAATGGCAGATTGCCGGTCACGTGAATCGTGTTGGTTCCCCGATCGCGCTCGATGGCAAAGGTTTTGGGCTGGTCGGCGCTGACCGTTTTCGCCTCGTTGATGACTGTGACATAGTCAGTCTTCGGCAAGAGCTGGATCGGAACCGGATCGCCCACCCCGCTGCCCGGCTCAAATTCGATCATGACGGTGCCGCGGTTCATGGCCAGGGCACCGAGCAGCGGGTTGTAGTAGTAGCTCTCGTCATCCCATGCCCAGCCCAGGCCGAGCCGCTGCTGATCAAAATAGCTCTCGTCCAGGATCAAATCGCCATTCACCCGCTTGATCCCCTGTTCTTTCAGCCAGGCGACGATCGACTCGATGGAGACGCCCTCCTGCACCTTGAGCTTGTCTTCGGTATGCAGGGTCGGATCGCCATAGCCTTTGAGATAGAGATCGCCCTGGTAAATGCCATTGGACGGCGGTGCAGCCGACCCCCACAGCTCTGTCGCGTACTGGTAGTCACTGCCCAACTGGTCCAATGCTGCCGCTGTCGTGAGCAGCTTCAGATTGGATGCAGGCGTCAGCAGTGTATCTGCTTCATGCTCGAACCAGACCGCTGGCTCACCAGCTTCTTCCGCGCCGCCCGCTTTTTTGACCAAGACACCGGCAGTGATGCCTGCGCCTTCCGCTTCCGCCACGATCGGATCCAACAGGGCGGAGAGCTTGTATGTCGTCTCCTCCGAAGTCTCACCGCCCGGAGCCTGGCTCTGGGGATACTCGGCGAGCAGAATCGCGATCCGGTCCTGGAGGTCTCGCGCGTACTTCGATTTGTAGATGCCGTTGATCAGGATGGAAAAGGCGAGCTTGTTACCGTTCTTCGCGGTTGCATAGCCGGAGAGGGTATTTACCCCGCCCATCGAGCCGGTCTTGGCCGCCACCCGCTTTTCGGCTGCAGTTCCTTTCAACCGGTTTTTCAAGGTGCCGTCGACACCGGCGACAGGAAGAGATTGCTCAAACACATCCCGGTACTCCTGGTCCTGCACGAAGCTGAGCAGACGAACCATCTGACTCGCCGTGATCCAGTTAAAGCGGGAAAGGCCCGATCCATCCTTTTGCACAAAGCCGCCTTCGATGCCGGCCCGTTTGAGCACCTCCGCGACGACTTCGCTGCCCGCCTCGGCAGAGCCTTCCCCTTTTTCGACGGCTCCCAGCGTCTTGAGCAGCATCTCGGCATAGAAGTTGTCGCTCTCTTTGTTCAGCTCCGTAATAATCTCAGAGAGCGGCGGGGAGAGATGGGTATAAAAAGGCACGCCATTTGTCACGGTTGTCTTTTCCGCTTTTGCCTGCGGATGCAGTTTGATTCCGGCTGCGCCGAGACGCTGCATCCAGATATCGGCTGCAAACAGCGCCGGGTCCTCCATCGTCACCGCCTCTTCATAGGGAGGGGCGTCCACGCCGATCGTCCCGGTAAAGATCAGCCTGTTTGTTCCGCGCGGCCGCTCGACAGCGATCTGGCTGCCCTTGCCAGCGACAGTCTGCAGTTGATTGTCGACCTGCAGGTATTCCGTACCGGGGTCCATGGTCAAAACGGGCGTGTCTCCCGCTGCCGCTCCCGGTTCAACCGTAATGTTCACTGCGTTCTTATGTACAGCCAGCGCGCTGATCTGGGCACTGTATCCGTACGGTTCATCATCCCACATCCAGCCAAAGCCGAGGCGGATGCCGTCAAAATAACTGTCATCGACCAGCAGTTTTCCGTTTACCTGCTCGATTCCCTTTTCCTTCAGAGCCGAGGCGATGCTTTGCAGATCGGCTGAGGTCAGACTTGGGTCTCCCAAGCCCTTCAGCACCAGATCCCCGTTCAGGACGCCGCCGTTTGACACCTCTCCGGTGAGGTACACCTCTGTTTTCCACTGGTAATCGGGTCCCAGGCGGTCGAGTGCAGCGATCGTGGTAAACAGCTTCATGTTGGATGCGGGGACGTATGTCCTGTCCGCCAGATGGCTGTACAGGATTTTCTTCTCCGTCAGGTCGTACACCTGAATCCCCGCATGCAGACCGATGCTTTCGGGGTTTTTGTCCAGCTCGGCGAGCAGTTGTTCGATACCGGCTGCTAGCGGTTCGGCCCGGACAGCCGTGTCCTGGGCAAAAGCCGGCACTGCCGCTAGCTGAAACAGTAGCATCACCAGCAGCAGCCAACAGCCTGTCCGTGAAAGCAGTCTTTTCATAGTACCCTCCTCGTCCTATTTTGTTGTCCCTGCAGCAGTTCTAGAAGCATACTTCCTTATTCTATCACTTTGTCCAACTTTTCGGAATATTACCACAATACTATGCGTGAAGTCGCATTTCTTCTTCTGGGCATGTCCCGGCATACAAAAAATGAGAGGATCGTCAACTACGTCCAGACGATACAGCTTGAACATGGCCTTTTGGGGACTCCTCCGCGTCCGCTCCGTCTGCTCAGCACAGGTGTGGGGCCCTTGCCCGATCGTTCCCATCGCTTGAACCTGAGCTACCCCGGCCCGCTCGCAGAGGGGCAGTATGTCCTGTTTTTGAAAAAGGTAAGGCGCAGCGATCTGTACAGTACCGTCGGGCTCTGGCAGGGCATCTACCCCGTCTATGACGGCAAGACGATCACCCTGGAGGGTCAAGGCTTCCCGGAGTTGAACCAACTGACGATCGCCGAGCTGCGGCGAAAAATCAACCAGAACCGCCGGTAAACGAGAAGAGGCCGCTCGCTTTTCCCCGCGGAACAGGCAGCGGGGACAGGCGAGCAGCCTGTGTGTCGCATCAACGTCACGGAAAGCATCGCTCCCGTGACTTTTTTCATCCATACAAGGCCTGGATCTCCCGATACATAAAAATGCCGATGGCCAGTGCGGATACCACGACGGTCGCGATGAAGGCCCAGATCACCAGCTTGCTGTTTCGGTTATTGTTCGGATTGCTCATTTGTCGTCTCCTTGTAAAAAGTTGCCTTTCTTTCTGCTACCCTCACTTTATACTATAAAACGCTTCTTCACAAAACAAAACTCCCCAGAGGAGAGTTTTGTCGGTTTGCCATCATTTTGTTAGATTTCGCATGACATCTTCCGGTTTTACTTCTTTGGCAATCAGCTTTTCCTGCAGCATCCAATCGATCAGCTTCTGGTAGGATTCGGCGGATTGGCTTCCAAACGGCTCGCTGCCGGCATCCATCAGCGGAAGCAAAATGTCTAGGCTCCTCGTTTCCACATCCTCTTCGAGCGGGAATTCCTTTGCCTGTTTGGCGAGCAGTGATGTCAGCACTTCTTCCTTGTGTTCCTGCACATAGGCTTGTCCTTTGGCTGCTGCCCGGAGAAATGCCGCGAGCGCCTCTTCCTTTTTGGCGAGCGTGTCGTCGCTGGTGGCGATGACCAGCTCATAGTAATCGGGCACACCGAAATCGCTCGGCTTGATCACATGCACAGGCACGCCGTGCTTCTCCAGGATCACCTGTTCGTGGTTGATATAGCCGCCGACGACTGCGTCCACTTTTTTCGCGGTCAGCGCCGGGATAATGTCAAAGCCGATGTCGGTAAAGGACAGGCCGGAATCGTCGCCCCCTGCTTCTTTCACTACTGTGCGCACGATCGATTCATCGAGCGGCACCGACGGATAGCCGATGTTTTTGCCGGCTAATTTCTCCGGGCTGTCCAGGCCGCTGTCTTTGCGCGTCATGATTACATTCAGCGGATGGCGGACCAGTGCCGCGATCGAGACCACCCCGATGTCCTCCGAGCGTGCCTGCACGACCTGCGGCTGATAGCTGATCGCCATATCCACCTTGCCCGCTCCCACCATCCGCAGCGGATCATTGGCATCTGACGGCATCTGCAGATTCACCTTCAGATTTTCATCCCGAAAATATCCCTGCTCTTCCGCGGCATAGAGAAAAGAATGCACCGCATTGGGGTACCAATCTAGCGCCAGGGTCAATTCGACCGGTTCCGCAGCTGCCTTCTCCGGCTGTGCGCTGCCCTCCTCTTTGCCCGGCGCTGCAGGTTGTGATCCGCATGCCGCAAGTGCGGCAGCCAGACTCATCATGATGAGTGTTTTCGTCCATTTTTTCATGGTGCTCTCCTACCTATCCATTCGATTTTCTTTTTCTATTCTTCGTTTGCGGCTTTGACCACAGCTCCAGACGCCCCGCCAGCCAGAAGAGCAGCATCCCCAAGACGGAGAGAAGCAGCACGGAGGCGAACAATGCAGGGGCCTGAAAATTGCCCGATGCCCGCCGGCCGAAATAGCCCAATCCCTCGCTGGCTCCCAGCCATTCCCCGATAGTCGCACCGGATACGCTGTAGGTCGCCGCTACCTTTAATCCGCTGAAGAAGTGCGGCAGACTGGCGGGCAGCTGTAGCTTGCGGAATATCTGCCATTTGCTGGCGCCCATCGTGCGGAGCAGATTCATCATTTCCCGGTCGCAAGCGCGCAGCCCGTCATAGGTGCTGACGACAATGGGAAAAAACGTAAACAGAATCGTTACGGCAATTTTTCCGGACAGATCATAGCCGAACCACAGGATAAAGACCGGGGACAGCGCGATGATCGGGATGGTCTGCGAGATGACGATGTAGGGATAGACCAGGCGCTCTGTCGTTTTGCTCATCGTCATCGCCAAGGCCAGCGCAATGCCGAACAGCACCGAGATGCTCAGTCCGAGCAGCACCTCTTTCAGCGTGGCCCATAAATGAATCCCCAGCAGCTGCTCCCGCAAATTCCACAGCGCGAGGAAGACCGCGCTCGGCGGCGGCAGGATGAAGACGGGCACGTCCAGCAGACGGCAGCCTGCCTCCCAGGCGAGGAGCAAGGCGCACAGGGAGATCACGAACCACAGCCCATTTCGCACCGATGCCATCATGCTCGCCCCCCTGCACTTGCCCCGTGGTGGGCGGTCTGATCGCGCAACAGCTGCCAGATCTCTTCCCGCAGAGCGTGAAACCGCGGGTGATTGCGGCTCTGCATGGACCGGGGACGCGGGACATCTACAATCAGCTCCACTGGCCGCCGGATCGGGCTGCCGGCAAGCACGATGACGCGGTCAGCCAGGAGGATCGCCTCGTCCAGGTCATGCGTGATCAGGAGCATGGTGCTGCCTGTCTGCTGCCACATGGAAAGCAGCCACTCCTGCATCTCCATGCGGGTGATTCCGTCCAATGCGCTGAAGGGTTCGTCCAGCAGCAAAAGGTCTGCGCCGGTCATCAGCGCACGCAGGAAGGAGACGCGCTGCCGCATGCCCCCGGACAGCTCCGCGGGATAGGCATCTCTCCACTCGGCCAGTCCATAGCGGGGCAATTCTTTTTCAATGCGGGCCCGAACCTCTTTTTTGGGAAGTCCTTGTATCTCGAGCGGCAAGCCGGCATTTTCGCTGACGGTCCGCCACGCCATCAATAGGTCGCGCTGCGGCATATAGCCGACCTGCCCCAACCGATTTTTTTGCACCTGGCCATCCAGGCGTATTTCGCCGCGCTCCGGCTGCAACAGCCCGGCAGCCAGTTGAAACAGCGTGCTTTTGCCGATGCCGCTCGGGCCGATCAGACTGACCAGCTCTCCCGCGCCGATCCGCAGGTCGAAGCCGTCCAGGATCGGCTTGTTTCCGTAGGAAAAGCGGACGCCGGAAAACGCTAGTTTATCTCGCACGGCCACATTTCCTCCGTGTACGCCATCTCCCAGAACAGATATTCCATGCGGGATGTGTTCAGAAAATGCTCCTCCAGGATCGCCAGCTCTGCTTCTGATTTGCCCTCCGCGAGCTGATCCATCAGATCGATCAGCCACTGTGCGAGCTGGCCGAACTCTTCCGAGCTGTAGGTGCGCACCCAATCGCCGTACCACTCATGCTCCGCCGCCCCTTCGATTCTCGCCAGTCTCTTTCCGATCTCCCAATAGCTCCAGGCGCAGGGCAGCACCGCACTCACCAGCTCAGCCAGCGTTCCCTGATGCGCCACCTTCAGCATGTAGCTAGTGTAGGCCAGCATGACAAAGCTCGGCTTGGTCTGTTCCAGCTCTTCGCGGGTAATACCGAAGCGGGCCGCATACTGGCGATGCAGATCCATCTCGAAGTTGAGCGTGGCTTCTTGAAGTGCGGCGAACCGTGAGCTGGTCGCCAGATCATGGGCTTTGGTGCTGGCGATGGCGAACATTTTCGCGTATTCAATGAGGTAGACGTAGTCCTGTTTCATGTAAAAGCGGAAGGACTCGATCGGCAGACTGCCATCCCCCAGGCCCCTGACAAATGGATGCTGGTATTTGCGTTCCCAGAGAGGCCCCACTTTTTCCAACAGACGCTGCGTAAATGTTGACAATTCACACACTCCTTTTTCCTTGGACTTGCTAAAAATTGAATAGACGTCCCTGCCGCAGGCTATTCAATCATGCCTTCCAGCGGACTGCTCGCGGAGGCATAGCGTTTTTTCGGGATGCGGCCGGCCAGAAAGCCCTTGCGCCCTGCCTCGACTCCCAGCTTCATCGCTTCGGCCATCAGCACCGGGTCATCGGCCTGTGCGACGGCGGTATTGAGCAAGACCCCGTCGGCGCCCAGCTCCAACGCCTTGGCGCAATCTGCCGGAGAGCCGATGCCGGCGTCGATAATGACAGGCACTTTGGCTTCCTCGATGATGAAGCGCAGATAGTTTTCATTGAGAATCCCTTGACCGGAACCGATCGGCGAGGCACCCGGCATGACCGCATGAACACCGACTTCTTGGAGACGGCGGGCGAGAATCGGGTCGTCATTGGTGTAGGTCAGCACGATAAAGCCTTCTTCGACCAATATGCGGGAGGCTTCCAGCGTACCGATCGGATCGGGCAAGAGGGTCTTGGGATCGCCAATCACCTCCACCTTGATCATGTCGCACAGGCCGGAAGCTTTGGCCAGGCGGGCAATGCGCACTGCCTCTTCGGCCGTGTAGGCGCCCGCGGTATTGGGCAGCAATGTGAACTTTTTCAAGTCCAGCTGTTCCAGAAAATTCGGTTCATGCGGATTTTCCAGATTCAAGCGGCGAATCGCAAAGGTCAAAATCTCCGCTTCGGAGACCTCCACCGCTTTGCTTTGAATCTCCAGATCGGAGAATTTTCCCGTCCCGAGCAGCAAGCGGGAGCGAAATTCATATGGTCCGATTTTCCATGTGTCCATCCTGATCATCCTCCACCGACAAAATGTACAATCTCAATCCGGTCGCCCGCCGCAACAGGCGTCTCCTCGTAGCGGGTACGGTCGATAATCTCTCCGTTTCGCTCGACGATCACGATCTTTTCCTGCAATTGATAGGAAGCGAGGAGCTCGCGAATATTCGTGATCGCCGCGGCCAGCTCCACGCCCTTGCCGTTCAGTTGAACAAGCATAATCCCCCTCCTTCTCTTCACAAATCCGTCATGCGGGGACGAAAAAAGGCTTCTCCTCCTGCGCCATGACGCAAACAGAAGGAAGAAGCCGTGTATACGGTACACCCGAGGCGGATAAAAAAAACCATCCGCCCCGGATGGTTTTGGTTGCTCATCTGCCTATGCCGAACGCCGGGCCCATGTACAGGCGCCGACAACGACGTGATCGCTGATAGCTGATACCTCTTCCTCCGCTGGCATGACCCAGGTCAGGTTCAACGGTCAGTAACGCATTCGTTACAATCTCAGCCGATTTTGCCCGGCCCCCGTTTGGTATTGCGTGACACTATTCAATTCGCTTCCTACACTATCATGCTATTGGCCGTTTGTAAAGGTTTCCTTGTACATTTGCTCCAGCTCCACCAGGCAGCGCTCCGCCCATCGGACGGTCTTGCGAAGTTTCTCCATTTCCCGCTCCAGAGCAGCCTTCGCGGATTCCTTGTAGTCGGGCAAAGCTCCGTTATAGCGGATGACGCTTTGCGCCGGCACCATGATTTTTTCCATGTACGAGAGCGCGGGTCTCTGGTGAAAGAGCGGGACATCAACTTCCAACGGATTGTGCAGATCTCCCTGTGTCGGATATTTGGTGACCGCCATGACTTTTACCAGCAGCTTTTCACCGTGGTTCTCCAAGACCTCTGTCAGGTACTCGCCGGTCTTGTGACTTACCCGCACGATATCTCCCGGGTTCCAGGTCATCATCTGTTCTTCCCTCCAGTGTCGTATTCATCCGTCGTCAGGGCAGCTACGCTGCGTCAGGCGTTTGCTCTGCTTACCAGCAGCTGGCGGGCGTGGGCGAGCAAATCTTCCGCAGGCAATGTCGGCGCCCCACCGCCTTGAGCCATCGCCGCACTTCCTCCGCCTTTGCCATCGATGAGCGGCAGCGTCTCTTTCAGCAGTTGATTCATCTCCGCTTGGACGGCTGTCCCTCTGGCAAAGACCAGCTGCAGCTTTTCTCCTGTCGTCGCCAGCAGCACGATGGCTTGCTCTTCGCGAGAAACGATCTGTCTCGCCAGTTGCTGCAGCTCCTGCATACTGCGTCCGGCAAACGAGGCCTGCATCAGCCATTCGCCGCCAGCCAAACGCTCCGCAGACTGGAGGGCGCGCTCAGCCTCGGCGGCGAGCAATTCCGCCTCTCTCTGCTGCAAGCTCTCCTTCAGCGATTCTTTCTCCGCGAGGACACGCTCCAGCACATCGGCCAGCTCTTGCTCGCTCGTTGCAAGCAATCCCGTTACTTTCTGCAGCAGCATTTGCTTGCGGGCGTGATCGGCCAGCGCTCTCCAGCCGCAGACGAACTGGACGCGGATATTGCCGCGATGACGCTCCCAGCCGATGATCTTGATTGGCCCGACTTCTCCCGTCGAGCGCGGATGCGTGCCGCCGCATGGGTTGTAGTCAAAATCGGGGATGATTACCACCCGAACATTCTCCGTGACAGCAGGCGGTTTGGTGAGCGGCAGCGAAGCCAGCTCTTCCTCTGTGACAAATCGCGCCTCAATCTGCCGATTTTCCAGCACGATTTGATTGGCCTGCCGCTCTACCTGTTCCGCCAGCTCAGCCGACAGGGAGTCGAGCTGCACATCGATCGTGACATGCTCCCGCCCCAGATGGAAGGCCACCGTCTGGGCGTCCGCGATCTTGATAAAAGAAGCGGACAGGATATGTTGACCCGCATGCTGCTGCATCGCATCAAACCGTCGCTGCCAATCGATGCGGCCCGTGACCTTTCCGCTTCCGCCGGTGAGCGGACGATCCAGGCGATGCCGAATCTCCCCTGCTACTTCCTCCACATCGATCACGCGGCAATCTCCCAGCGTACCCGTATCGCAGGGCTGCCCGCCTCCGGTGGGGTAAAAGGCGGTATGGTCCAGCACGACATACGCGGTGCCGTCCTCTTCGGTGCCGCACCGCAGTATGGCCGCTTCAAAGGTAGTCAGATACGCGTCCTGATAGTATAATCTGTCGTTCATTGTGTCTCCTTCCTCAGCATCGCCGCACCCGGCGCACCATTCTTCCATTTCCTCCCTCCCATGCTTCCCTGTATAATGGATAGTGGAGGTGTTAGGTATGAGCAAAAAATATTTTACTATCGATGAAGCTGATCTCCTACTCCCGTATGTACGCGAAGAACTCTCCTTTTTGCAGGAGACCAAGCGCCGCTTTACCCGCATGTACCAGGAATTGCAGCAGATAAAAAAGCAGCAGCCATCCGATGAGCACGCTATTTTTACCATGGAGTGCCAGCTGGAGTTTATGGAGCTGGAGGCACAAATGCATATCCGCCAGCTCATGGATAAAGGGATTCAGGTCAAAGATATCGACATCGGTCTGTTCGACTTCCCTGCGCTGATTGACGGCGAAGAGGTTCTCCTCTGCTGGAAGGCGGGAGAACCCCGGATCACGCACTATCACGGCCTGACGGATGGCTTTTCCGGACGCAAGCCGCTGGAGTAGGGGGGCCGGCCGGAGCGGCTGTCGCCCTCTGGTTATCGCTTGCTGCCTCCGTACTGGCCTGCGCCTCCGGTTCTGGCATGCTGCCTACGGTTCTGGCCAGCCGCCCTCGTTTCTAGCCTGCTGCCTCCGGTTCTGGCCAGTCGCCCTCGTTTCTAGCCCGCTGTCTCCGGTTCTGGCCAGCCGCCCCTCGTTTCTAGCCTGCTGCCTCGACGAGCTCGGCCATTTTGGCTTCGCGCGCGCTCCGTTCTTCAGCCGATGCCAGGTCGTATTTTTTCAACAGGTGAAACAGCTCGTTCAGCCGCTCTTGCGACTGCGGCTTCTCCAGCATGCTGCGCAGCCGCTCACCAAGCTGTGCTGGCAAATAAGGGGTCTGTTCCGCGAGTTTGCCGAGGACATCCTCCGTACTGTGATTCAGTCTGCACTCTCCCATGATCTCCCACCTCCTGCTTTTGCCACCATCATACCATGTTCAGGCGCAGGAAAAAAAGCGTACAACCCTCTCGGAATGTACGCTTTTCTTACGTATATCGGTGTTTCATCTGCGCTTCCTCACACGGAAGTTCTCCTCGATCAGCAGCCAGTTTTGTGGAAAAGGCAATCCCAGCTTCCAGTAGCTGACGCCGCGCAGCCCCAACTCTTTGACCAGATTAAATTTGGCCTGGATCGATCGGGCGTCTTCAAACCAGACGCGATGACGCCTCCCCCGGTCGTCCGTATACTCAAAAAACGGGGCCTGGGCCTCGCTGTCATACTGAATGGGCACCTGCCTCTGCTGCGCCAGCGCTGTCGCTGCCCGCGGACTGAGCGCGCGGGCCGTCGTTCCTGCTTCATAAGGCAGCGTCCAATCGTACCCGTACAGATTCTGCCCCATCATGATTTTGCTGGCCGGCATTTCCGTCAGCGCATACTGGAGCACACGCCGCACAGGACCGATCGGTGATACGGGCATCGGCGGTCCGCCGCTGTACCCCCACTCATAGGTCATGATCACGACAAAGTCGGCGATCTCCCCGATGGCTCGATAATCGTGGGCCGGATACCATTTTCCCGGCTGATCCGCTCTGGTCTTCGGAGCGACGGCCACGGACATCATCAGCCCGTTCGCCCTGGCCCGTTCGCGGGCACGGCGTAGGAAGCGGGCGTAAGCGTCGCGGTCTGTGGCCGGAAGCGCCTCCATGTCAAAGTGAATATCGCCAAAGCCCAGGCGCTGGGCCGTGCTGAAAATGTTGTCCAGCAGCCGATTTTGCACCGCCATGTCATTCAGCACCAGACTGCCTAGCTCGGTACTGAACTGATTCCCCTCCAGGTTGGTAATGACCATCATCAGGACGACGTTGTTACTCTCGGCGATGGCTGGCAGATCGCCCAGCGGCGGCGGAGTAAGCGTCCCGTCCCGGTTGATCCGAAAGCTGAACGGCGCCAGATAGGTAAGCCGGGGGGCCGCGTTCCGCACATCTTCTTCCAGGGCGGGCGTCACCCTCGTCCGCGGTTCCGCGTAGGCGTTAAAATCGGCAGCGCGGCGCGGGCGAGGCGGGATGTACAGACGAAGCCCCACCTGAATCGGCCGATACAGGGATATGCGGTTGACCCGGGCCAGCTCTGCCGCGCTGATCCCAAAACGCTGCCCGATCATGTAAAGTGTATCCCCGGGCCTCACCCAGTAGTAGCTCCCGACAATGGGAATGACGAGCGCCTGTCCGACGACAAGGCGATCCGGCTCAGGGATCTGGTTCGCCTGGGCGATGGCGATGGCCGTGGTATTGTATCGCTCGGCGATGGCGTTCAGGGTCTGGCCTCGCTCTACAACGTGGATTTGCATGCTTCTCCTCCTTCGCGTTTTGTCTCTCTCTCAGGTGTATTCAACGCGAAGGAAATAGGTGTATGTCTAGAAGAAGCTTTTCAGTTGCTGGTAGAGAAAGTCGACCGAATGAAGAGCGAAATGTTTTTCGGCGATAACGCCGCGCTCCACGAGATACAGTCCGGGTACGCTGGTCACTTGCCATTTTTCAGCAAGCTCTGGCATGGCATTGATATTCACCTGATACAAAGGCAGTCCGGGGAGCATCTGTTCGACGATCTCCAGCATCCTGGCCGCGAGCTTGCATGTACCGCACAGGGGCGTATAGATAAAGACAGCTGCTTTGCCGCTGCTGGCGGGGTCGAGTATATTTGCGATCGAGGTTCTGCTCAATTCTTCCACCTGTCATACTCCGTTTCTCTGCGAGTCGTCTATCCGTACCTCGCTAGCGTATCAGAACTTGCCTTGGATACGGAAGACCATCTCGGCAAAAAGAGCCGCAAAGAGAAAAGTGCCGGTGTAGACGACAAGCGAGACGACCACAATCCGCCAGCTGAGCCGCTTGAAGCTCTCGATGTCTTTTCCCAGCGATAAACCGGCATAGGCGAGAATCGGCGTCGCCAAAGCCATGAAGTTTAATTTGCCGGTGACCTCGGCGAGCCAGGCGTTCCCGGGAAAAATCGGACTCGTCACGATCAGGGCGACCAGCGATATCCAGACGACCGCCGGACTTTTAAACGGCAGGATCGCCGCAATTCCCCAGCCGGCCAGCGTAATGGCAATAATGACGATGATGCCGGGAAGTGCCTCGATAGGGGAAACCTTGAAACCGATCCAGTTGCCGATGACCGCGATCAATCCGATGAGCGAGATAATGAGCAGTCTGTCTTTCATGCGCTTCTCTCCTCCTCTTTTGCCGCAGGCGGATTTTTCCCGATGATCGGCGCGAGCCATTTATACAGCTTGACGGTGACAGGCAGGGAGAAAAAGATGCAGATGTACGTGCCCAGTATCGTCGTCAGCAGGTTGGCCGCACCGGCAAAGACCGCGATATCCTTCTCGTAGTCGGGGAAAACGACGGCGAGCGCCCCGGAAGCGGCTGCCATCATGCTGCCTGAGCCGACGCCTGCTCCCATCGCCAAGGAGATCGGATGCAAAAAGCCCATGCTCCCGAGAAAACCGGCCAAGAGCGCCAGGTATATCGCCCCGAACAGCGTTCCGCATACATAGACCCCCAGCGCTCCTCTGCCTTCGGGTGAGTCAGCGCCGTATTTCTCGGAGATGATCGCCAGGTTCGGCTCCCGGTCGATCGAAAACGTCGCCCCGATCGATTCTCTGCCCATGCCCAGCCATAGAGCGATAGGCAAGCCCAGAATGATCGTGCCGATAAAATGGCCGACCTCTTGAAAGGCGAGCGACCAGCCGGCGTCAAAGATTTTCAGCAGAGAAGGACCCAGCATCGTCCCCAGCTTGGCGACGAACAGCATAAACGCTATGCCCAAAATCGTAGCCGCTTTTTTCATCTGGCCTTCGGTCAGCCAGCGAAATGACGGCCAGCTGATGACACCCCCGAGTATCAAGACGTACAGCATGGGGAAGAGGGCCAGAACGCCAAAACCCAAATCGATCTTCCGGGACCCGATCAGCTCCCCGACGATCACCAGCAGCAGGACGATGCCATGCAGCTTCCAATCGCGCACACTCTCTCTCATTGCGATCACCTCGAACTGTTAGTGGTAGAACTGGCAAATCCCTGGAAACGGGAAAAGCGTGTTCCCCGGGGGAAACACGAACCCGATTAACGCGCGATGCTGTCTTGTCCCAGTTGTTCGATGACCGTGCATACTGCCGAAGAATCCCACCTCCCTTTCCCCTGTGCCTTGGCAGCCTCGTACAGCTGCAACACCGTAGAACCAACCATGGACGGCACCTGGTGTTTGCGGGCGGTATTTTCGTACAGCTGCAAGTCCTTGTGCATATGATCAAGCGAAAAGATGGTTTCGCTGTACGTCCCGTACAAAATATTGGGGCCAAAGATGGCCAGGACGCGATTGTGGGCGGATCCTCTGTCGATTACGGAGGCTACCTTTTGCGGATCGACTCCCGCTTTGCGCGCGACCAGGAGCGCCTCCCCCAATGCGGCGGTGATGCTGGCGACGACCGAATTATGGCACAGCTTGGCTACCTGCCCCGCGCCCGCGTCGCCGATGTGGATGATCTCCTTGCCGATGGCTTTCAGAAACGGCATCGCTGCTTCTAGCTGCTCGGACTCCCCGCCGACCATGATCGTGAGCGTGCCGGCCTCTGCTCCTGCCGGTCCGCCGCTTACGGGACAGTCAAAAAATTGAAAGCCGCGCGCTTTGGCCTCTTCGAACAGTTTGCGGGCTGTATTCGGATCGATTGTGCTGGTGTCAAACACCATGCTTCCTGGCTGCAGGGTCGCAAACAAACCGCGATCCCCCAGCATGACCTCCCGGACGGTTTCCGGTCCAGGCAGAGACGTAAATACGATTTGCGCCTTCTCACCCACCTCGGCCGGGGATGATACCGTCTCGGCTCCCCGCTCTCTCGCCCATTCCATCGCTCCCGGAAACGCATCGTGCGCATAGACCCGGTATCCTTTTTGCAGCAGATTGGCGATCATTCCTTTGCCCATGACCCCGATCCCGATAAAACCGACATTCTTCATGAACTGCACCTCCCTTATGGGCGAATATAGACCGTCTTCAACTCCACGTAGAAATCCAGTGCGGATTCTCCCTGCTCACGCGGCCCGAGGCCGGATATTTTCTTCCCGCCGAACGGGTAATGCGATTCAAAATGTGTGGATGGCATGTTGACATGCGTGACGCCGGACTGTATCCCCTTGACGAACTGGAAGGCTTTCTTCAGGTCGTTGGTAAAGATCGTCGAGGACAGGCCAAATTCTACCTGATTGGCCACCTCCATCGCCTCTTCGAAGCTGCCCGCATCGATCACGGCGATCACGGGTCCGAAAATTTCCTCTTGGGCGATCGTCATCTGCGGTGTCACGCCCGTAAAGACGGTAGGAGCCACGAAGTATCCGTCTTCCAGACCTCCGCCTTGGAGCCGCTTGCCTCCGCACTCCAGCTTCGCCCCTTCCTCAATCCCTTTTTGGACGTAGTGCAGATAGGTTCTCAGCTGATGCTCGTCCGCCAGCGGACCGTTGACGCTGTTTGGATCGAAGCCGTCGCCTACGCGGATCGCCTCCGCCCGCGCGATCAGCTTTGCCTTCACCTCTGCGGCCACTTCCGGCAGGACGATTACGCGGCTGGTTCCGGTACAGCGCTGGCCGTTATCCAAAAATCCGCTCGTGACGATGCAGTCAATCGCCAGATCGATATCTGCGTCCGGCATGATGATCGCCGGGTTTTTGCCGCCCATCTCCGCCTGGATTTTTCCGCCACGGGCGCCGACCGCTTTCCCCAAAGCAAGTCCCACTTCGGATGAGCCGGTAAACGAGATGCCTTTGATCAGCGGATTGCGGGTCAGCTCTTCCCCGATGACCGCTCCCGGACCGGTAACCAGATTGACGACGCCTGCGGGCACACCCGCCTCCACCAGCAACTCGACGAGCTTGACGCTGATCAGCGAGGTGTTGCTGGCCGGCTTAAAGACGACCGTATTCCCTGCAAGGATCGCCGGAACGATTTTCCACAGTCCGATTCCCAAAGGAAAATTCCACGGAGCGATGATGGCAAAAACGCCAATCGGCTCCCGGACCGTATAGGCAAAGACCTGTTCATCAAAGGACGGAAGCGTCTGGCCGCTCAATCGCGTAACCTCTCCCGTCAACTGCTTCATGGAGGCGATCGTCTTGTTCACTTCCCCTCTCGCTTCCTTCAGGGTTTTGCCGACCTCGCGAGTGATCGTCTCCGCTAATTCCTCCCGCTTCTCCTCCAGGAGTGTGATGAGCTTGTACAAAAATTCGCCGCGCAGCGGGGCCGCGACGCGGGACCAAGAGATAAATGACTCCGCAGCCGCTTCGATGGCATGGCGTGTATCGGCTGCATTTGATTTCTGGAAATAGCCAAGCACTTCCTGTGTCCGGGCAGGATTGATGCTGGGAAATACTTCTCCCGTCTGGCTGGGCACCCACTCTCCGTTGATGTAGTTGGCATAAGTTTGCGCCATTTGCTCCACCTCCCAAGTATTATGAGACAATTGTATAAATTCATAATAGTTGGTACAATGTGTAAATATCCAAGGTTACGGCTAGACCTATGTAGAATTTCCCACTCGAGAGGAGGATTCCATGCGTACGCTGCAGATGCTGCAAGCTTACTTGCAACAGACATGGTGCGGTGTGGAATTTGCCGTCTGGGTGAAAACAAGGAGAGACCGGCACATGCGGCTGCTGATCAGTGCGGATGACGGTCTTTCAGGCAGGCCGGACGATTATATGCCTGCCTTTTTTCCGTCACTACCGTCCGCTCCGTCGTCATCGTCCAGCCTCCCTGCCGCCCGCTATGACGTGTTTGAAAAGCCGCCCGATACCTACATCCGGTATGTCCTGTCGACGGACAGCTCCGCGCTGGTGCGATTCCGGCCGAGCGAGCCTGATCAGCCGCTTGCGCTCACGGACGGCCCGCTGCATACCCTCGGCTTGTACCTCTGCCTTTTGGAGGCGGAAGAGACGATCGAGGCGAAGGACAAGGTGTTGACCAAGCTGATCGAAAGCACGCGCTCCATCGCCTCCTCGCTGGATATCGAGAGCGTCATCCACGATCTCATCCGCAATACTCTCACGGTCATCCCCGCAGCTGATGCCGGGCTGCTCCATCTGTACGATCCCGAGCTGGAGCGGCTCGTGCCCAAAGCGGCTGTCGGCTTCCGCGAGAGTGTGATTCACCGCTTCCGCCTGCGGGTGGGCGAATCCATCGCGGGCAAAGTCTATCTGGACGGCAAGCCGCGCATCTTTCACACGCACAAAGAAATCCAGGCCGCGATGGCTGACCTGTCCATCGAAAACTATCAGCATCTGGATGACGCCAAAGAGCTGCGCCATCTGCACGGACTGATGTGCGTCCCGATTTCGCGCGGGGTGCAGCGCATCGGCGTACTGGTCATTCACCAGTTCCATCAGGAGAACGTCTTTTTGGAAAGCGATCTGCGCATCCTGCAGGACGTGGCCGATCTGACTGCGGTCGCCCTGGAAAATGCCCGTCTCTACGCCGATACCAAAGCGGCGCTGGAGCAAACCGCCAAATTGACCGAGGAGCTCAAAGCCAAACACGACGATCTGGTGAAACGGACGCAGATCCATGAAACGCTCAAACGGCTCTCACTCCGCAATAATGGGACGGAAGCCATCGCATCTGCTCTGGGCAACATGGTGGGCAAGCCGCTCCTCTTGATCGACTGGCTGGAACAGCGCCACTACCCGCCTCACTCCGAGCTGCGGGAGCTGTTCAGCTGGGACGAGCTCACGCTGCTTGTCAGCAGCCGCCTCCACCCTCGCTGGATCAGCGTCTCCGACAAAACTGCCGATGGATGGCCGGAACAGCCCTTTTCCGTATATATCTACCCGCTGGCAAACGGCTCCGTCTTCCTCGGCTGTCTGCTGATCCGCGCCGATTCGTGCACGCTATCCGATCTGGAGCGGATCACGATCGAGCAGGGAATTGCGATATTGGCTCTCGATCTGGTGAAGAAACAATCGCTCAGCTCTGTCTTCTACAAACGATCCCACGATCTTTTCCAGCACCTCCTCACCGCAAAAGGAGCCGAACTGTCCCATCAAGCGCAATCCATCGGTCTTATGCCCGGTGCCACGTATCTCTGTGTCCATGCCATGCTGCTCCGCTGCTACGACCTCGCCAAGCAAGAGGCACATATCCACCGGATCGTCCATCGATGGAAGCAGCTTTTCAACGGATGGGAAGTGATTACCTACGGATTTCACAATCAGCTGACGATGTTGATCGAGGCAGCCAGCCATGCCCATCCGCGTTCCTGCGCAGAGAAGCTGGGAGATTTCGCACGCGAATGGAATCAACAGGAGGACTGCCAGATCGCCATCGGAGTCGGGGGTGCCTACAGCGGGCTGGAGCAGATCGCCAAAAGCTTTGAGGAAGCAAAAAAAGCGGTCCAGTATCTTAACAACCGGAACCGCTTCGGGGTCGTGCGATATGGAGAACTGGGCGTCAATCAGCTCATGATCAATCAGACTGCAGAAGACATGGCTGCCTTCGTGAGAGATGTGTTTCGTCCGTTTTGGGAGAATCGGGCAAAATACGCGGAGTTGGAAAAAACCTTGCTCGTCTACATCCAATGCAGCCAGTCCGCGCAAGAGACCGCAAACGAGCTGCATATCCACATCAATACGCTCTACCAGCGGCTGCGCAAGATAGAAGCCCTGCTGAATATCGACTTCAAGCGGCCGGAGGATATGCTCAAAATTCAGTTGGCCTGCCATTTGCGGACCGAAGCCGCCGGCGCCCTCTAGCGGCACAGGGGCACGCGCAAAATGCGGACAGCATCGGGTAGGGGGCTACCCATTAGTTGAGTAGCCGACCTCCCACACCACCGTACGTACCGTTCGGTATACGGCGGTTCCTTAGTTCACGCAGTCACTTGTCGATAATAATCTGAGAAGAAAAGAAATCCGAGGCCTTTAATGGTGTTGTTATCGAGGGCTTTCGCGAGGATGGGGCTATTGGAGATTCTCCAGTAGCTCTTTCTTGTATTTGCGTATTCCCATGCCTTGAACTTTGGGATTCCAAACGAGATCAGCTTTTCGAATTTTGTCCTTATTCGTTTCCATTGTTTCCAGTAGATCATTCGAATCCTTCTTCTCATCCATTCATCCGTTGTTTGGAGCAGGTTCTTCATATCCGCAATCTTGAAGTAGTTGACCCATCCCATGATATAGCGTCTGAGCCTTTCGGCTCTCTCTTCATTTCCCATGCCATTGCTTCTTGCGGTTAGTTCCTTCACTCTTGTTTTCATTTTGGCGATGGATTTGGGATGGATGCGGACTTTCACTTGCCCTCGTTGGTTGTAGAATGAGAATCCCAGAAACTTCACTCGAATGGCTAGGTCCACCACGGTTTTCTCCCGATTTACTTTTAGGAACAGCTTCTTTTCAATGTAGGGGAGAATGTTGGTTAGTGTCCGTTCGGCACTTCGTCTGCTCTTGCAGAAGATGAGTAAATCATCTGCGTATCGCACAAACTTGTGTCCTCTCTTCTCCAGCTCCTTGTCCAACTCATTCAGCATGATATTACTGAGAATTGGACTCAGATTCCCGCCCTGCGGTACGCCGACTTCTGTTTCCTCAAACTTGTGCTTCACGACAACTCCTGCCCGAAGATATTTATGAATTAGTGAAATGACTCGTCCGTCCTTAATCGTTCTTGAGAGTACTTCAATGAGCTTGCTTTGGTTGACGGTGTCAAAGTATTTCTCTAGATCCATATCCACAACATAGCGGTAGCCTTCCTGAATATATTGCTGGCTGCGCCTTATGGCTTGGTGGGCACTTCGTTTGGGTCGGAACCCGAAGCTGTTGTCCGAGAACTGTTGCTCATAGATCGGCGTGAGCATTTGTGCAATTGCCTGCTGGATTACTCGATCAACCACCGTTGGGATGCCCAGGTTTCTTTTCTTTCCGTTCTCTTTTGGGATTTCTACCCTTCGAACGGGATTTGGGCGATATCTGCCCGCCAGGATTTGTTCCTTGATGGTTTCACCGTTTTCTTTGAGATATTGTAGAAGTTCATCTACGCCCATCCCGTCGATTCCGTGTGAACCTTTATTCGCTTTGACTCTTTTGAACGCTTCGTTCAAATTGTCTCTGCTTATGATTTTCTCAAGTAACCTTTCCTTCGACTCGTTTGCGTTGGTGTCGTCGGTTTCAGCTATCCTCTCAGGAACGTGCACTCCCGCATATCCTTCGTGTTCCGCACTATTCTTTTGCGGTGAGCCTTCCGTTGGAAGTTGGCTGCCCTTATCTCCTGTTTCGGTAACATTCATTGACGACCACCTCCTAAGGTTCAGCCCTTCCCTCAAGCCGTCGACTGCTCGAGGTACTATGGCGTCTGCTGACTTCTCATGATAAATCTTGTTTCAACCGTGATTCGAATGTCATCTTCTCACGTCCATGAGACCTCCCACGGTAAGACGACTCACTTTCCTCCCATATACCCGCATCATTTACACCGGAATGTCCGTGTAGTGTATTGGACTTTGCTTTGTCTCGCAAGCTTGTCCCATTCCATATGCCTGATGATGTTCGTGTTCCTCGGGCCGGGATTTTGCCTCCAGCTTCCTTCAGATTCCACCTCACGGTGGACACCCTTGCTCTTGGCTAGTGGTTGGCCACTACCAGCCCCCACAGCGGACTTTCACCGCCTAGTTAGTCGCCATGCGTGGCGCACAAGAAAAAAGAGCCGGCATTATCCTGCCAGCTCCTGTGTGGTGGGAGAATATTGTTTCAACAGGCTGCGGAATTCGTCCCCCTGCAGAACTTCCGCTTCCATCAGTGTCTCAAGGCCTTGCCGGAAGACGGGATCGTGCTTGCCCAGCAAATCGCGCGTCTTCTCCAGCAGCTCTTCCAGGAGGAAGTTTACTTCATCGTGGATGCGGTCCTTGGCGATATACCCCACATGGACGATGCCGAGGCGAGACATCCCGCTCTGCACGATTTCCTGCGCCATGTTCAGCGCCTGCTCAAAGTCGTTTTTCGAGCCGGTGCTGCGGCCGCCGTAGTAGATTTCTTCCGCGACGGCTCCGCCGAGACAGACCATGATCTGTTTTTCCAAAGCGTCCTTGGTATAGAGATAACGGTCTTCCATCGGATTTTGCCGCACGTACCCCAGCGCTTTGCCCCGCGGGCTCAGCGTCACCTGGGAGACCGATCCCGGGCGGACGATTTCGCTCATGATGGCATGGCCCAGTTCATGCAAGGCGACGCGTCTCTTTTCTTCGCCCGACGCTTCTCTGTCTACCTTTTCACCCAGCATCACCTTGTCTACAGCGTAGGCAAAATGGCGGGCTTCGATGCTCGCACTCTTTTCACGCATGGCGTAGATGGCTGCCTCATTGGCAACGCTCTCCAGCTGTGCGCCGGAAAAGCCGAATGTCTCTTGGGCCACCTGCTCCAGCGAGACATCGGGCGCGAGCGGTTTATTTTTGGTATGGATCGCGAGAATCTGCTCCCGCGCTGTCTTGTCCGGCAAATCGACGCTGATGTGCCGGTCAAAACGGCCCGGACGAAGCAGCGCCGCGTCCAGCATATCCTTCCGGTTGGTGGCCGCAATTATCAGAATGCGCGGCTTTTCACTCGTCCCAATCCCATCCATCTCGGTCAACAGCTGGTTCAGCGTCTGATCGTACTCGCGCTGCTGCTGTCCGTCTCGCTTTCCACCGATGACATCGATCTCGTCGATGAAAATGATCCCGCTGTCCTGCCCGTTTTTCTCTGCCAGCGCTTTGACCTCTTTAAACAGGTCGCGCACGCGCTGGGCACCAACCCCAACGTACATCTCGACGAATTGGGAGCCGGATGCAGCGACAAATGCGGAATTGGTATAGTTGGCGGCAGCTTTGGCCATCAGCGTTTTGCCCGTACCCGGAGGTCCTGTCAGCAGCACGCCTTTCAGCGGACGAATGCCGTATTGGGCGATCTGATCCTTGTGCTTCAGGAAATCGAGCGCTTCCATCAATTCGTTTTTGGCTCTTTCCTGCCCGCCGATCTCCGCAAACTGCACAGTCGATTTGGGGACGACGTGCTTTGCTTTCCCCTTGCCGCCGATAGACAGATTGCCCTGACCCTGGCGGTTGATCAGGAAAAAGAGCGCCGTCAGGACGACAGCAAAGACGATAAACGGCGTGATATTGATCCCCAGGAACAAGAGAAATACCAGCACTGCAGGGATGACACCGATCAGGATTTCTTTACCCACGGGCGATCACCTCACTCTCTGCGACACGCGGAATGATCGCGTAATAGTCTTCATTCCCCCGCTTGAGGTACACGTACACATGTTCGCCATCCATCTGCGCCAGCGCCTGATCCAGCTTATACGCCTCTTTCCATTCGCTCACCATTTGCGGGATGCGGCTGTACTGGTGCAAATCTACGGCTTCCGTAAACGAGAAAAGCCCCTTCATCCAGACCTGTTCCAGCTCCTCCGATTGGTTGGCCAGTGTCACTTCAATCTGTTTGTTCCCCGCAAGCTCTTTCGCTTCCTTCAGCAATTGACGGTATTCCTGCGGAAACAGCTCCGGGTTTGTCACTTTCAAATCTATGTGAATATTGTGCTTGCCCGCATGCAATTCTACCAGCTCAGCAGATTGAAAACGGCCAATCTGGTCGCGGATTGGCTGTTCTACCTCAAGTTTTTGGTACAAGAACCAACCGCCGAACAAGAGAATCAGCGTCGCCAGCAATGAGAGTCCAATGGCATTCTTACGCAATTGCACAGCTTCTCCTCCTATTCTACAATACCTTTCGTTCAACCGAGTCAACGGCTCCAGTATATCATATCCGTCTATCATTTTTTCCTTACAGTTGTTGGATGGAAACGAAAAAAGCCCCTCCTGATCGGAAGAGCTTTTCTATTCCGCTTGCGAATCCGCAATCTTTACGAGTGGATGACATAGGAGGTGAGCAAGGCGCCTGTATACAGATCGTAATGCAAATAGTGGAAGCGGCCTTCCTCGTCGCGGACCGTCACTTCCCAGAAGCGTTTCTCCCCGTCAATGCCCGCGACGATCCGATAGATTTCCCCCTGGGGAAAACCCTTTTTCACAGCCGCTTCTACACTTTCCCGCGTCACCATTCGCTCCATCGTATCAAAGGCGATCGTATCGGCAGTCATCCAGACGATCACGGGCGTGCCCGCCTTGTTTACTCCGGTGACGACGGCGTAGGATTCCTTGCCGCGGTACTCGTCAATTGTGGCGATCTGCGCGATCGTCGTACGCTCTTGCACCCATTGTCTGACCTGACTTTCAAAGTCTTTTTGCTTGCCCACGACTGTCGATCCCAGGTGGTAAGCCGAGCTGAGGCCGACGACCAGCAAGATTGCAAAGACTCCTGCGATGATTCTCCAATACACGGGTCTAACTCCTTTATCTCCTCCGCCCTATAACTGAAAACGAAGCTGATCCCGTTTCAGTCCGGCCGAGGTCTCCATTTGCAAATAGACTTCCAATTGCCGCAATTCACGGGTCGGTCCATCGTACCATAATTGATATTCCACCGCAATCTGTTTGGCCAGGCGGGGGGTCAGATCCTGAATCGAAAACGAAGGTCCCAGCCAAAGTCCCAGCAAATCCGTGATCTCCTGGGCGGGCACCGTCAGCCGATAGCCCTGCCACCCTTGGCCCGAACCGTCCGTTACCGGAAGCAAAGTGATATGCTTCAGTTTGGTCTTCAAGATGGTCGCGTGCTGATGCGGCGTATAGAGGGAGTACGGCAAGCCCTGATGATCCTGGGGCTCGCCGTCTATTTTTACCTGCACTTGTTCATCCTCCCGCACCAGTTCGAAGCTGTGGCCGGAGATATCGCCGTTCAAGTGAAATTGTTCTCCTTTGTATGTGCCGCTCAACACATGTTCCTTCATCAATACGGAAAACGCACGTTCCCGATCACCGGTCAGTTGATCCAATAGGCTGGCGATCATCTGACGGTCGGCCTCCTCCCGCTGCGCGGGCGATATCACGGAGGCCTCTTGTATGTCCAAGCGGTTGTGGAGTTGTCCAATCAGCGCGCCTAAGGTAAACAGGACGAGAAAAATGGTCGGCAACCACCAAAGTTGTTTGGGCTTCAGATACAAGTCCCTTCACTCCTGTCCCCGTTTTTCCTTATGCGTATGAACGATGGGAAGGTTTTAGAACGGGACGGAAAACTTGCTAAACATACGCGGGCACAGGGAGGCCATACTACAAGTACACCCCGAGGAGGTGAGCGCGTGAAGCTGTCAAACCAAACGACATCTCCTGACCTTTTAGGGGCGATGCTGCAGGATTATCGCGTCTCGTGGGCAGCATTATCTTCACCTCTACGAGCATCGTCTCACTCATCCACACTGGAATTTCGGCATACCTCCCTCACCGAAGTATGGCGAAAATAAGTCGGCAAGGTGGCCAATCAAAATCTCTCTACCTACACCTACACAACTCTTTTCTCCTGTCACCCATGGGCAGGAGCCTTTTCCTTACACACGTACTCGCCTCGCGTCCTGCAAGCACCCGCATGCACTTTGCCTTTAGCGATTGAGCTGTTGAAACATGCGGTTGACTTCATAGATCGCGCGTTCTTCATCCACGGTCAGCAGTTCTCCGTTGCGCATCAAGAAGCTGCCGGCCACGATCGTATCTGTCACGTCGCGCCCATTGGCGGCGTACACCACGTGGGAGACCGGATCGTGAGCAGGATGGAAATGCGCCTGGTGGCTGTTCAAGACGATCAGGTCGGCCTGTTTGCCCACCTCAATCGATCCCAGCGATTCAGCCTGAAACACGCCATCCGCACCGTAACGCGTCGCCATCCGCAAGGCGGCATCAGCTGGCACAGCCACAGGGTCATGATTGACGCCTTTGTGCAGAATAGCTGCCAGCTTCAATTCCTCGAACAGATTGAGGTTGTTGTTGCTTGCACTGCTGTCCGTTCCGAGCGATACGCTGATCCCCTTGGCGAGCATTTTTGGCACGGGGGCTACACCGCTGGCCAGCTTCAGGTTGCTGACGACATTATGGGACACCTTTACCTGATAGTTTGCCAAGACATCGATCTCTTCATCCGTGAGATGAACGGCATGAGCCAGCAGTGTCGGACGATTGAAGACACCGAGATTCTCCAGGTGGGCAACCGGGCGTACGCCGTAATCCTTCACGTTCTGTCCAACTTCCCATGCGGTCTCCGACATGTGGATGTGGATCGGCAGGTCCAGCTCCTCCGCTTTATCCACGATTTGGCTGATGAACGATGGCGGGCAGGTATAAGGAGCATGCGGCGCCATCATGACCGTGATCCGTCCATCCGCCTGGTTATGCCAATTGCGCGCAAAGGCGACCGATTCGCGCAGCTTGGCCGCGCGCTCCTCCTCCGAGCAAAGCCCGATCATCCCCCGGCAGAGTCTGGCTCTCATCCCGGAGGCTTCCACCGCTTTTGCCACTTCATCCATATGGTCGTACATATCCACGAACGTCGTCGTTCCGGTTCGGATCATCTCGATCAAGGATATGTATGTGCCCCATTTCACATGATCGGACGTGAATTGAGCCTCCAGGGGCCACATCTTGTCTTCCAGCCATTGCTGCAGCGGCAAGTCATCCGCATAGCCGCGCAGCAGGGACATTCCTACGTGGCCATGCGTATTGACCAGTCCCGGGAGCAGATAGTTTCCTTTGAGATCAATCACTTCGTCATAGCCGCTGAGATCTTCCGGAGTCGGACCGACATAGGTGATGACACTGCCTTCGTAGCCGACAGCCCCGTCCGAAATCACTTCGTTTTGTCCGTTGACGGTGATTACTGTCGCATGTGTTAAGATTGTCTTTTTGTTCAATTCGCACACTCCGTTCTCTATGTTAAATAATAGGCAAGGCTCTGCAGGCTGGATGTCACGTCTGCGTAGTGGATGCGCACGTCCCGGTCCGCCCGGATCGTGGTCGGCGCAAAATTGAGAATGCCTTCAATCCCTGCTTCCAATAGAAGGTTGGCCACCGACTGGGCGGCAGATGCCGGTACCGTGATAATCGCCAGCCGGATCTTTTGGCGCTGTACGGTTTCAACCAGCTCTTCCAGCGGCTGAATCGTGATGCCCGCCAGCACTTTTCCGCATTTCGCCGGATCATTGTCAAAGATGGCGGCGATCCGCATGTAATCTTCCACATGCGCATTGTAGTTGCTGATGGCGTGTCCCAAATGGCCCGCTCCGATCAATGCCACCCGAATTTCTTCGTTTAACTTTAAAATCTGCCGGATTTTTTCCACCAGATAGTTGACGTCGTACCCGATCCCTTTTTTGCCGAAATCCCCAAAGGAGGAAAGATCTTTTCTGATCTGCGCCGGATTGACATCCAGATTTTTGCCCATCTGCTGGGAGGACACCGTCGCTACGCCCACTTGCTGCAAGTAACTTAGGTAGCGCAGATAGATCGGCAAGCGACGCACTACAGCTTCCGAAATCTTTTCACTTTTGGCCACGTACGGTCGATCCTCCTTATTTTTTTCGTTTCAAAATGCGGTAATCCTTCCCGTTGGAAAAGATGACAATGGTTCCGTCCTGACTGGTGAGATAGGTCTCCGCCCATGACTCGCCCAGCCGCTCCAGCACTTCTTCCTGGCCCAGGCGGCTCTCATCTTTGGTCTGGGCGGTCAAGATCACGGCCACCTGCGGGTCTACTCTGCTTAAAAACGGCTGCGTCGTGGCCTGGTTGCTGCCTTGATCGGCTACCTTCAGGACAGCCGCCTTCAAGCGCTCCTTATGCTTTTCCAGCAGCCGCCCCTCGGCTTTTTCATTGATCCCGCTGACGAATAAAAACGGCAGCTCCCCGTGCCGCAGCTGGAAGACCAGCGAATTGTCCTGCGGCGAGAGAAACAGCGGCTCGCTGGGATGGAGCACCTCCATCACGACTTCGCTGTCCAATTTGACCACATCTCCGTCAACCACAGTCTGCACATGTTTGCCCGGCCGGAGCATCGTCGCCTTTTGGATGGGCAGCTCGATCAGCTTGGGCAATATCACCTTTTCCATCGGAAAGCGCTCCGCCAAAAAAGCAAAGCCGCCCGCATGCTCCGGCTGATCATTGGTCAGAACGACATACTCCAGCCGGGTGATGCGCCGATCTGTCAATTCTTTAAATAACCGCGGCCAATCTTCGGCACTGCCGGTATCGACCAGCATGTGCTTTCCGCTTGGCAAGCGTATCAATATACTTTCGCCATGCGCCAATTCCAGATAATAAATGACAAGGCCGATAAAGTCACGCTCGTCTTCACTTGCGAACGGGTCCTCCACCTTCACCGTTTTTTGTAAATGGTCGTCGATCGAGCAGCCGGGCAGCAACAAAATCAGGACAGCCATCACCAACAGCCAAGCTCTTCCCGCTTTCCATAGCATTTATTTTATCACCTAGATCCCTGAGAGACTATTGCTTCATTTTATGAGTCAGACAAGGATTGCATGCCCTCCAGATAGGGACGGATCTCTTCGCGCAGCGAAGTCCAGGGACCGGTGCGCACATCAAACGGCGGCAGGGATTTTAAAAAGGAGCGGCCGTAGCGAGATTCAACGATCCGGGCATCGAGTACGATGACGGCACCGCGATCCTCGTGATGGCGGATCAGGCGTCCCACGCCCTGTTTGAACTGGATGACGGCCTGCGGCAATGCCAGCGACATAAAAGCGTTCTTGCCCCGCTCTTTGAGCCTCTCCGCCCGTGCCTGGTAGACCGGGTGATTGGGCGGGGTAAACGGCAGCCGGACGATGACCAGGCAGCTCAAGGCTTCTCCGGGGATGTCCACCCCTTCCCAAAAGCTGCTTGTGCCGAGCAGCACCGTTTTGGCTTCCCGCTGAAAGAGCCGCACCAGCTTGGTCCGGTTATTGCTGTCGATGCCGTGGCCGAGCAGCGTATACCCTTCCTCTCCCAGCTGCTCCTTCATCCCCTGATAAACTTGCCTCAGCATCGAGTAGGAGGTAAACAGGATCATCGTCCGCCCGTTCGCGGCTCGAACCGTATCCACACAGCCTTGAATGACCGCCTCCAGATAATGCTGTTCACTCTCTTTTCCCAGGAGAGGAAGATCGGAAGGGATCAGCAGCAGCCCCTGTTTTTCGTAGGAAAAGGGAGAAGGCAGCAGCAGGGTGCGGACGCGATGCTCCGGGAGCTGGTCCAGTCCCATGCGCTCCAGGATGTAGGAAAAGCTGTCTTTGACCGTCAGGGTCGCCGAGGTGAGGATGACGCTGCGCCGTTCGGCAAACAGAGGCTCCTCCAGGTTGCTCGCGATATCCAGTGGCGCGGCATAGAAAAACACCTGCTTCTTCGGTGTTCGCGATTCAATTTCCATCCAGCTGACGTATTCGTCCTGCGCCTCCAGCAGGAAAAAGTGGATCATCTCCAGAACTGCCTGCCATTCTTTGACCAGTCCGCTCACATCGGTAAACAGGCTGCTCAGTTCGAAAGACTGCTGTTCTCCTGCGGGCATCCGGCGCAGCAGCGCGTCCAGATCGCCCGCAAAGACTCCCATCTCCTCCATGACTCGCCGTGCCGTTTTGCGAATGCGCTCATGCTTGCCGGAAAAGGAGCTGATCCGGTAGCGGACGGTGTCCCGGCCCGTGTCGGAGGTCTCTTCTCCCCGGTCTGCTGCCCACTGGTAGATAAGCTGGGTCAGTTGAAGCGCCTTGTCTCTCAGCGGCGGAAATGCCTTCTGCAGCTTTCCGATCGTCGCGCGGACCTCATCGCGTCCCTCATCCGAAGAATGATCATACAGTTCCTCGGCAAAGCGTTTCAGGAAGCTGCCTTCGGATGGATTGGCCCTGTCCAGCAGGAACAAGAGCTGGGTGGTGGAGAACTGCTTGCCCATGTGGTGCGTCGCCACGTCTTCCAGATGGTGAGCCTCGTCGATGACGACGATGTCATGCGCAGGCAAAATGCGATGTTCGGCCTGCAGGTCGCTGACCAGCAGCGCGTGGTTGACGATCAAGAGGTCGGCTTCATTTGCCTTCTCCCGCGCCTGGAAATAGTAGCAGCGGCTAAACCAGGGACATTTTCGGTGGAGGCATGATTCCGTATCGCTTTTCACCTGCTGCCAATATTGCTGACCCGCCGCAGGCATGCTTAATTCTTCCACATCCCCGGTCTCAGTCTGCGTCAGCCAGGCGACCATCTGCCCTTTGACCATGAGCAGTTCTTGGCTGCTTCCTTCGGTTGCTTCGTCCAGGCTCTGCTCAAATTTGCGCAAGCAGAGGTAATTGCCCCGGCCTTTCAGGGTAGATGCGCGAAAGGAAAAGGGCAAAGACTGCGTCAAGGCGGGGATTTCCTTGTGAAAAAGCTGCTCCTGCAGCTGAATCGTGTTCGTGCTGATGATCACGGGCTCGCCGTGCTGTTTTGCCCAAAGGATGGACGGGAGCAGGTAGGCCAGCGATTTTCCCGTGCCCGTCCCCGCTTCAACCAGCAGGTGGGAGCCCGATTCCATCGCCTCAAAGATCGCCCGCATCATCGATTCCTGCGCCTCTCTGCGCTGGTACCCCGGGAGATTTTGCGCAATGGCGGCCTTCTCCGCGATCATCTGTTCGACCACCTCGTCAAAAGGCGTGGTCACCCGCTCTTCTCGCTTGAGAGAAGCGCGCAGGCGCTCCGGTCTTTTTCGCAAAGCCAGCTGTCTGTAAATGTCCCACTTATCCGACTCCGCAGGCATTTGCCGTCTCCCTGTGGCCGATTCGTCCAGCGGCTGATTTTCTCCGCCGCCCTCCAGCCCCTCCTCCGCAAACCCTTCTACGGATGACCATTTTTTCATCTCGACATACCGAAGCAGCTCGGACAAGTCCGAGCGGAAGGAAGCGACCAGCATCTGCAAGCGCTGGATCGTCACCAATGGCAGCTGCTCCAGAATATCCAGCAGGTGCAAAAATAACCCGGCCGTCGCCATCGCATCGCTGTCAGCCTGATGGGGCCGATCATGTTCGATTTGCAGATCGTCCGCCAATTCCCCGAGCCGATAGCTTCCCTGCATGGGAAGCAAAAAGCGGGAGAGCTCTACGGTGTCCAGCACATATCCGTCAAACGTATAATAGCCCTGGCTCAGCAGGGCTTCTTGCAGGAATTGCAGATCAAAGCTGGCATTATGGGCGACAAAGGTCCGCCCTTCCAACATCGGAAGAAAACGGGGCAGAATCTCCTCCAGGGTGGGAGCATCCGCTACCATCTCGTCGCTGATGCCAGTCAGTTGTTGAATAAAAGGCGGGATCGCCTGTCCGGGATTGATCAGGGTGGAAAATGACTCGGTCACAATACTGTCGTCAATCGTAACAGCACCGATTTGGATGATACTGTCCCCGTGCCTCGGATGGCTCCCCGTGGTCTCAAAATCTACTACGATGAAACGATTCAATCTGTGGTCACCTCGTACGTTCGCGGTCTGTGTTCGTAAGTCCGCTCCCCTACAATTCGGCAAAGACCGGGAAATTTCCTGCTCACGCCTGCTTACGGGTGAAAGAGTTCGCGTTCCGTGGCGGGCTCTCCCAGTTTGTTCGCACACATTTGCAGATAAAACGGGATTTCGCGAAAATGGTCGCTATGCGGCAGCACCCTGCGGAAATACTGCTCGGCGAGCCGCCAATTTTCCTCGGCCATGGCGATCCGTCCGAGGTGGTAGCAACCCAAGGAGCGTACATAGGTGTCCGGATCATCCAGAAAGGGTTTGGCCAATTTTTTGGCTGCCTGGATGTCTCCCATCCATTCGTAGGCGGTAATCATGCCGGACTGAGCCAGACGGTGTTCGCGCTCGGTCAGCAGAATCGCGCGGAATGTTTCCAGCGCTTCTTCCACCCTGCCGTCGAAGAGAAGCATCCAGCCGTAGCTGAATTGAAAGTCGAGCTGATCCGGCGCCAGGCTTATCGCCTTTTTCATCAGGGTCAATGCCCGCTTCGTCCCGGCAATCAGCCAGGTATTCCACGCGAGACCGTGCCAGGTCCAGCCTTCCCGCGGCAAACGCTCGGTCAGAAAATGATAGCATACCTGCGCGCGGTGGTAATTGCCCAGCGACTCGTACAAAGAAGCCATCTCACGCAGCGTCTCGCTGTCCAGATGGCGGCTTGGCAAGCGAAGTGCAGGTGGCGCCTCCCGCTCGGCAGACGGGTCCTGGAGCTGCATCAAGCGCCACGCGCGCAGCCAGAGCATCTGGGCCTCCCAGTCCTGATCCGATTCTTCCAACAGATTCTCCACCGTATCCAGAGCTTCATGGGCTTCGCCGTCCTGCAAATAACACAGCGCCAGATTAAACCACGCATCCCCATGCTTGGGCCGTACGGCGATCGCCTCCCGAAAAGCTTGCGCCGCCTCCAGCCATTGCCCCTCTTCCGCCAGTATGCATCCGATCGCATTGTAGCTGATGGCCGTGACAGACGGAGAGCTGGCCGATCGGCTGAGCAGCCGAAATTCCCGCAGCGCCTCTTCTTTTTTTCCGCAGAACAGCAGACTGTAGCCGTAGTACAGGCGGCCGCTCTCCCAATCCGGTGAGGCTTCCACCAGCTCTTCGAAGCAGCGCTGCGCGTCCTGATACATCCGCAGATGATAGAAGCCTTCCCCTTTTCGGAACATATGCTCGTACTGAAGGTGGGACTGCAGTTCGGCCTCTTTTTGCAGAGCAGTGCCTGCCTTTGCGGGAGCAAAGGCAATAAGGGACTCGCTGTCCCCCGCCTTTTCTTTGCTAGCGATGGCGGTCTCCGGCTCCTTCTGCTCGGGAGATGCTTCGCCCTTTTGCGCTTGGGCGGCTAACCCTTTGGCTTCCTGCAGGATTTCTTCCAAGGAGCTCTCCTGCTCTACTTCATGTCCTTCCATTTTTTTGATCTGCCGAATGGCATAGGACAATTTCTCTTCGAATTGCAGCCACAGATCAACCAGTTTATCGCTAACCTTCCGAAGCTGAAAAAGCTGATCGGCGAGCTGAAGCTTTTCATGCTCGGTGGCGTCTGGCCATTCTCGTTCAATCGTCTCTGCTTTCCGTTGCAGTGTAAGGAACCAATCTTCTAGCTTCAAAAAAAGCCACCCCCTGTGAGGCGTGTGTAGTACTCATTGTCTCACAAGGGATGGGCCTCTATGCAGCGTCGCTGCACTTCCTCTCGGTCAAAGCACAGTCGCGTGCACTTCTTCCGAGAGCAGTTGGGCTATTTTATTATGTTCGTCCATAATCGCTACACGCGGCTGATGACGGCGCGCTTCTTCGTCGCTCATCAGCGCATAGGCGATAATAATCACGATATCTCCCGGCTGCACCAGTCTGGCAGCCGCTCCGTTCAAACAGATGACGCCGCTGCCCGGCTCGCCCTCGATCACATAGGTTTCCAGACGAGCACCGTTGTTGTTGTTTACAATCTGCACCTTTTCATTGGGCAAAATGTCCAGTGCGTCGAGAATCTCCTTGTCGATGGTAATGCTGCCGACGTAATTCAAATTGGCTTCCGTCACAGTAGCTCGGTGAATTTTTGCTTTCATCATCGTACGAAGCACAGTGGAAATCCTCCTCTTCCCCTCTATCATCGGGTCAAGATCATGTTGTCGATCAGCCGCGTGGCGCCGAAGCGGACGGCCAAAGCAACCAGGATCTGTTGACCCGTCCCCGCTGCTTCGACCGGCGTCAGATCGGGGTAGTTCAGTATTTCGATATAATCGATTTGGGCCAGCGGCTCCGCCTCGATCAGCCGCATCATCTCGCTTCTCACTTGCGCGGGAGCCTTATCCTGCGCGAGCAGCTCTTTGGCCATTTGCAGGCTGCGATACAGCACGGCGGCCTGCTTTCTTTCTTCCGGACTCAGATAGACATTGCGCGAACTCATCGCGACCCCATCTGCCTCCCGCACGATGGGACAAGGGATGATCGTCACGGGGACGGACAAATCCCGCACCATTTGCTCGACGACAGCCACCTGCTGGGCATCCTTTTGACCAAAAAAGGCTTCATCCGGCTGAACAATCTGAAACAGCTTCATGACCACCGTCGCCACTCCATCAAAATGGCCGGGACGGGAGCGGCCGCACAGCGGCTCCGATACACCGCTGACCGACACGGTGGTCTTGACCTGCGTCGGGTACATCTCTGCTACGCTCGGCGTAAACAACAGGTCTACGCCAGCCTCGGCCGCGAGACGGCTGTCCCGCTCCAAATCGCGCGGATAGCGCTCATAATCTTCGCTCGGGCCAAATTGGAGAGGATTGACGAAAATGCTCATGACGACAAAATCCGTTCGTTTCTTTGCTTCTTCCACCAGACTGAGGTGTCCCTCATGCAGATAGCCCATCGTGGGGACGAAGCCGATCCGTTTTCCCTGGCGGCGTGCTGCCCGGATCTGCTCGCGCAGCGCTTCGATGGTCTCGATTTGCTGAAGTGTCCGCATCGTCACTGTTCATCCCCTCCCCCGTACAGCCGGGAAATAACCTCTTCTTTGGCGTGAAAGACATGCTCCGGCCCGGGGAACTGACGCTCTTTCACTTCCGCTACATAGCTTTTGATCGCCTCGCGGACCGTATCGCCGATTTCTGCGTAGCGCTTCACAAATTTGGGCTTCAATTGGGAAGCGTAGCCGACGAGATCGTGATAGACAAGCACCTGGCCGTCAACGGAAGGACCTGCGCCGATCCCGATCACCGGGATGTCCAGCCTTGAGGATATCAGAGCGGCCAACTCCTCCGGCACGCATTCCAATACCAGCGCAAAGATTCCTGCTTCCTGCAGCACCTCTGCTTCTTCGACCAGCCGCCTTGCGGACTCCACATCTTTTCCCTGTACCTTGTATCCGCCGAGCTGGTGGACAGCTTGAGGCGTCAGGCCGATGTGGCCCATGACGGGAATGCCCGCCTGCACGCATTTTTTTACGAGCGGAGCCAGCTCGACGCCCCCCTCCATCTTTACAGCCTTGGCGAAGCCCTCTTGCATGAGCCGCCCCGCATTCTTCACGCCTTCCTCCAGCGTGCCATGATAGCTGAGGAAAGGCAAATCCGCCACGACAAACGCTCGTTTGGCCGCTCTCGTCACCGCTTTGGTGTGATGAACCATATCCTCCATGGTAACAGGCAGCGTAGAGTCGTACCCGAGAACCACCATGCCGAGTGAATCTCCCACCAGGAGGATGTCTGCCCCCGCTTCTTCCGCTAGCTTGGCCGATGGAAAATCGTACGCCGTGATCATGGCGATCGGCTCGCTTGCATGTTTTTTTGCACGCAGATCCGCAGTCGTGATCGGTGCCAGGTTGTTTGTCATTCCTCTCCCACCTCTACATGCGCCCCTCGTCCGTGAGACCTGTCAGGAAACAAAAAAACCTTCTCGCCGAAAAGGGAGAAGGTTGTCCACACAAAGAAAAGCCACACGGTTCATGTGTGTCACTGGATTCCCTCTGTCTCGGTCCACACAGGCTCTGAGCAGATTGTTGTCCATAGCATTGCACAATAATCAAAAGAAAAAACTCCATGTTCACCTTGCCGATGAGAGTGCCGTTCGGAAAACCGATACCGCCTCTACCACATGGAGTATACCAGAAAATTTAGGAATTTGCACGATAATTGACATCGGCGGAGTATACCTTGTGCCGTTTGCCTTGGGCGTCCTCCAGGATCAGGACCCCTTCCGCATCGAGGCCAATCGCTTTTCCCTCGAGGGATTGCTGAATCGTGCTGACCGTGATCCATTTGCCAATGGTATAAGAATTCTGCTCCCACTCCGACTTCACACGTTCGAAGCCTTCCCGCAGATAATCGTCGTACTCGCGCTCGAAATTTTCGCAAAAGCGCTGGATAAACCGGGCCCGCTTGAGCTTTTTGCCGGATTCGATCCGCAGAGACGTGGCGATCGACGCCAGTTCTTCCGGGAAATCCTCGCGGGTCATATTGGCATTTAAACCAATACCGATAACCAGGTAGTTGACGCGATCGGACTCGGCATTCAGCTCGGTCAGGATGCCGCTCACTTTTTTGTCTCCGATGAAGATATCATTCGGCCATTTGATCTTGGGCTCCACCCCGGTCTCCTCCCAGATCGTCTTGGCCAGCACGACTGCCGTGAGCAGCGTCATCTGCGGCGTCTTCGGCAGAGGTATCGCCGGTCTGACAATCAGGCTCATCCAGATGCCCGTGCCGCTCGGCGAATGCCAGGGGCGACCAAGACGCCCCTTTCCCCCTGTCTGCTGCTCAGCGATCACCAGCGTCCCCTCCGGCGCCCCTTTGCTGGCCGCTTCATGGGCGAGCGGCTGCGTGGACGGGACGGAATCATGGGCCATCACCACTTGGCCGATCCGGTAGGTATCCAGACCTGCCCGGATCTCCTCGGCGGAGAGACGGTCCGGTGCCGCGATCAACCGATACCCGGATTTGCGCACGGCTTCGATCTCGTAGCCGTCTTTGCGCAGCTCTTCGATATGCTTCCAGATCGCCGTCCGCGAACAGCCGCAGGTCTGGCTCAATTCCTCTCCGGAGATGAATTCTCGCGGTTTTGCGTGGAATGCATTGATGATCTCCTGTTTAATGTTCATATCGGACAACCTCTTTCCTCGCTTCCTCCAGCAAGGCCTCCGGCGTGTTGGGCAGGCGGTGAAACGCCGTCTGCTGCCAGAGATGCTGCAGGATGTGTTGGATCCATTGGCCCGGTTTTTTATCCAGCAGCACGGAGAGCTCTCTTCCGCTGATGGCGAGCTCCTGGATCGATTTTACCTGCATCTGTTCATAGGTCTCCCGCAGCGACCTGGTCACATCCGAAGCCGCGGCGCTGTTATGCCAGCAAGCCTGCAAAATACCGTCCAGTTTCTGACAAAATGCCCAGCCTCTCTGCAGCAAAAGCGATCGCCAGTCGATCTCCCGCGGCTGATCCCAATGCGGGCGGAGCTCTGTCAGACACTCCACAAACGCGCAGATGGTCTCCTTTTCCCGCTTGGACAGCTTGAGCACCTGACATACCTGCCTGGCTTCTTCTGCGCCAAACCCGCTGCCGTACAGCAGCAGCGACCATTTTTGGGTCAGCTCCGCAAGCCGGGGCAGCCGCGGTGCGTGTGGGATCCCAGCGGAGAAGAGCCGGTCAAGCAGCGGCCAGCTCTTCAATGCGGCGGTTTGGCAGAGCAGCGCGACGCCTACGGCCGGGGCCGGGCTGTCGATGATCTTGTGCAGCTCTTCCCGGACGCGCTCGATCGCGATATGGATCAGCAAGCTGGCGGTCTCCTCCATCGCCCGCAGCGTATCCGGCTCGATTTGAAATTGCAATTGCGCGGCAAAACGGGCTGCACGCAGAATGCGCAAGGCATCCTCGCGAAATCGCTCGGCGGGCACCCCTACCGCGCGAATCCAGCCCTGTTTCAAATCATCCAAACCGGCGAAGGGATCCTCCAGTTTGCCGCGAAGATCCATCGCCATCGCATTCATGGTAAAATCACGGCGCATCAGATCAAGCCGGAGCTCCGAAACGAAGCTGACTTCGCTGGGTCTTCGATAATCCTCGTACTTCCCCTCGGTCCGGTAAGTGGTCACCTCGAACAGCATTCCCCCCGATTTGACCGAAACCGTCCCATGCTTCAGCCCGGTAGGCACATGGGCGGGAAACAGCCGCATGACGTCGCCCGGATGGGCATTTGTGCATATATCTATATCGTGCACAGGCCGATTCAGCAGCCAATCGCGGACGCAACCACCGACAAAGTACGCTTCGTACCCGCTGGCTTCCAGCTTTTTCAAGATCTCCTCTGCCAGTTTTTTTGCCACAAGCTACACTCCGTTTTCGTCCGCCTGCAAAAAAGGAGGCGTCATTCATGAGATGGGTCATGGGCTTGACGATCATGATTGCCAAGCTGTTTCAGTTAGCCAAAAGCGGATTTCCCCGCTCTTGAAGCTATCTCGATTGTTGGAGCAGTTCCAGATAAAGCGTTTCGTATTCCGTGGTGATCTTTTCGTGACAAAACGTTTCACAGGAGCGCTCGATGCTGCTGCGGGAAAAACGGGCATACAGCTCCTCATCCTGCAGCAGCAGCAAGGTTTTCTCCGCCAAGCCGGCTACATCGCCGATCGGCCGCAGAAAGCCGCATACGCCATCGAGAACGACCTCGGGCAGACCGCCAGCCACCGTTGCCACGACGGGTACGCCGCAGGCCATCGCTTCCAGCGCGACGAGGCCAAAGCTCTCTTTTTCTGATGGAAGCAGCATGACATCCGCCAGTGAAATCACTTCGGCGACGTCCTCCTGCTTGCCCAGAAAATGAACATCTGCCTCTAGCTTCTTCTCCGCAATCTTTTCACGCACCATGCTCAAATCGGGACCTTCCCCGATCAGAAGCAGTTTGGCGGGCATTTGCGCCCGGACCCGATCGAATACCTCAATCACATCCGGCGTCCGCTTCACCGGCCGGAAATTAGAGATGTGCATGATGATCTTTTCGCCATGGGGGGCAAACATCCGCCTGATCTCGCTCACTTCTTTGGGATAGTAGCGCCGCTTGTCGACGAAATTATAGACCGGGACGATCTGCTTTTCCACATGCAGGAGCTCTTTCGTCTCGCGAATCAGATCGTGGGAGACGGCCGTCACCAAATCGCTTTGCTCAATCCCGAACCGGATCAGGCTGGACAGGCTGGAGTCGTATCCGAGGACCGTAATATCGGTTCCATGCAGGGTAGTGACAATTTTCAAATGGTCGCCCACCATCTGTTTGGCCAAATAGGCGCACAGCGCATGGGGCACCGCATAGTGGACATGCAAAAGGTCCAGCTTTTCCGATCGGGCCACCTGGGCCATCCGATTGGCCAGTGTCAAATCATAGGGCGGATATTTAAACACATCGTAGTGGCTCACTTCCACTTCGTGATAAAAAATGTTGGGATGAAACTTGCTGAGGCGAAACGGCATACTTGACGTAATGAAGTGCACCTGATGCCCGCGCTCCGCCAACAGCTTCCCCAGCTCCGTCGCCACGACGCCGGAGCCCCCAAGTGACGGATAACAAGTAATGCCGATTTTCATATATTTTCTCACCTCTATTATAAGCGGTCCACGACATACGGAACCGAACTGACAAAGCCTTCCGCATAGGCCACACCCGTTTGCTGCCCGAACAGTCGCTCGCGGTAGGAGACCGACTCCAAATACCCGTTATTGAGCGGAGTTGCGACACTGTCCGTCTCCAGCTCAAACTGGCTCCGATAGCAGCGCAGCACATTCATCTTCTCCTCGAAGACGCCGGAAATATCGACGACGATATCCGGTTTTGCCGTCGTGTTGATAAAGTAGTACAACAGCTTCGCCGGACGATAGGCTGGATGAGATTGGCCGGCCGCATACTTGCGAATGCCAGCGGAAAAAACCGCCTCGCGGACGATTCGGCTGACGCTCTCATGATCGGGATGGCGGTCTTGCCAGTAGGGCGCGAGCACCACGCGCGGCTTCGTCTCGCGAATCAAATCGACCACCCGGCTGATCGCCTCCTCTCTCACCCTCTCCAGTCCGCGGTCGGGCAAGCCAAAGTTGTAGCGATGCGCCGCCCCGAGTAGCCGATCGGCGGCCGCCGCCTCACTTTGTCTTCTCTCCACCGTGCCGTTGGAGGAGAGCTCGGCATAGGTCAGATCCAGGATGCCGACACGCTCGCCCCGTTTGGCCGCAAGAAGCAAGGTGCCTGCTGCACCGATCTCCACATCATCGGGATGGGCGCCAATCGCCAGTATATCCAGTTCCTTCATCTTCCTTCACTCCTTGTGCACGACTTCCCGCCAATCCAGCTCCCCGCGCTCCAATGCTTTGAGCAAAATTTCCGCCGTCCCCATGTTGGTCGCAAACGGAATTTTATGAACATCGCAAAGTCTCAGCAGGGCAAGAATATCCGGCTCATGGGGCTGAGCAGTCAGCGGGTCGCGGAGGAAAATGATCAGATCCATCTCATTGCGCGCAATCATCGCCCCGATCTGTTGATCGCCACCCAGCGGACCGGACAAGAACCGGGTCACTGTCAAAGAGGTGGCTTCCATGATCCGCTGACCCGTCGTCCCTGTCGCGAAAAGCTCGTGGTCCTGAAAGATCGTTTCATACGCCATGGCCAATTGGACTATCTCTTCTTTCTTGCGATCATGGGCAATCAATGCTATCTTCACGCAGACCTCTCCCTTGCTGTCGGTAGGATGTAAACGAACGTTTAAATTTTCGTGCTAGCTAGTCGATCAAATGCTCCAGACCGTATATCAACGAATCGAGATTCATGACAGCTTTGATCGCCATATTGACGCCCGGCATAAACGATTCCCGATTGATCGAATCATGGCGAATGGAGAGCGTCTGCCCCGTCGCTCCGAACAATACTTCCTGATGGGCGACCATTCCCGGCAAGCGGACACTGTGTATGCGGAATCCATCGTAGTCTGCCCCGCGCGCACCCGCGATGGTTTCAGTCTCATCGGGATGTCCCTGCTGTTGTTTTTCACGCACAGCCGCAATCATTTCGGCTGTTTTCAGCGCGGTTCCGCTGGGGGCGTCCAGTTTTCGGTCGTGATGCAGCTCGATGATCTCCACATGGGGCATATATTTGGCCGCAATCGCAGCAAATTTCATGCATAAAATCGCCCCGATTGCAAAGTTCGGCGCGATGATTGCCCCGAGTCCCGCTTCTTTATAACGTGCGGTCAAATCTTGCAACTGTTCCGGGCTCAAGCCGGTTGTCCCGACGACGGGCCGGATCTGGCGGCGCAGGCACATTTCCATATGCCGATAGACCGAGTGAGGCGTCGTAAAATCTACCAGCACATCCGGCTTCATCTCGTCGAGCTGACGTTCCAGCTCGGCGTCGCTCACCCGCGTATCCAGCGGGCCTGTATAGATGAGTGTCTGATCCTCGCCGAGCATTTTGACGACTTCTTGTCCCATTCGTCCAGATGCTCCTGCTACGGCAACGCGAATTTGTCTGTTCATCGTCATTGGCTCTCCTCGATTCTTGTCCACCGATCTTTGTCACGGGTGTTGAATTTGTGCATAATACGATCAAACGCCTCTTGCAAATCGATTCCGAGCGAATTGGCAAAACAAAGTACAATAAAGAAAACGTCGCCCAATTCCTCCTCGACCGTTTTCGCGTCCTCGTCCTTTTTCTTTGGCTTTTCACCGTAGTAGTGATTAATCTCCCGAGCCAATTCGCCCACTTCTTCTGTCATGCGGGCCATCATGGCCAGTGGAGAAAAATAGCCTTCCTTATACTGCGATATGTATTGATCCACTTCTTGCTGGATTTCCTCCAGAGTTTTTCGCTGATTCATCGGGTCACTCCTTTGCAGCCTTCATTTTTCCATTCTCTTTATCGTAACCGATCTACTGCCGTTTGCCAAATCTGAAAATCTCTCTGCTGGGGACATATGGACATTTCCAGCGGCGTTCCATTATAATGGCAGTCGTATACACCTGGACGGTCACCTGACCACACATCGGGATTTTTGGGGCTTAAGCCCGTAGGGGGAATTACTTGATGAAACTTCGGCTGAAAAGCGTAATCGCCATCATCATCGGGTCTGCTATCATGGGATTCGGCATCAATGCATTTAACATCCCAAACAATTTAGCCGAAGGCGGTATTACCGGGATCAGCATCCTCTTAAAGCTACTCTTTCCTGTCATTGACCAAGGGCTTGTTTTCTTCGTACTGAATATTCCTTTGTTCATTCTCGGCTGGAAGGTGTTAGGCCGAACTTCTTTTATTTATACCATTATGGGAACGGTGTCCCTGTCGCTCTTCCTCTCTTTATTCGAAGGCCTCTATCCTATGCCGATGGAGGACCGTCTGCTCGCCTCGCTCTTCGCCGGGGTCGCGGTGGGCATCGGGCTGGGAATCATCTTCCGGTATGACGGTACCACAGGCGGCGTCGATATTATCGCCCGCTTGCTGCAAAAGTACATGGGCATCAGCATGGGCAGAACCCTTTTCTTTGGCGACATGCTGGTGATCGCCGCCTCCCTGGTTTACTTGAATCTCGAAAGTGCGATGTACACGCTGGTCGCGGTCTTCATCGCCGCGCGAGTCATCGATTTCTTCCAGGATGGCGCCTACGCCGGAAAAGCGCTGACGATTATTTCGAACCACGCGGATGACATTGCCAAGCAAATTCTCGAACTGGGCCGCGGCGTCACCCTGCTTGCCGGAATAGGCGCTTTTTCCGGCGAAGAGAAAAAAGTGATCTACGTGGTCGTCAGCCGCAATGAAGTGATGCGTTATAAATCGATTGTCCAAGGCATCGATCCGCATGCCTTCGTCATCGTCAATGATGTCCATGAGGTGCTGGGAGAAGGCTTTACGCTTGACGAGAACAAGCAGCCCCTTCGCGAATAAACGGCACATTCAGTATCGAAACCCATACAGCATCGCATCCAAACCAAGCACAAAAAAACAACACCTCGAAAGCTGCTATCCAGCCGGCAGGTGTTGTTTTGCTTTGCCCATATCCATCTACGAGACCGTTCGAAACTGCCCCTTGTACTTTTTCCACGCGACGTAACCGAGAGCCATCACCACTGCGGTCAAGACGCTCAACATCATTCCCGCAGGGGAATCGCTCATGATCAGGGAGGCGAGCGTGCTCCTGTCCTCTCCGATGAAAGCCGTCTGCGTGCTTGCTTGCAGCTCCCGCAGGTAACTCCTCACCTGATTCCATTCGATTTTGCTGTTTCGAATTTCCTTGGAGATCGCGTCATAGGCCGCGTCCATTCTCTTCAGCTGCCCCTCCGCGACGTGTATCGTCATCGCCGGGCGAATGGCTAGGTACAAGCGAGAATTTTCTTCAAACTGCTCCCGAAAATGTGCATAGTCCCGCTCGACCGCCGCCAACAGCAAATCGTGAAGCTGCGAAGAAAAGGAAGAGTAGTATCCGCGCCACATCGGCTGATGGTCATGCGTAAGCGCGTCGACGACCACCCGTACGCGTGTCGCATCCCAAAGCAGCTGCTGTTCGCTGATAGACTTGCTGTTCAAGTTGTTTCGAGCCGCCAAGATGGATTGGGTGACGGCGTTCAGGCTCTCGATCCGCAGGGTTTGCGGCAGCTTTTGCTTAGGAAACTTCTCCGCAAGCAGGAGAATCTGCTGCTGCGCGTCTTCCACATCCCCTTTTTTTGCCGCGAGCAAGAACCGATGAGCTATTTCATCCAGCTCGGCAAGCTGCTGTACCTCCGCCGGCCTGCCAAGTTTGGTGACCAACGTATGAATCGGCCAGGAAAGCAAGAGGCCGATCACCAGGAAGAACAGCAGAAACCGGATGTTTTTCTTCAAGACAAACCCCCCCTTCCCTTAGTACAACCTATGGAAAGGAGGACGTGACTAGAACTTGTTTCTGTTTCTGCCGAATCGCATATTGGCGAACCAAATCACCGCGATGGACGCGATACTGAGCATCACCGTGCAAAAGCCGACGGTACCTGTATAGGGCACGAGGACACTGGGCAGCCAAGGATGGATGTCCATCACATAATCGAGGAAATCATTGTTTAATGTCCACAGCGCTGCAATCCCCACCGGGAGCCAGCTCAATTTGTAAAAGCGCGCGTATAGCACAGATTCGGCAGCCATTCCTGTATGGGAGATGAGCAGCATGACATCCGTCCAGCGTATGGGATTCCCCATCATCCAACCCGCGAGGATAATCCCCACAGCCCATACTCCGTATTTAAAATTGGTAATGCCAGCAAGAGCCTCCAACACAGGAATGTGGCGTCCCATTAAATATGTCAGCAGCACCAGGGTAAACAGACCGCTGCCTGTCGGGCTGTCCGGTACGAACAGGCGCAGATACGCCGGGGTCTCGGCCAGTTGATTGCCGTACCAGATGAATCCGTATATGGTTCCGAGCAGGTTGACGACAAACAGGGTCCAGAGAAACCATCTCTTCCCTAGTGACTGCCAAAACCACTCCCATAACAAGCTCATGAAAATCGTCTCCCGCTATATTCGCCTCTAAAGAAAAAGCTGACCGAACGTCAGTCAGCTTTTCCGTATTAGCTTATTTCAAGGATGCCAGGTATTCGGCCAGCTTTTGGATTTCTGCTTCATCCTTAATCAGACCGCCAGGCATTTGTCCCTTACCGTTTTTGATCACATCAGCAATTTGTGTGGCGTCCAGAGTAGCCCCGATCTTTTGGAGATTGGGTCCCATGCCGCCTTCCAGGCTCTTGCCGTGGCAGCCCATGCAGCTTGTTTGCGCAGTCCAGATCGCATCCGCTTTGAAGCTGGTGTCTGCTGGCGCTGCAGGTGCTGCTGCGTGGTTGCCGCCACCGCCGCTGCCGCCTTTGCTCGCGGAATGCTTCAGCGAATGCTCATGGTCAGCAGCCCAAGTCAGGTAGAAGATCCCGACCAAAGCCGTCAGCATCAAGCCAGTAGCAACCGGACGACGGGACGGACGGCGTTCGCTGCCGGCATCAAGCCAAGGAGCCAGCATCAGAGCACCGAAAGCGATACCCGGGATGACCACTGTACCGAGGACGACCCAGTCCCCTGCAGCCCAAGGATACTTGAGCAGCTGGTAGAGGAACAGGAAGTACCAGTCCGGCAGCGGGACGAAAGATGTGTCATTCGGGTTTGCCAGGTCGGTCAGCGGCGACGGATGGGATACCGTCAAAACCAAGAAACCAACGAGACAAACCGCCGCCACCATCCACTCTTTCAGCAGGAAGTTCGGCCAGAAAGGCTCTGTTTTTCCCGGAAAGTCCGAGTAGGATGGAGCGATGTTTGGGATACGCTTCGCCGATATCCGGGAGTCTCCGACGAAGGTAGCATCTTTATCGTGTTTAGCCATGCTATTGCCTCCTTAGTATCGAAAACTCTTATAGTGGACCGGAAATACCTTGTGCGCGAATCATGACGAAGTGAGCTCCCAAAAGTCCAAGCAGTGCGCCTGGCAGGAAGAACACGTGGATGGCGAAGAAGCGGGACAGGGTTGTCGCCCCTACGATATCGCCGCCCGTCAGCAGTGTCTTCGCATAAGGGCCAATCAGCGGTACGGAGTTTGCGATCTCCAGACCTACCTTGGTCGCGAAGTACGCTGTGTTATCCCAAGGCAACAGATAACCGGTAAATCCAAGACCGAGCATGACGAAGAAAATAAGTACGCCGACTACCCAGTTCAATTCACGCGGTTTTTTATACGCACCGGTAAAGAAGACACGCAGCGTATGTAGGAACATCATAACGATGACCAAGCTGGCACCCCAGTGGTGCATACCACGCACGATAACCCCGAAAGCGACTTCATTTTGCAGGTACTTTACAGACTCGTACGCGTTGATGATGTCTGGCACGTAGTACATGGTCAGGAACATCCCAGACAAAATTTGAATGACGGTGATAAAGAATGTAAGGCCGCCAAAGCAATAAACAAAGGCAGAGAAGTGGTGAGCAGGGTTTACGTGCTCAGGCACTTCATGGTCCGCCAAATCACGCCACATCGGGGTGATGTTTAATCGCTCATCGACCCAGTCATACATTTTTTGCATCATGTTAGCCACTCACCCCCGGACGTGGATTTGGTTTCAGTTTGCCCAGATAGAGCTTGCCGTCTTTTACTTCCGTCTCGTATTCATCGAGGGATGCAGTCGGCGGAGTATTCAGGATGTGTGCCCCTTCGATATTGTAGCGTCCGAGGTGGCACGGGCAGAAGTATTCGTTCGGATGTCCTGCCGGGTCATTCCAGTTTACTGTGCACCCCAAGTGCTTACAGATCGGGGAAAGAGCAAGAATTTCGCCCTTCTCGTTTTTGGTAATCCATGCAGACAATGTGGAATCGGACTCATACCAACCGTCCTTGGTATGGACCTTAAATTCGACACGCTTCGGCTCTGGGCCAAATTCATCTACACTTCCAACCGCTACTGTATCTCCACCCGCATGGCCCTTGAGCAAGGGGTCGACCGCAAAACGGATCATAGGTGTGATCATACCCGCAGCAAGGAACCCGCCAGTTCCCATGAGTGCGTAGTTTAGAAATGTTCGTCTGGAAATCTCCTGTTTGTCGCCCATCTCTATTTTCCCTCCTTATCCTGTAGAATCGCACAACGATGGCTTTTTCAATACATATACACTAGGTCAATCCCAATCATAGCTAACGCCCAAAAAGATGTCAAGAATGTCCAAGGGACGTGCCGCTTGGCAATCCCGTCCGTCAAACATATTGTTGCCATTTTGTCAAAAATGACAGCAGAGAATGAGCTGTTTTCTCCGTTTCCTCTATTTCCCCTGCCAGATTCGGATGATTTCTTGTGAAAAAATATCAGCTGTGACCTCGAAACGGAGGGCGGATTCCAGATCTTCTTCCCCCACTGTCAAAACAGTCACATTCTCTGCCTCTACTTTTAGCTGCTCTCCCGGAAACTGCAGGCAGACACAGTGTTTGAACTCCTTTGGAAACTGCTGCGGCCTAGCCGCTTCGCCCAGCTGATAGCAGAGAGGGAACAGCAGCACTCTCCCTTTCAGTTTTTGCTCGATGGCGGCTCCCAGATTCATCAGATAGCTCATGCGCAGCACCTGTTTGGGGAGCTCCATCTCAGTCCGGTACAAATAAAGAGGGAGCAGCGCAGTATCCACATAGGGCTGCAGCTCCTCCCATTTTTCCATTTCCTGCAGATTCCATTGCATAAGCCGTCCCCTCTTTCCCTAGCCTTTTGGAAACTAGCGTAACACGAATTCTGCAAAACAAGCAACGATACTTCTTTTACGCGCTCACGCCTTTTCGTAGGCCATGATTTCGCGCAATTCTCCCGTCAGTTGCAAAAACCGCTCTTTGTTCTTTTCCGCGAGGGCATCGTCGATCTCCTGATACAGCGTTCTCTTTCGATATAGACGGACTTGTTCATCGATCAGCATTTCGGACAGCAAGCCCGACACGAGCTGATTGTTGCTTCCGTAGGTATTGGAATAAAAATTGGCCCATTCCATGTACATCCCTCACTTCAATAAAATGGTAGTATCTGTAAATCCATTGTATTTGCGAAGCCATGATTGGCTGGCATAGGTCCCCGAGTAGATCCACTCTCCGTCGTGTACCTGTCCGACTCGAATCAAACCGAGATGTACCATCATTTTTAAAATTCGATTGACGAGAATATTTTGAGGTTCGTCGTAGTAAAAGGGTCGTATCCAGGGAAGCAGGCTGCGCGAAAACTCTCTCTGGGATACCCAGCCTTGCGAGGCCATCATGGGGATCAGCTGCACCAGCATGGGCAGATTGGGAATCGCCCGCTTGTACAATCTCATCCAAAACCGGATCACCTCATGGTAGAGTGTGTCGCCGTGCAGCGCGTCGCCACTCGGGGTTTGCAGCCGCTCCAGACCGGCTTCGGTCAGCATCACCTGGCCCGGCACTTCCTCGATCCATCGCTGGTAATAACAGAAGTCATAGATCAGCGAAAAGCGGTCCGGATAGAGATCGAAGTGAAGCCCGTACCCAAAGCGCCAGCGCTGGGGCGCGAGCGGCTCCTCCTTGATTTGCAGAAATTGCAGCAGCTGCTGCTGGTATCGCTTGTACATGCTGCCGTCTGCCGTCAGCGGCACAGGCTCTCGCTGTAGGAATTGCAAAAATTGCATGATATCGTCAACCAGTGCTGTCCCTTCATCCCGATACGCTTCCGGCTCGGCCGCAAAGGGCTCCGCCTCGTTCTGCCATCGGAGCAGCCAAGCCTGCAAAAGCGGCTCTCGAATATCATGGGGCACCTGGTATTGTCCGACGGCTTTTGTTTTGGCGGGAAAAATCCAGCCGCGCTTCATCGCTTTCGCTATGTATGTACGGGCTTCCTCCTGTTTTCGCTCCTTCTTCGCTTCCAGTGCGACTCCCGCCTTGGCGAGCAGATCTTCAAGGGACATTTGCGTACGCTTGTCCAGAAAAAGGAGCAGAAAAAAATGCGTCTCTTCGCGTGACAGCTGCTCGATCTCCTTGGCGATCGTCCCTTTGTGGCGCAAATTGGACAAGAGTGTCGTAATCAATTCATTTTTCGAGTTGGGATTGCATTCACATCCATAGTGGCTGGCCATTTGGTGAAGCTGCCTGATGTCGGTATACACCATTATCTCAGCCAAGTTCATCTGGGCATCCCTTCCTTAGCGAAGGTTTTTGTTACCCACCATTCTTGCCAAATTCCAGCAAAATAAACAGGAAGCCACGAATGTGACTTCCCCAACGTCCTCGAACTTATTCCGTTTCTTCCGTACTCCATTGATCCAGCAATTTTTGGTAGGTTTTTGCATCCTCGTACCGACCCGCTTGTGTGAGCAGGGCGACCAGCCTGCGGATTTGATCAAGATCAAAGCCGGACAGCTCCACGTACTGTTCCAGCGCATCAATCGATTTTTCCGTCTTGCCCATGGACAGATAAATATCGGCAGCGAGCGGATAGGCGGCGACATATTCCTCATCCAATGCCAGCAAATTGCCGACGTAGCCCGCGGCTTCCTCGATATGCCCGGTATGAAAAGCCATCATCGCACAGCCGTACAGAACCTCGGCCGATTGTTCGTGTGCGGACGCTTGCCGGTACAGATGATAGGCCTGCTCAAAATCGCCGTTCTGGGCCAGAACACGCGCTTTGGAGAGGAGCAGATCGACACTTTGCCCGCCCGCGTCTTCCAGGATCTGCATCGCTTCTTCGTCCTTGCCGATCTGAAAATACATGTTGCCGAGCGCGGTCAGGATCTCCTTGTTGCCGGGATCCTTCTGCCGCGCCATCTCCAGGTATTTGATCGCCACCTCATCCAGCCCCTGCATCGAGTACAGGTCGGTCAGCAAGAGATCGAGGCGGATACTCTCCTCCCCTGCTTCCTTTAGGTCGTAGAGGATGCTTTGCGCGGTGTCAAAATCATTGCCATCCAGCGCGATTTCGGCCAGCAGCATTTGATACTCCTGTTTCAGCGACGTCTCCAGCTCGCGGTGTTTCTGCAGGATGTCGCGAATCAGACTCTCCGCTTCGTCCAGATGGCCAAAGCGATACCACACTTCAGCCAGGTAGAGCATCACCTCCGGCAAATCCTTCCCGTGCTTCTGCACTTTTTTCAACGCTTGCAGCCCCAGCTCCAGCTCGTCGTTTTCGATACGTTTGATCGCCTCGTCGATCACATAGAGCCATTGTTTTGTCATGTCGTTCACCTCATATGTATGGTCGTACTGCTTATTATAGAGCAAATCGCCGATGAGTTGCGAAAAGACCGTCCGAAGACGGTCTTTTTCGATCAGGCCCGCGTAAACCAACTCATGGTGAGAACGGTGACCAGGATACCGAATACACTGAGCACCATTCCGTAATTGGGGCCATCTGTTTCGCTTGTCCCGTGCCTTCCATCCAGCGGAATGATGGAGGCGGTGGCGGAGGCCAATGGCTGTCCCTCCGATACCAATGGCTCCGATTCGACGATGTACGTACCATCCTCTGATTGCATCGACGAAGTGACGACCTGAGCATGCTTGCCCATGGCCAGAACTTCATTGCCAATCAAGAGGGAGTTCGCTTGTTCTGCATTGCTCGAGTTTACGTAGAGCGTAAACGTGCAAAGCATCAGCAAAATGGCAGCTGCACTCGCACCGATCCGGCGCATTCTGGCAGTAACGGCGAATACCTTTCGGCCGATCGGGATCGCCCATTTCTCTTCGGAGAGGATGCGCGCCATCACCGCGTCCACGATCGACTGGGTCGGCGTGATCGCATGGTAATTCTCTTTGTCCGTCTCCATCCAGTCGCTGCTGTCCTTCCAGAGCTCATAGTCGGAACGGCAGCTTTTGCAGTTTGCCAAATGAAGATCAATTCGCCGCCGTGTCATTTCGGGCAGCAATCCATCCGCGTAGTCCGGCATTTTATCTTGGACATCTTCACATTTCATCATCGATTCATCCCTTCAGCTTCATCCAAATGAGGTTCGAGGATGTAGGCTTCCAACTGAGTCTTGATGCTCTGCCGTGCCCGAAACAACAGAGACTTCACCGAACTGACCGTCAGATCAAGAATCGTGGCAATCTCATTGTAGTCCATCTGCTCGTACTCTCGCAGGATGAGGGCGGAGCGCTGCTTTTCAGGCAGGTTGTTGATGGCCAGGCGGACGAGATGCTCCCGCTCGTTGCGGAGCAGCACCTGTTCCGGCAAGCGTTCAAAGGACGCAAGCGGCACCTGCAAGGTATCTTCGAGATACACATCTGAGTTGCGGCTTTTGCGCAGCTCACTGAGAACAGAATTTCGAGCGATGGTATAGAGCCAGGTGGAGAAGGTCGCTTCTACATCACGAAATGAATGAATGCTTTTGTACGCCTTGTAGAACGTCTCTTGGCATATGTCTTCCGCCATGTGCTCCAAATGAGCCTGACGCAGCAGATGAGTGACGAACGCCAGGATCTTTCGTTCGTAACGACGTATCAGCTCAGCATAGCATTCTAGATTTCCTTCTTTGATTTCGCGGATAAGCTGGGAATCGGTCATGTCCAGGATTACCTCCTTGCGATTCCGATCCCTCCGCAGTCTTTGTATGTTTAGACTGCCGGGGATGTAAAAAGTTGCGCGGACCTGACGAACATTTCCACGTCAGAAATCAAAAACTTTTACGAAAAAACCCCCAGTGGTGGGGTTACATCACAAAGCTATACGGCTTGGTGTGCAAGAGGCAACGTCCCATTCCTATCATAGGGGAAAATTGCTCTCCATGTAAAATCCACTTTCCGTTCGACATAACAGAAGTTGGAAGACGAATTTCGCTAAATTTGAGAATAGTGGATAGATCAAATTTTGTCAACCATTGTTCTTTTTTCAGGAATAATAGATCGGCATCTGCTCCCAGCGTGATCGATCCCTTCCGGGGATACAGCCCCATCGCCTTGGCTGTATTGGTCGCGCAGAGCTTTACCAGAGCGCTGAGCAGCTCCTCCCCCCTGCATCGCATGCGCCTCGGATCGATGTGGACACTATCCAGTCCAGCCATCACCGAGAGCGGCTGGAAGGGAGTATGGATAAAGGAGCGGAGTGCCTGATCGCAGGTGACCCCTTCCGCTTGATACAGATGATAGAAGCTGTGTTCCTCCTCCACTGGCAAATCTCCCTCTGCCTGAATCCACGTCCGAATCTGCCAGTAGCGGCAGCGGTGCAGCCAGAGGCTGGAGATTCTCTTCCTCTCTTCTCGGGAAAATCCGCTCTCTTCAGGTACAGCGAGAGTAAGCAGCACCTTATAAGACGTAAGCGTAGGGGAAAGCGTTTCCCAGTCCAGGCGAAAAATTTCTTCGGGATGCCGGATGCGGACCCGTATGATGCGGTAGCCTTCCGCGCATAGCTGGCGCAGCAGATGGTTGTCCAATAGAGGGGCGGAGACCTCCACCATCAGTGTGTAATCAATCATACTATTATAATGAATGACGCTTTGGTACCTGCGCTGCGCTGCATTTCGCCAGGGACGGAGCGGCAGCATTTCTGCCTTGCAGGTATAGCCAAAGGCGACCAGATTCCGTTCGGCCGCAAGATAGTCGGTCTTCTTTCTCTGTTTCACCACAGGGGTATCCGGCATGGCGACAAAACCGGGCAAAACATACATGCCCGTGGCGTCCCACTCCTGCACCCCGCCTTTTTTGCCGATTCGCTTTGCTCCCAATACATCCTTCGCGATCCGGATGATCTTTCCGCCGCGGATCCACAGGTCCCGTTCCATCATGCCGTTTGCCGTTACGATCGTTCCATTTCGGATCACGGTCTCTTCCATCGTCATAGCTCGTCCCTCCCCCATCCGTAGATGGACGCTCTTCCAGTAGGAGCATATGCATGGCAGCGAAAAAAAGTACCGCTTCGTGTTGAAGATCGCCGATTCCGGCAGTTGGGAGCAGGTGGCCATCTCTATTTGAACAAAAAAAAGACCGCCGGAATGAAAGCGCATTCAAAACGGCGGTAGCACACATGTGCTTTATTATATTGGATAGGAGTGGAGAGAAACCATACTGTACTTTTATTATATCTGAATGTAAGCGCTTGTCAAACATTTTTTATCCATAATTTATCGGTCCATAAAGAAAGCAAAAAACCCGCATCTCCTGCGGGTTTATCGGGTGTTTGTCAGCGGCAGATGCTTTGCAGCACTTCCGGAAATCCCGGAAAGGAAACCAAAATCGCTTCGTCATTTTCTACGAAGGTCTCCCCTTCGGCAGCAAGCCCGGCGATCGCCATGGCCATCCCAATCCGATGATCGCCCAGGCTGTCGATCACGGCACCGCGGAGCGGCGTCGGCCCCTCGATGATCATGCCGTCCTCCGTCGGGGTGATATTGGCCCCCAGTTTGCTCAGCTCGCTGACCACCGTCGCGATCCTGTCCGTCTCTTTCACCTTCAGCTCCTGAGCGTCGCGGATGATCGTCCGCCCGTTTGCCTGCGTCGCCATCGCGGCGATGACCGGGATTTCGTCGATCAGCCTCGGGATGATCTCGCCGCCGATCTCCACGCCGTTCAGTTGGCTGTGCGTTACCTTGAGGTCAGCGATCGGCTCTTCATTAACCACGCGCTCATTCAACAGCTCGATTTGGCCGCCCATCATCTTTACGACATCCAGGATGCCGGTGCGGCTCGGATTCATCCCTACATTCTCGATCACAAGCGAGCTTCCGGGCACCATCATCACAGCCGCGATCAGGAATGCGGCGGAGGAGATGTCACCGGGCACCTGAATCGCGCGCCCTTTCAGGGTTTGTCCGCCCTCGACGGAGACCGTCAGCCCATCGCGCACCAGTTTCACGCCAAAAGCCTCCAGCATGCGCTCCGTATGATCCCGGGAAAGCTGCGGCTCGCTCACGCTCGTCACACCCGACGCCTGCAGACCTGCCAGCAGGATCGCCGACTTGACCTGGGCGCTGGCCACCGGGGATTGATAGGAGATGGCCGCAAGATTGCCTCCGCGAATGGAGAGCGGCGTGAACTCGCCGTCTTTTCTGCCGTCGATTTTGGCACCCATCTGCCGCAGAGGACCGATCACGCGGCGCATCGGTCTCTTGGCGATCGACTCGTCCCCTTCCATGACGCTGTGGAAGGGCTGCGTGGCCAATATCCCTGCCATCAGCCGAATGGTCGTGCCGGAGTTGCCGACATCCAGGTGCTGGGATGGCTCCTGCAGGCCGTACCAGCCTTTGCCGTGGACGACGACTTTGTCTCCCTCCTGCTCGATCTCGATCCCCATCCGACGAAAGCAGCTGATCGTGCTAAGACAGTCAGCTCCCGGCAGGAAGCCCTCAATCGTAGTCGTTCCCTCCGCCAGCGCACCGAACATGACAGCGCGATGGGAAATAGATTTGTCTCCAGGCACACGGACGGTCCCTGAAATTTGTTGAGCACGTTGCACGCGAAGCACGTTGACATTCCCCTTTTCTTCCATAGTCTCTCTTCCCCGTAAATAGCTCGTCAATAATGGCAGTAGCAGCCGCCGCAGTCATACTGCAAAGCGTCTATGCCCCAAAGTGCAAGGATACAAGCAATTACCCTCGCTTGTATACCTTGTAGCCGAAAAACTGGAGCAGCTCTTCGCCCTTTTCCATCTCGCTTTCATTGCGAAACGTAATGCGCAAAGCTCCCATGATATCTTCGCGGGTCTCCTGAATCTGCAGGTTGGTAATGTTGATTTTCTTGGCGCCGAGCAGCGTCGCTATTCGCCCGATTTCTCCAGGGTGGTCCGGGATGTCGATGTACAGGTCGTACAAGGCAGGCACGGCGCCCTTTTTCCGTTCGGGCAAGCCGTCCCGGAACTCGCGGGCCGTTCGGAAAAAGTCCTCGATTTTTTCCGCCTCTCTGTCTTTGATCAGCTCGATGACTTCATCCAGCGCTCTGGCCCAGTCCTCCGCGATGCAGAGCAGATGCTCGCGATTGTTCAGGAGCACATCGCGCCACATGCGCGGATTGCTCGAAGCGATCCGTGTAATGTCGCGAAAGCCGCCTGCAGCCAAACGATGATGCCAGGCGTTCTCATCTTCATAGCCGGCGACGAGATTGACCAGCGCGGATGCGAGGATGTGCGGGAAATGGCTGACCGCCCCTACTACCTTGTCATGTTCATTCGGATCCATCCGCACGACATTGGCCCGGGTGTAGGACAGGAGGCTGACGAGCCTCTCTACCTGATGCTCAGGCGTACCTTCTGCGGGCGTCAAGACGTAATAGGCATTTTCAAACAGGCGGTCGGATGCCGCTTCGACGCCTGATTTGTGAGAGCCCGCCATCGGATGTCCGCCGATAAAGGTAACCTCACGCGGCAATTTCTCTTGTGCGTAGCGTACGATGCCGGACTTCGTGCTGCCTACGTCCGTAATGATGACGCCCGGTTGCAGCGAGAGCTCTGTCAGACGGTCCAGCGTCGCGTAGATTTGTTCCACCGGAGCCGCAACGATGATGACATTGGCCTCTCGTACCGCTGTTTGCAGATCGGTCGTACCCGCGTGCAGGACCCCGAGAGTCAATGCCTTGTCCAGCGTATCCTGACGGACGTCAAATCCGACGATGCGCACCTGCGGGTCCTTCCGCAGAGCCAGCGCGACAGACCCGCCGATCAATCCAACTCCTATTATCGTGATTGTCGTTTTCATCTCCAAAAGCCTATCCTCTCTCTATCTGTTTAGAAAACGTGGCTTCGCCATTCCGAGGCGAAGCCGCATCTGTACGAGACAAAAATGCCGGCAACATGGCACCGGCATCTTCCGCTATTTCCCTGCACCGACGAGGATGTTGCTCAAAGCCTGCAATACTTTTTCATTTTGCTCCCGGGTCCCCACTGTGATGCGCTGATAGCCGGGGAAACCGAGTGCTCTGCCGGAACGGACGATGATGCCTTGCTGCAAGAGCTTGCCAAACACCTCGTCGGAGTCCAGGTTGAGATTCACCAGAATAAAGTTGGTCTGCGACGGATAATACGACAGCCCCCACTCATCGAAACGGTCGGTAAACTGCTTGATGCCTTCGCGGTTTTGCTGGCAGCATGCTTTCACGAAGTCCTGGTCCTGCAGCGCGGCACGGGCGGCAGCCTGACCCAGCGAGCCTGTATTGAACGGTTCCCGCACATGATCCAGCTGGCTGATCAGCTCTTCGGAGGCGATGCCGTAACCGACGCGCAAGGAAGCCAGTCCGTAGATTTTGGAGAAGGTGCGCAAGATGATCAGATTGGGATACTGCGCGAGAAGCGGAATGGTCTGTGGGTACTCCTCATCCACCACGTACTCGTAGTACGCTTCGTCCATCACGACGAGCACGTCCTGTGGCACCTTTTTCAAAAACGAGCTCAGCTGCTCGGCCGTCACGATGGTTCCCGACGGGTTGTTCGGATTGCACACCCAGACGACACGGGTCTGGTCGTTGATGGCCGCCGCCATCGCTTCCAGATCATGCACGCCGTCTTTCAGCGGAATCTCGATCAGCTCCGCTCCCTCGACCATCGCATTGGAACGGTATTGGGAAAAGGAAGGAGTGGCCATCACGGTATTGGTGCCCACTTCGAGATATGCGCGGGAGATCATCAGGATAATTTCATCCGATCCATTGCCAAAAATGAGTTGCTCGGGCTTGACGCCGAGGAAGTCCGCCAAATCCCAACGAAGCTGAAGACTTGCTCCGTCCGGATAGAGGGCCAGCGAATCCAGCTGAGCCCGGATGGCTTCTTTCGCTTTGGGCGAACAGCCGAGCGGGTTTTCGTTGGACGCCAGCTTGATGACTTCTGTAAGGCCGAACTCTCGTTTCACATCATCGATCGGCTTACCCGGCTGATACACCGGGGCACTGAGAATACGCTGCTTCGGTCGCATCCACGCTTCACTCCAGTCACATTTTTCCCCTTATTGTAGCGCACTCGTCAGCTGATGTACAAAGTTTTTTATTCTTTTGACACCTTCGCCAATCCGGTCCGGATCGCGCAATAGCTCTCCCTGCCGCTCGATTTCCTGGACGATCGCACTGCCGACGATGATCCCGTCCGTATGGGGCGCGATTGCTTTTACCTGCTCGGGGGTGGAGATGCCAAAACCGACTGCGGTCGGCGCTTGGGTAGACGCTCGCACGCGCTCCAGAAACTCCTGGAGATCCTCGCGCAGACTGGATCGCGCGCCGGTCACGCCGAGCGAAGAGACACAGTAGAGAAAACCGGTTGCCTGCTGTCCGATTTTTTGGATCCGGGCATCCGATGTGGGCGCTACCAGGGAAATGACGTGAACGCCGTTATCCGCAGCCGCCTTCACTGCGGCTGCATTTTCCTCCACCGGCAAATCCGGAATGACGATCCCGTCCGCTCCTTTCGCGGCTAGATCGGCAAACAAGCGCTCGATGCCGTACTGCAGAACTGGATTCACATAGGTGAAGAGGACGATCGGCGTCTCGAGTCCGGAAGTCCGCAGACGCTCGACCAGATCCAGCGCATCCTTGATCGTCACGCCATTGGCCAGGGCGCGGTCGGAGGCCCGCTGAATCGTCGGCCCGTCCGCCAGCGGGTCGGAATAGGGAATGCCCAGTTCCAACAGATCCGCTCCTGCTTCGACAAGGCCGTGAACCAGCTGAAAAGTCGCTTCGAGCGTGGGGTCTCCTACCGTCAGAAAAGGAATAAACCGCTTGCGGGTACGGTCGCTGAACAGACGGTCAATCCGATTCTCTTTTTGCGTCATGATGCATCCCCTCCTGCCTCTTTGGCTGCCATTGCTTTCTGAATCGTTTCCACATCCTTGTCGCCGCGGCCGGAGAGGCAGATGATCAGCACTTCGTCCGCGCTCATCTGCGGGGCTCGCTTGATGGCTTCCGCGATGGCATGCGCACTTTCCAGCGCGGGGATGATCCCCTCTGTGCGGCAGAGCAATTCCACGGCTGCCAGCGCCTCATCGTCGGTCACCGAGGTATAGTGCACACGGCCGGTGTCTTTCAAATAGGCATGCTCCGGCCCGACGCCGGGATAATCGAGTCCGGCCGAGATGGAATGCGCTTCCTGCACCTGCCCGTACTCATCCTGCAAAAGATACGTCATCGCGCCGTGGATCACGCCGGGCCGCCCCAAACTGAGCGTAACGGCGTGCTTGCCGGTCTCGATGCCATGCCCTGCTGCTTCCACGCCGCGCAGGCGGACACCCTCGTCCTGAATAAAGGGGTAAAACATGCCGATTGCATTGCTTCCCCCGCCGACGCAGGCGATGATCTCGTCCGGAAGGCGGCCCAGCATCTCGAGAATCTGCGCGCGGGTCTCTTCGCCGATAATTTTTTGAAATTCACGCACCATGTATGGATACGGGTGAGGACCCACGACAGAACCGATCACATAAAACGTCTCGTCCACATGGGAGACCCAGTAACGGATCGCTTCATTGGTCGCATCCTTCAGGGTGCGGGAGCCAGACTCCGCCGGAATCACTTCCGCTCCCAGCATTTTCATCCGAAACACATTGAGCGCTTGCCGCTTGATATCCTCTGTGCCCATGAACACCTTGCAGGACAGGCCCAGTTTCGCCGCTACCGTCGCACTGGCCACGCCATGCTGGCCGGCGCCGGTCTCCGCAATGATCGAGGTCTTGCCCATCCGTTTGGCCAGCAGCCCCTGGCCCAGCGCGTTGTTCAGCTTATGCGCTCCCGTATGGTTCAAATCTTCCCGCTTCAGGTAGATCTGTGCCCCGCCCAGTTGGGCAGTCAGCTTATCCGCGAAGGTCAGCGGCGTCGGCCGTCCGGCGTACTCGCGCAAAAGTCCGCCCAGCTCCTCGCGAAATGACGCGTCCTTCTGCGCTTCTGCAAATGCCGTCTCCAGCTCTGCCAAGGCATTCATTAATGTCTCCGGGACGTACTTCCCTCCGAATGAACCGAAGCGCCCATACTGGTCAGGCACCTGCCGCTGTTCCGTTTTTGCCACCGTCATACTCCCTCACCCTTTCCACCAATTCTCGTATCTTCTCTGTATCTTTTTCTCCCGCCGTCTCTACTCCACTCGACACATCGATCACCGCAGGCTGGTACGTGTCCACCAGTTCGCCGACATTTCCGGCGTGAATGCCCCCGGCCACGATGCAAGGCAGCGGCGCTGACCATTGCTTCAGCTGCGGGATTTGTTCCCAGGAAAAACGCTTGCCCGTCCCGCCCGCCAGTGACGGATCGTAGGTATCGAACAAAAGGCCATCGGCCACCGCCAGATAAGGCTCCATCTCTGCTCTCCGGTCTGACCGTTCGCCGTCCCTGCCGACAGCCAGCGCTTTCCACACCGGCAGGGAAAAAAGCTCCCGCACCTGCTGACAGAAAGCAGCGCTCTCCTGTCCGTGCAACTGAATCACGGAGAGCCGGGCCTCCTGCAGGACCTCCTCCAGCTCTTGCAGGCTGGGATTTACAAAAACGCCTACCGCAGGCGGATGACCGGGAACAGCCCTGAGCAACTCTCCCGCTTCCCCGGCCGACACTTGCCGCTTGCTCGGCGCAAAGACGAAGCCGGCGTAATCCACGCCCCATTCTGTCAGTACACGCAGTGTCTCTATCCGTTTAACTCCGCAAATCTTGATCTTGGTCATCCCTTCACCTGCTCCGCATGCTTCTTTCTATCCGGCAGGGCTCCGACCAAATCCAGCACGGCTTGTGTCACATCCTGCTGGCGCATAAAGTGTTCGCCGACCAAAATGGAACGCGCTCCATACGCTCTGACGGCATTTACGTCCTGCGCGCTGCTGATGCCGCTCTCGCTAATGACGGGAATCCCCGGCGGGACTGAAGCCGCCAGCTCGCGGGTCACGTCTAGATCCGTAACGAAGGTGCGCAGATTGCGGTTGTTGATTCCCAGGAGCGACGGCGTCGTCACCGCGAGCACCTGTTCCAGCTCTGCCCGGTCATGGACTTCAATCAGGGTGTCCATGCCCAGGTCTGCCGCCGTTTGGGCCAGCTGTTTCAGCTGATGGCCGTCCAGAATCGCCGCGATCAGCAGAATGCAGTCAGCGCCGCAAGCCCTGGCTTCTACGACCTGGATCTCGTCGATGAGAAAATCTTTTCGCAAGAGAGGCTGGGAGACCGCCCTGCTGATGCTCTTCAGGTAGGCCTTGCTCCCCTGGAAGAAAGGCTCATCGGTCAAGACAGACATGCACTCCACCTGTGCAGCCGCGTAGCTATTCGCAATCGCGAGCGGATCGAAGTCTGGGCGGATCACCCCTTTGGAGGGGGAGGCTTTTTTCACCTCCGCAATCACACTAACCGGACGGCAGCTCTCCAGCAGCGCCTTGCCGAACGGCTTTGCCGGGCGCATCTCGGACGCCTCTTGCAATAGCTGCGGGATGCTCGTGCTGGCGCGAAGCTGCGCTACTTCTTCCCGCTTTTTGTCTACAATTTTATGAAGCATGGGTAAGCCCTCCTGCTACTTGACGAAACTGTTCCAGCTTTTCCTTCACAATCCCGCCGTCGATTAATTCAGCCGCTTTGATGACACCTTGTTGAATGCTGCTCACCCGATCAGCCAGATAGAGAATCGCTCCGGCATTGAGCAATACGATGTCGCGAGCGGCTCCCCGCTCTCCGTTGTAGACAGCCTCGATGATCCGAGCGTTTTCTTGGGCGTCTCCTCCCCGCAGATCGCTCGGCGGATAACGATGAAGGCCGAACTCCTCGGGGGTGATTTCGTAGCGGGTGATCACGCCGTCGCGCAGTTCGGCAATATAGCTGGACCCGGTCACGGTCAATTCGTCCAGCCCGTCTGCACCCGCGACTACCAATGCCCGCTCGATGCCGAGCTCCCGCAATACCTCTGCCACGGTCTGCAACAGCGAAGCGTCATAGATGCCCAGCAGCTGGCGCGTCGCCCCCGCCGGATTGGTCAAGGGACCGAGCAGATTAAACACGGTGCGCACGGCCAGTTCTTTGCGCGGACCGGCCGCATGCTTCATCGCCTGATGGTAGAGGGGCGCAAACAGAAAGCATAGATTGGTCGCCCGCAGGCAGGCTGCCGCATCCTCCGGCGACAAAGTGATCGGCACACCCAGCGCCTCCAGGACGTCGGCGCTTCCGCTCTTGCTGGATACGGCGCGATTGCCGTGCTTGGCAATTGGCACGCCCGCACTGGCTGCCACAATTGCCGCCGCCGTCGAGATATTGAAGGTGTGGCTGCCATCGCCGCCTGTGCCGCAGGTATCCACCATCCCCTGCACATTCAGTGGAAAGCGAACGGCCCGCTCTCTCATCGCTTGGGCAAAGCCGATAATCTCTTCCGTCTGTTCCCCTTTCATCCGCATGCCGGCGAGAAACGCGCCGATCTGGGCAGGAGTCGCTTTTCCGTCCATGATTTCCCCCATCGCCGCCTGCGCCAGTCCCCGGTCGAGATCGCTCCCGGAAAAGATCGTTTCGAGCGCCGTTTTTAACATGTCTGCTCCTCCTTTCGGGCAAAGAGCTGCTCTGCTTTTTCCAGAGCTGCCAGCATCGCTGCCGCTTTGTTGACCGATTCCTGGTATTCGGCTGTCGGATCGGAATCGGCGACGATCCCCGCCCCCGCCTGCACGTACGCATAGCCTCCCTGAAAAAGCAGGGTGCGAATGGTGATGCATGTGTCCATCGTGCCGTCAAAGGCCAGATAGCCAATCGCTCCGGCGTACAGGTGACGGGCATCCCGCTCCAGCTCGGCGATGATTTCCATCGCCCGGATCTTGGGCGCTCCGGAGACCGTCCCCGCCGGAAAGGCGGAGAGAAGCGCGTCAAAAGGATGGGCGTCTTCCCGCAGCTTGCCTGTCACATGGGAGACCATATGCATCACATGGGAGTAATTTTCGATGACCAGTGCTTCCTCTACCTTGACCGTGCCGTACTCCGACACGCGGCCTACGTCGTTTCTGCCCAGATCGAGCAGCATGTAGTGCTCCGCTATCTCCTTGGGGTCGGCGAGCAGGTCTTCCGCCAGGGCCGCATCCTCTTCGGGACTGCTTCCCCGCTTGCGGGTGCCGGCGATCGGCCGCATCTCGACCTTGCCGTTTTCGACGCGGACCAACAGCTCCGGCGACGTCCCGACGATCGTCTCCCCTTCGTATTGCAGTACGTACATGTACGGCGAAGGATTGAGCGTCCGCAGCACGCGGTAGACGGAGAACGGGTCGAGCTGCGTCGCCGCACGGAAGCGCTGCGAGAGGACCACTTGAAAAATATCTCCGGCGGCGATGTAGGCCTTCGCCTTTTCCACCATCTGCTCGAATGATTCCTGACTCATATTGCTCTCGACAGCCAGCCTGGCTGCGACAGGCGCCGCGAGCGACAGCGGCTGGTACTGCTCGTGGCCCGGGGCCGTCACTTGCGAGGCAAGCTCCTGCAGCCGATGTCCGACCTCTGCGTACTTGCGTTCGATCTCCGCCGCGCCGTCCCCCTCGCTGACATGGAGATTGACGATCAGCTGGATCTCCTGCTTCAGGTGATCAAAAGCGATAATTTCGTCCGTAAAAAGAAAGCGCATATCAGGCAGGACGATGCTTTCCACCTGGTGCTTGGGCAGTTCTTCAAAATAGTGCAGCGTGTTGTAGCCGAAAAATCCGACCGCGCCACCGCTGAGACGGGGAAAATGGCTCAGCTTCGGACTTTTATAGCGCTCCATTTCGCCTTGCAGAAAGCTGACGGGATTTCCCTCGAGCGTGTACTCCTCGCCGCTTCTTTTCTTTACGGTAATCAAATTGCCCGTAGCTTCCACGCTTTGAAAGGGATTGAGGCCGATAAACGAATAGCGGGCCCAGCGCGAGCCTCCTTCTACGCTCTCCAGCAAAAAGGAGTGCGGCGTGCGAATTTTCTGATACAGCCGAATGGGGGTTTCTTGGTCTGCGAGCAGCGTCAGTCTCACCGGGATCAGCGAGTACGACTCAGCCAGCGTCTGAACTTCAGACAAGGATGGGGTAAACATGACTCTCTCACCTCTTTTGTGGAGGTTGCCATCAGAGTCAGGGGGAATATTCGCCTGTCGCCAAATCAGAGAATAGGGAAGCAGCCACATCTCTATTGAGCATGTGTCCCGTACAGATGGATTCTTCTCGACTGCTCTCTGCTTGCCGATGCACAAGGGGTGTGCAAATGACGCCCCGCCCATTGGGATGGGGATCGACGTCACGGCGCTAAGTCCTCTTCCTCCGATGACACCTGCGTGTTCGAGGAAGAGATAGGGGGAGAAAATAAGAAAAATCCAGGAAGAAACCTGGATTGATTGTGTATGTGTTCACAATCCCAGCTTGCTCTTCTCTCCTCTGCCTAGCTCTTCTACACTCTACTCTGCTCACTCTCTACTCAGCCGGTTTTGCTTTTTACCGGTTTGCAAAACGAGGCACCCTCGTTTTTTACTATACTAAAAGAGGGTGCCTGTAAAGTCAATCACGATTTACTAAGTCCGGACGCAATTTGACTGCTTCCCGCAAAAAGACATGGTGGATCTCCGCCGCTGTCTTGTCGGTATTGACCAGCATCATCACCCGGATACAGGAAGGCAGGCTTCCCGGGACCGGTATCTCTCTCGCGCACATCAGCGGGACATACTGCCAGCCGTCCAATAGTCTTGCAGCCTGAGCCGGAAACGTCGATTTGACATCTTCTGTGGTGGTAATCAAAATACTGGCGATGTCATCCGGTTCGACGCCGTTTCTCTGGACCATTTCTTCCAAGAGCTGCTTCGTCGCGGAGACGACCTCTTCTCTCGTGTCCTGCTCAACAGTAATGGCTCCTCGTATTCCTCGCACTCCCATTTTCTCTATGCCCCCGCTTCTTCTTTCATGACTGTTAAAATCAGCGCTTCGTCCACATCGGAGATCAGCTCGACCCGCCCGATCGCACGGGGCAGCACCAGCGCCAGCTTGCCGCCGACCGCCTTTTTGTCGCGCTTCATCACTTCCAGCACGTCCTCTGGGTCCAGCCAATGCGGCCATGCTGTCGGCAAATGATAACGGCGCAGCAGCTCCCGAGTACGCGCATATACGCCAGCCGAAGCCAGCTGCATCCGCTCCGCCACTTTGGCTGCCAGACACATGCCGACGGAAATGGCTTCTCCGTGGTTCAGCCTGCTGTATTCCGAGAGCGCTTCAAAGGCATGCCCAAAGGTATGTCCCAGATTTAGCAAGGCGCGCTGCCCCTGCTCGGTTTCGTCAGCCGAGACGATATTGGCTTTGACCTCACAGCCGCGGAATATCGCTTTGCCGAGCAATTCTGAATCGAGATCCCACAGCTCGCTGGCATGCTGCTCCAGCCACGCGACAAAGCCTTCATCGGCGATCAAGCCGTGTTTCAGCACCTCAGCGAAGCCGGCTGCCCTCTCTCTTTCCGGCAGCGTGGCGATGGCGGCTGTATCGTAGAGAACCATTTGCGGCTGATGAAAGGCGCCGATCAGGTTTTTGCCCAAGGGATGGTTAATCGCCACCTTGCCGCCCACAGAGCTGTCGTGAGCAAGCAGGGTGGTCGGCAGCTGCACAAAACGGATTCCCCGCATATAGGTCGCCGCCACGAAGCCGGCCAAATCTCCGACGACGCCGCCGCCGAGGGCGAGGATCACGGATTTCCGATCAAGCCCTGCTTCGATCGCGGCCGTCATCACCTTTTCATACATCGACAGGCTCTTCGACTGTTCCCCCGCCGGAATTACATAAGCATGCACCGAATAACCGGCAGACTTCAGATTGTCTTCCAGCGGCGGCAGGTAGCGCAGCGCGACATGTTCATCTGTGATCACAAACAAGCGAGCCGCCGGGGCGATCCCCCCCTCCTGCAGCAGAGTGGCCGCCTGCTGCAGAAGACCTTCCCCGATGATGATCGGATACGAGCGCTCGCCCAGCTCGACCCGCAGTACATTGCGGATCATTTAAAATTTCTCCGTATACGCGCGATATTGCTTAACGTTTTCGAGCATATCGTCAAGCGAGTCGGATGGGAACTTTTCGCACATCGCATTGGCAATTTCCCAAGCGACCACGGCTTCGGCCACGACGCTCGCAGCGGGAACGGCACAGCTGTCCGATCTCTCGATGCTCGCCGAAAACGCTTCGCGCGTATCGATATCGACACTCATCAGCGGTTTGTACAAAGTCGGGATCGGTTTCATGACGCCGCGAACCACGATCGGCATGCCCGTCGTCATACCGCCTTCCAATCCGCCTGCGCGATTGGTTTTGCGGCTGTATCCCTTTTCCTCGCTCCACAGGATCTCGTCGTGGACCTGCGAGCCCGGCCGGCCGGCCGCTTCAAAACCGATGCCGATCTCGACGCCTTTGAAGGCCTGGATGCTCATGACCGCCTGTGCCAAGCGTCCATCCAGCTTGCGATCCCACTGGACATGGCTGCCCAGTCCGATCGGCACGCCTTCGACAATCACTTCCACGATGCCGCCGAGGGAATCTCCCTCTTCCTTGGCCTGATCGATCAGGGCCATCATCTTCGGCGCCGCTTCCTCATCGAGGCAGCGCACCGGCGATTCCTCCGTGCGGGCGATCAATTCCTCCAAAGGAAGCTCGATGCGTTTGGCCACGACGTTTCCGATTTGCAAGACTTGTCCGCCGACGCGAATGCCGAATGCCTCCAGCAATTGTCTGGCCACAGCCCCGACAGCCACGCGAATCGTCGTCTCGCGGGCGCTGGAACGTTCCAGAATATTTCGCATATCGCGCTGATGGTATTTGATCGCGCCATTCAGATCCGCATGGCCCGGACGCGGACGGGAGACCCGGCGTTTCTCTTCTGCGCCTTCGACTGGCTCCACACTCATTATCCCCTGCCAATGTGTCCAGTCTTTATTCTCTACCACCAGTGTGATCGGCGCCCCCGTCGTATACCCGTGACGGACGCCGGAGAGTACCTTGACCTCATCTTTTTCAATCTGCATTCTTCTGCCGCGGCCATGGCCTTTTTGCCGTCTGGCCAACTGTTCGTTGATTTTATCGACAGAAAACGGCAGGTTGCTGGGAACACCCTCAATGATCGCGGTCAATTGCGGACCGTGTGATTCCCCTGCTGTTAAATAACGCATCTCTCGCTTCCTCCATCCTGCAGGCAGCACTTGCTCTTCCCTCATATGGGTTGCTGTCCTTTATCACTTTTAAGCGTTATAATATCATACCTCTACCCCGGTGGAAATACAAAAATGGGAAACGGCTTAATCTCTCCATGGATCCCGAATGTTCGCTATACGGAGAGGACGCTTCCCGTTCAGAGAGAAGCGTCCGCCGATATGCTCTACTGGCTAGTGGTCCGCAATCATAAAGGGACTCTTGGATATGGAGCGGCGGAGGTGGTCGGCACGCAGCAGGTCATCCAGCTGCGTTTTTTCCGCACCGAGGATTTGTCCGCACTCCTGGAGAGTGATCAAGCCTCGCCGATATGCCTCGATGACTTGGTGCTTGTCCATATGCTGCCTCCCCTATGAGTAGTGGTTATTCCTAGTGTTGGGAAAAAACGACATGGATATACTCGCGCGGCACCGCTTTACCCTAATTTTCGGTAAAAGAATGTATCCTCTGTCTCAAACTGGTATTGTTGAGGCTGAAAAATCTGTTCGGTGCTGCCTACAAAGAGAACGCCGCCCGGACGAAGCGCGCGGCTGAATTTTTGATACAGCTCATGCTTGGCTTCCTCGGTAAAGTAGATCATCACATTGCGGCAGATGATCAGATCGAATCCGCTCTCAAAGGGGTCGGCCAGAAGATTGTGCTTGCGGAACGTGACGCGGTTTTTCACCTCGTCCGCCACCCTGTAGCTCAGGCTGTCCTTTTGAAAATACTTGTTCAAGAGATCTTTGGGGCAATCCTGCAAGGCCCGGTCCGTATATACGCCCTGCTTCGCCTTAGCGATGGCGCCTTCGTCGATGTCTGTCGCCAAAAGGGAGGCTTCCCAGCGATGCTTCAACAAAAGAAGCGTCAAGGTGTACGGCTCCTCTCCCGTCGAGCATGCCGCGCTCCAGCATTTCAGCCTGGGCGACTGGCGCGCCAGCCTCGGCAAAATTTTATTCTCCAAGACCTCCCAACGGCCCGGATTGCGAAAAAATTCCGATACATTGATGGTCATCCTGTCGAGAAATTCGTAGAAGAGCTCTTTGTCTTTGGAAATGGCCTCAAAATACTGCACAAAGCTGGAGTATCCCCGCTTCACGCGGAGCGAAGTAAGCCGACGTTTCATCTGTGCTTCTTTGTATAGTGCGAGATCAATACCGGTTAATTTTTTTACATTTGCGATGAATTGGAGAAAATCCCTGTCATCCATCCTACG